>DASXUI010000030.1:0-12611 GCA_036504955.1 Armatimonadota bacterium
GGAGGTATCCCTTGGCACAGAGACATCATGGTCCCGGCGTCGGGAAGAGCAACCGCATGGGCCGGCGTAAGCGGCACCGCGTCATGCGTGGTGGGTCCCGTTAGGGGCTCACAGGCGGTGGGCTGTCCTTGCGACCGGCATCCCGGTTGGCAGGGGCAGCTTACCCAACCCCCGTCGCGCGGCGATGCGCTGGGCGGCAGTTCAACCCTCCTTAGTCTCCACTGCCCTGCACCCCCGCCGTCTGTCTGATGCTCCGTCCCACGAGGGCGAACCTGCGTTGCCGCGATGAGGCAGTCCGGTGCGCGTCCCCGTACCAAGCGCCCTAGAGCTAGCTGACTAGCTAACATCCTTTGAGCGATCGGCGGCCCCAGGTTCGACGCCACCTTTCCGGAAAGGCAGTGCTATGGCTGAGAAAGCAACCACCAAGAAGAGCTGGCAGCCGGGCGACCGCGTGCGCGTGGTGAAGCGAGACGCCACGCTGGCTGACCTCAAGAGCCAGCTCTACTTCGACCACTTCGGGGACCTCACCGGCACCATCCGACGGCTCTACGACGCGGAGGCCTGGGTGGAGATCGACCGGGAGAGCCTTTCCTCCTCCGTTCTGGCCCGCCACAAGAGCGTCGAGGCCAACATGAAGTCGAAGTGGCTGGACGGGCTGTCTGAGGAGGCTAAGCGCCGGCTCACGGACCGCGAGAAGCAGTTTCGCCTCCGCTACTCGGTCCTCGTCTCCACGGAGGACCTGGTGAAGGGCCCCGCCGCTCCGCCCCAAGACCCCAGCGTTACCGAACGCCGCCGCACGGAGAGCGAGCTGACCGCGGACGAGCTGGCCTACATGGCCTCCCGCGCGAAGCCCGCCGGGGCGTAGCGCCGCAGCGCCGAGTGGCGCCGGGCTGGAACCCCGGCGCGACAGCTCCCAAGCCGCCTAGAAGGCGGCTGAGACATGCGAGTACTGATGCACTGGGGCTGCTCCCCACAGACCCCGTACCACGATGACACATCTGGGCTGGACCACTGAGGCCCCAGCCGGCTTGAGCCGGCTTCGGGATCTGTCGCGCCGGGGTTCCAGCCCGGCGCCACCCAGCGCCCCCCCGCCCCCTGGTCTCGCCCCGCTACTCCAGCTCCCACGTCCCCCACAGCTCCGGCGCTAGGTCCGCCTCGCCGGGAACGTCGTTCACCAGGCCCGTGGCCCCGTTGCTCCAGTAGTGCCGCGCCACCGTCTGGGTGCCGCCCGCGTCCGCGGAGAGGATGCCCACGTCCGCTCGGAGGGTGAGGCCCGGGCTTGGCGTCACGCCCAGCAAGGTCCAGGGCACGGCTGCCTCCAGCAGATACCCGCCCGCGACGGGAGCGGCGGCCAGCTTCACCTCCGGCGCCGTGCGTACGCGGTCGAAGGGGATGGAGCGCCAGGGAGAGGTGAAGGCGTAGTGCTCCGAGGCGGGGGCGTCCGGCGCGAGCTTCTGGTTCAGCACGGCTATGGGCGCGCCGCCGCGGAGGGTGAGCAGCAGCCGCAGATCGCCCGCCAGGCCCTCCTGGGGCTCCGGACCCAGCATCAGGTCGACCGCGTCCCCGGTCTTGAAGAGCAGCCGATCGTCCTGTCCGGCGTTGCGGGGGTGATCCGCGCCGGAGGTCACGCGGTAGGCGAGATACAGGTTCCGGCTGTCGTAGGCGGCCTGAACGCGTCCATAGCGCTGCTCGGAGCTCTCCTGGAGCTCCATCGCCGATGCGTCGTCGCTCAGCAGGCCTGGCCAGTCGTCGGCTTTTCCGTCGATGACGGGGGCGCTAGCCGCTCTCGGCACAGTGAAGCGCTTCGGCTCCGCTGCTCGAGCGGCGTTCTCGCGCGCCACCTCCTGGGCCCTCACGTACTGAGCCGGGGTGTAGGTGAAGGCGCCGCCAAAGCGCCGCAGGCTCTCCAGGCCGGACACGCGCAGCACGCGGGCATCGGTGCCGCCGATGGTGAGGTAGGTGCGACCATCGGCGGTGCGCACGAAGTTGCCGCCGAAGCTCTCGCCCCCGGCCGTGGTGGCGTCCATCGCCATCCCCCTCACGGCTTTGCCGGGCACCTCGAAGCCGCCGCGCACGTCACGGAACAGCGACTGGATGAGTAGGCCATCGCGGGTGAAGAGGTAGTTCTCTCCCAGGTTGCCGTTGAGGTCGAAGACCTCGCCGATCCCCGGGCCGAGGTACGCGGTCCCAAGTATCGAGGAGGGCCCGATCAAGTAGCCCGGCCGGGCGGCCTTCGCCGTGTGGGAGCCGTGAACGGAGACGTGGTGGCTGGGATAGGTGAAGAGCACCTTCCCCTTCGCATCCACCGCCATCAGCGGGTCCTGGTTCAGGTACACCACGCCGTCCGCGCCGCCCATGGCCGCTCCCTCGCCGCCGGAGAGCAGAGGCCTGTCCAGCTTCACCGTGGTCAGGCCCGACGGGCTGTAGACGGGAGCCCCGCAGGCGGTGTAGCCGCTGATGGGCAGCTTGACGATGCTCTGGCGGCTCAGGTCGTTCCAGATGAGCGTGCCGTCCGGGCCCGGAAGCTGGCCCCAGTAGAAGCCCTGAAGCGACACCGGCTGGCCGCCGGCCTTCGGTGGGGCGAAGGCCATCTCGTTCGCCTGCACCAGCCCGTCACCGTTGCGGTCGGCCCAGGCGAAGCACTCCTTCGCGTGTCCGCGAAAGACAGAGTGGGAGAAGCGGTCCCGGACCTCTTGGGGAGCGTACTGGTTGCGCTTCAGCTCCTCCGGGTCCAGGACGATCCCCGCTGCGGCGGCGGAGCGCCACCTGCCGCCCCTCAGCACCGAGCACTGGGTTACGCCCCAGGCCGCCCCCGCCGTGATCACGAGGGTGTCCCTGCCGTGCCGGATCACTCGATTGGTGGTGGCGTTGACGTGGGGCGGGAAGAGGTCGTTGGCCACCCCACGGGAGCCCAAGGAGTAGACCGGCCGCCAGGTGCCCTTCGCCAGATCGATCCGGTAGACCGTGTCGTCAGAGAAGGCCATGGTGGGGTCGAAGGGGTTGAGCGACCCGGCCCCGGCGTAGGAGGTGGTGCCTACCAGCTCCTTCACCAGTTTGCCGGTGCGCGAATCCCATACGCTGGTGCGCTTGGGGTTGGTGCTCTCCTCGGTAACCCACAGGCGCCCCAGGCGGTCCAGGGCGATCTGGGCCGGGTTCAGCATCCCCGCTGGATCATAGGGCCCATTGAAGGGCCGCCCACCGTGCCGGCCGATCTCCCTTAGCAGCCGCCCCGTCGGCGAGTAGACCTTCACGTTCTGGTCCCAGCCGCGCACGGAGACGTAGACACGACGCTGGGCGTCCACGGCAACGCTCTGGGCGCCAGGCAGCACCACCTCGCGGTCGCCGAAGGGCGACTCCACGCCGGCCTGGCTCACCCGCCGAAGGTGTCCGCCGTCGAAGAGGACCACCAGGCTCCCATCCGCGTCGAAAGCGGCGCTCTGCGGGCGCACCCAGGGTAGCGAGCGCCTCAAGTCACCGGTCTCGGCGTCCATGAGCAGGATGCGGCCCTCACGGTACAGGCAGACGGCCAGGAGCCCCCGCTGGTACGCGAGCGCGGAGAGCCTGGGCCCCTGCCCGCTCGATGCACCAGCGGGATCGGGGTCGGACACGGGGAGGTCGAGGACCTGGTACTCGTGACCCTCGGCGTCGCGGGAGGTGCGGCTCCAGGGGGCGTAGAGGCCGGTGGCGACCTTCACGCGGTAGATGGTCGGCGGGTTGGAGTCCGCGCCGACCCACAGCACCTTGCCGTCCGTCGCCAGGCTCTGAATGCCGGCCTCGCCGAAGATGCGGTTTGCCTGACCCCAGAGGCGCTGCCCCTTTAAGTCACAGCCGATGAGGGGCTGTCCCGCTTCGCCGATGGGACACGCCAGCGCAACATAGTCGCCGCTCGTCGCCACGGATCTGGCCGCTGAGTGGTCGCCGTAGAAGGCGCCCCGGCCGTCCGGAGTCTGCCAGGGAGGGTTGCCTGGGTTGGCGTAAGAGAGCACCCAGTTCAGGTGGATCGGGTCGTGGTACAGACCCTTGAAGGTGTAGCGGCCGGGCGGCGCGGGCTTCCCCTCGTCGTCGAGGCCGTCCCAGTAGTCCGTCACCTTGCCCTTCGGGCGGGGCAGCGCGGGGAGAAGCGTGCGCACGCGGCGGCCGCGACCGTCGTCGATGGCGATGGTAACGCGTGAAGCGCGCGGCAGGCTGTAGCCGATGGGCACGGGGCCATGGGTCTCGACCTTCGGCTGAAGGGCGCGCTGAAGCCATGCGGGGACCGGCAGCTTCAGGTTGCCCCTCGGCTCCAGAGTCACGGAGCCCCAGGAGGTGTGGGCCGTCCAGAAGAACTCGCGGCTGGTCTTCCCCGGTGCAAGGTTGTCGGCATAGCGCATGTCCGGCCAGTCAGCATCGCCCCACAGCAGCTCCACGCCCAGGCTGAAGGTGTCACCGGCACGGTAGTCGCGGCCGGACGCGAGGACCTTCCAGGGCAGGCGCATCTCCTGAACGTAGCCCTTGCCGTCGGGGTCCTTGAGGAAGGCCATGGCGGCGCCGTCCTCCATCTCCCACCCCTGAGTGCGAAAGAGCTGGCGGTTGGGGCCTTTGAAGGGGTCCCCATCATCGCCGTAGCTGATCTGGAGGGCCGGCTCCTTGGCGTCCGCGTAGTACCAGGCCGTGACGTGAGCGATTCGGTCGGTCTTGAAGCGAAGCTGAACGGCGTCCGCCGCCCAGCCCTTGGCGGCCTGGTAGCGTGGGTCGTGGTGGTTGCTGAGGGGGCGTGGGTCCTTCCAGTGGATCCCCACATAGAGGTTGGCGGAGTCGTACATCAGCGCGACCCGGGCGGAATAGGTGTCGCGGAGGTTCTCCAGGTCGTAGCACATCAGCGCCTGGCCGGAGAGGTCCCACTCCTTCAGGCTGCCATCGATGGCCACGGTGGGCGGCGCAGGAACCGCGTGCAGGCCCCTGTTGTCCGTCTGCGTGGCCTGGGCCAGGGATGCCGACAGGAGGCACGCAAGCAGCAGGGGTAGAGACCTTCTCATCGTGACTCCTTCGGCGCCTCGAAGCGCCAGGTGCCCCAGAGCTGGGGAGTGAGCTCCGCCTCGCTGGGTACGTCGCTGGTGATGCCGGTCGCCTTGTTGTGCCAGTAGACCCGGTGGACGGTCTGGAAGCCGTTGCCGCGCAGGATGCCCACGTCGCCCCTCAACGTCAGGCCCGGCGCGGGCAGCAGACCCAGGGCCGCCAGGGGTACGGAGAACTCGTAGTTCCCCTCCGCGCCGGCAAGCCGGACCTGGTCGCTGACGTCCCTCACCTCGTCCAGCGTGAGGGTACGCCACGGCGAGGAGAAGGCCACGGGTCGCTGGGTGCCCGGCACCACGGCGCGGTACAGCACGGCGCGCGTTTTGCCCTCCACCTGAGTCACCAACAGGCGCAGGTCGCCCTCCACCGGGCCCCGACGCCCTGAATCGGCCTTCGGGTCCGTGCCCAGCATCAGGTCGAGGGCGCCGCCGGTCTTGAAGGGGGCGATGGGGTCCCCAGAGTTGCGCAGAAGCGCCGGGTCATCGGTGCGGTAGGCGGCGTAGAGCCGGTCTCCGGCCACGGCCAGGGCTGCGCGCACGTCAAAGGGCTTGCTCTTGCTGTCGAAGAAGGCGCCCACCCCCCGCGTGTCGATGGCGGCCCACTGGGCATCCGGCCAGTCCTCCAGCTTGCCGTCCACCACGGGCGCGGTTCCGCGCAGGGCGACCCTCAGCTCCTCCGTCGGGCCGGACTGCTGCCGTTTCGCCTCCTCCTGGAGCTGCCACTCGCGCGCCCGCTGCAGGTCCTCCTTCGAGACCGTCAGCCACCCCACGGGCAGCCGGCGGACCGTCTCCAGCCCATCGACCCTCACCAGGCTGGAGCGGGCACCATCCACCAGGTAGACTCGGCCATCGCTGGTGCGGGCGATGGAGGGCCAGAAGTTCTCATCGTGCAGCGTCAGCCCATCCAGGAGCATCCCCCGCCTGGCCTCCGGCATCGACCAGGTCTTGCCCGACCGGACATCGCGGAAGAGCTCCGACACGAAGAGGCCATCGGAGGTGAAGAGGTAGACGTCGCCCTGGTTGCCATTGACGGCCCACAGCGGGCCAGACTGCCCCGCCGAGGGCGTGACGGGCCCGCCCAGCAAGCGCGTAGTGCCGATCAGCTCCCCCGCCCTGTCCGGCGCGGGCGACTCGTGCGAGGCGTGGAGCCCGGGCCACAGGCTGGGGTAGGACCAGTCCGCCTTTCCCCCACGGCCACCGCCCATCGACTGCGGCGCGAAGGGCTCCGGACCCACGGTCAGCACCAGTCGGCCGTCGTCGCACAGCAGCGCCTGGTCGCCGCCGCTGGAGGTCGGCGGCTGAGCCCCCTTCAGCAGAACCCGCCCCTCGGCGGGCGCGTAGAGCGGAGCGCCCTTGGGGCTGAAGCCAGTGGGCCGGAACCGCACAACACGGTCGTCAACTCGGGCAGCCAGGAAGGAGAGGTCCGGCATCACCGTAACCCCGCCACAACGCGCCCGCCAGAATGCGACCTCGCGCGGCTGAAGGTGCCCGTCCCCGTTCAGATCGGACCAGGCGAACATGACGTCGTCCAGCTTGGCTTCGGGGGCCACCGGCCAGCCGGCGCGAGACCGAAGCGGCTTGAGTGCACTCCAGTTGGCGGAGCCTCCCAGGGCGGCCACGGGGCGCGCCCGGCCGTCCTGGAGAAGCCACAGCATCGCCAGCCCGGAGCCGTTGGTGGGGTTGCTGGTGTAGCAGTTGGTCAGATACTGCCGCCCGTGGGCGTAGAGGGGTGTCTCCGGCATCCCGGCGACCCCGTAGCCGTCCGGCATCGGCAGGTCCCTGGGTCCGGGCCGGTGGTAGACGCTCACCAGGCGGTTCGTGCCGCTCTTCCAGTCCAGCCGGAACTCCATGCCGTGGTAGTAGAAGCGCGACCGATCCCTGGGGTCCAGAGTTCCGCCGCCCCCATACTCGGAGGGGCCGTAGAAGGCTCGCCACAGCGTGCCGTTCGCGTTCCAAACGCTGACTCGCTTCGGCTGCGTGTCCTCCTCCGCCACCCACAGCCGCCCGGCGCCATCCACAGTGACGCCCTTGGGATGGTTCATGTGGAGCGCGTCGTAGGGTCCCGCCTTGGGCTCACCAGGGCGACCGAAGGCCCTCAGCAGGCGGCCTTCGGGGCTGAAGAGCCTCACCTGGTGGCTCCTGCCCCAGTCGCTTACGAAGACCCGGCTGGCGGCGTCAAGGGCGATGCCCTGGGGGTCCTCCAGCCCCCGCCCCACCAGCACCGTCGGGGAGGCCAGATGCGTGGGGTCAGCCCCGACCTCGTAGCGCAGCAGCCGCGTGCCGGAGAGCACCAGCAGTCGCCCCTGCGAGTCGAAGGCAACGCCCCGGGGATCCGTCACCTCGCAGGTGCCCAGGATGCGGCGGCGCGCGGCATCCACCCACAGGAGCTGGTTCATCTTGGGGAGGCTAGCCACCAGCCGCGCGTTGTACACGGCCAGCCCACTGAGCCCCGTGTGCGCGTTGTCGGGGAAGGTGTAGCGGGGGTCCTGCTCACCCGCGCTAGATGATGCCCCCTGGGGCAAGATGCCCTGGTACGGAGCGTTGGGAGTGAGGAGTGGGCGGTCCCAGCCCTTGCCGAAGCGTCCGTCGCGCGGCGCCGCCGCCCGAGCTTCGGAGGTCAGCAGCTCAGCCAACCGCAGCTCCGGCTTGGGACCGTCGAAGCCGCCGCCCTCCCAGGCCGCGCCGGTGTAGGCATAGACGCCAGACACACGCTTTGGCCCCCGGTCGCGGGCCAGGTGCGTGGCGCCGGTCCACACGCCGCCGATCCACATCTGCCCGAAGCGCTTCCGGCCCTGGAGGTCCAGCCAGGCCAGGCCGCTGCCACCCTCGGAGACGTAGCTCCCAACGAGCACGGTCCCTCCCGGGCAGGGCGCCGCCGGGCTCTTCGCGGCCTCCGCTCCCGGCACGAAGAGGACCGCGCTGGGGGGCGTGTGGTTCGCCAACCATCCGCCGCGCCCATCCTCGGTCTCCCAGGCCGGGCTGCCTCCCGTGTAGACGGAGAACTCGTAGCGCAGGTGGATGGGGGCGTGGGTGATTCCCCTCACGCGGTACCGTCCGGGCGCCACGAAACGGGCGGGGATGGAGTAGAGCCCGTGCCGCGCTGCCTCGGGGTCTCGCCCCAGATCATCGGTGCCATCCCACCACACGGTGTTCTTGCCGGCGGGAAAGGGAGTGTCGGAAACCAGGTTCCGAACCCGTTTGCCTGCGGCGTCCTCGATGACCAGCGTCACACTAGCGGCCCTGGGGAGGGTGAAGCGAACAGGGATGGGACTGAGCGCCGCCGAAGGAACTGGGCCGCCCTGGGCCCAAGCTCTGGGTCCGGCCGGAAGCAGGGGGAGCAGAGCAAGGATCGTTAGCATCAGCTTCGAGGGGCGGGGGATCAGGGTCGTCATGGGGTGTATGCTCCCGTTCTAGCGTGGGGCCAGGCCAGTGGCGCATACCGCCCATTCCAGTGGGGGGTGAATCCACCATGATAGGTCGGTGGAGCCAATCACCCGCGCCGTGAAGCCGGACGCCGAGGGTCCAGAGGGACGGACCAGTACGGCCGATCGCCCACCCGGTGGGTCCAGAGGGTCAGGTGGGTGGTCCCGATCGCCCACCCCTTTACGGGGTGGATGATCGGCCCCATCAATCGGCCCTCCTGAGCCCAACTCCCACCGGGTGGGCGATCGGCGCCACCGACCTATCCCTCTGGATCCATTCCCTATCGCTCGCGGGGTGGGAGACCAATCCTACCGGTCGGCTCCTGGCGGGAGATCCGTGGCACCGGCGTCCGGCCCCGGTGCCACCCGCCTGCGTGGTCAGCTCAGCTTGCCCGTCAACTCAGGCGCTTCGGTGGGGCCGAAGCCGACGTTGTTCTTGTACTGGTAGGTCATCTCCTTGCCCTTGAAGCGGCAGGTGATGGTGGGGCAGAAGGGGGTCTCGTAGAAAGCCATCTTGATGACGTAGGTGTCGGCGTCCGTCCAGCCGCCGCTGGCGGCCACCTTCTGGGGATGACCGCTGCCCAGGGTGGTCCGGCCCTTCAGCCATCGCTCGTGATCGACCTCCAGCTTGTGCTCCATGCGGTCGTCGCGGACCTTGAGGGTGCAGCGACCGCCCTTGAAAGTCGGGGTGATGGACTGGATCTTCTGGTCGTTGCCGGCGAAGGTGAAGGTCTTGCCGGAGGCCTCCTCGCCGGCGGCCGAGGCCACTTGCCCCTGGACGTAGGCGAGGGAAAGGTCCGCGAGCTGCTGCTTGAGCTGGGCGGCGGGCTCCGGCTCTCGGAAGGCGCCCGACTCCATGCCTGGCAGCAGGCGCTCCCACACCAGGTTCAGCACGGCCTGCATGTCGCCCAGGCCGCTAGTGATGGCCAGGACGGCGTCCTTGTCCGGCATCACGAGGCAGTACTGCCCGAAGGCGCCGTCTCCCCGGTACGCCCCATGCCGGCAGCGCCAGAACTGGTAGCCGTAGCCCTGCGCCCAGTCCGACGGGGTGGAGGGGTCGCCATTGGAGATATGCTGGGTGGTGGCCTCTTGCACCCACGCCGCAGGGATGATCTGCTTGCCCTTCCACTGGCCCATCTGAAGGTAGAGCTGCCCGAAGCGGGCGATGTCCTCCGTCTTCACACTGAGGCCCCAGCCGCCGCAGTTGATCCCGCGCGGGCAGGTCTCCCAGGTCATCCCCTCGATGCCCAGGGGCTCGAAGAGGCGCGGCGTGAGGTAGTCGACAAGCCTCTTTCCGCTCACTTTCTGCACGATGGCGGAGAGCATGTAGGTCGCCGCGCTGTTGTACGCGAAGTGGGTGCCCGGCTTGTGCTCCACGGGCAGGGACAGGAACCCCTTGGCCCAGTTGCCGTCGGGGTCTCCCGTCGCCCCGCCGGACGCGTCCTTGTCATGCCCCGTGCCCATGCACAGCAGGTGCCGGATCCGCATGGCCTTCAGGTTCCCATCCGGGCTCGCGGGAGCCTCCTTGGGGAAGTAGGGGAGGACGAGGTCATCGATGGAGAGCAGCCCCTCCGCCTGAGCCAGGCCGACGCCGGTGGACGTGAAGCTCTTGCTGAGCGAGAAGAGCATGTGGGGGTCACGCGGGCCGTAGGGCGCCCACCAGCCCTCCGCGGCCACCTTGCCGTGCCGGAGCAGCATGAAGCTATGCAGCCCGCCGAACTTTTCGTTCACGCCCTGCACGAAGGCCTGGACGGCGGACGGCGAGACGCCCAGCGCATCCGGCTTGGAGCGAGTCAGGGTCTGGCGGCGCATCTGCTCGGGCGACTCGGGGTCCAGGGGGCCGGCGGTGGCATCACTCATCAGTAGGGCCGCGGCTCCCAAAGCCATGCCCTTCAACACGGAACGGCGGGTACCGGAAGGCTGATCGGTGCTCACGAACGGTCTCCTTTCACTGGGTCGGGGGCTTGCTGGTCCGCCGCCGCCACCAGGCGTCTCTACGTCACGGAGGATCCGAGCGTCGTGGTCCTCTGAGGCTCCGTAGGCTGATCGGCGAGGCAGGGGCGCGGGTGCGACTCGGCCGAGGATGGCCTGCGCACGCTAGGAGTTCGACATCGCTAGGGCCAGCACCCTCCCGGGAGAGCGGGCAGAGGGCGATGCGGGGAGGCTGCTTCCTATCTCCTCCGGCTCCTCTTCCCGAAACGGGAAGAGGAGGGGCGCGGTGACGTCTGAGCGGCCTATCCCTGAGCCACGGGCTGACCAGCTCACAGACCCACCCCCTTCGGCTCCCGCGACCATAGGTGTCAGCTTATGTAGGTCAGCCGTAGGAGCCGTCCCGCTGCCGTGTGAGCCTGGCGCTGGGACTCCTGCTACGGGTCGTCACCACGCAGCCGCGCCGCTGCCGTCGATACTGGGGAGGGGTGTCGACGCTGGCGTGTAAAGCGTAGGCACGGCACGAACCGCCTGTCCCCACTCTCTTGGAGGAGATCGCCCATGGTCGACTACCAGCCGCTTGACCTATCCGCGCTCTGCAACGCGGGCCCCGAGGTGCTTGGCGAGGGGTCCCAGGCGCCCCTCGGAAGGCAATCCTTCCGGGGCCTTCCTTTCCTGGTCGGCTCCAGCACCGTGGAGAAGTGCTTCGTCCTGTTGGGTTCAACGCCCAACGCCGCGGAGCCGCCCGTGGTCGTCCCCGTGGAGGGTACCGCCCGCACGGTCATCGTCGCCCACGCCCGGCTGGACAGCCGCGTCGAGCAGGGCGACCCTGCCGGCCGCGTGGTTGCGACCTATGTCTTCCGGTATCAGGACGGCGAGGCGGTCGCCGTTCCCATCCGGGAGCGCTTCGAGGTGGGTGCCTACCCGCTTCCCTGGGGCCAGCTTCCCCTGCTGGCCGTGCCGGACGTGACCGACCGCATGCAGCCGCGCTACGAGGGCAACTTCGGCAACACGGGCTATCGCCAGACCGAGGCGGAGCAGGCCTGGCCGCGCGCCTACTACCTGTGGGCCTGGCGCAACCCCCGGCCGGAAGCCCCCCTCGCGGCCGTGGAGCTGCGGTCCGTGGGCGAGCGACTGCTGGTCGCCGGCATTACGCTGGGTCACCTGGACGAGGACCCTCTCGGGCGCGCCACGGCCCGGGAGGTGAAAATCACTCTGCCCAAGGCGGAGGACGCGAAGAAGCGCTTCGACCTGGAGGTCGAGGTGGACCGGGGGGTGGCGACCTACGCCTTCGCGCTGCCGGCGGAGGACACCGAGGCCTTCCTCGCCGCGCCCTTCACCGGCTGGGGCGAGGAGCAGAACTGGCAGTCGAGCCCGGCCTACGCCTCCGTGGCCGCCATCCCCTCCGCCACCGTCACCGTGAAACAGGCCGGTGAGGAGCTGGGCAGCGTTCGTTGGGGCGACCTGGAGAAGGAGGGAGTGGCGGAGCCCACGGAGCGCCTGAGGCTTGAGGTGGTGGACACCGGCCGCAACTGGGTGCATACCACCGTCCTGGACGAGGATACCGGCAGGCCCGTCCCCTGCCGCATCCACTTCCGCTCCGCCCAGGGGGTCCCCTACGCGCCACACGGGCACCCGGAACACGTGAACTCCAACCTGGATACCTGGCACGTGGACATCGGGGGCGACGTGCGTCTGGGCCAGATCAGCTACGCCTACATCAACGGCAAGTGCCAGGGCTGGCTGCCGCGAGGCGACGTGGTTGTCGACGTGGCCCGAGGCTACGAGTACGAGCCGATCCGCACCCGCGTGCATATCAAGCCCGGCCAGCGGGAGCTGACCCTATCACTGAAGCGTTGGGCGAACCCGAACGGAGATCGCTACTTCGCGGGTGACACCCACGTCCACTTCGTCTCCACTCAGGGCGCCCACCTGGAGGCAGCCGCCGAGGGCGTGAGCATCGTTAACCTGCTCCAGAGCCAGTGGGGCCACCTCTACACCTCCACGGAGGAGTTCACCGGCCGCCCCAGCGTGAGCCCGGACGGGCAGACCATCGTCTACGCCACCCAGGAGAACCGGCAGCACATGCTGGGCCACCTCACGTTGCTGGGCGTGAAGGAGCCCATCATGCCCTGGTGCTCCGACGGCCCCTCGGAGGCGGAGATGGGCGGCAACATGGAGACCACCCTCAGCCACTGGGCGGACGCCT
>DASXUI010000031.1:0-9533 GCA_036504955.1 Armatimonadota bacterium
CCCCAGGGTGCGATTTTGGTTCAGAACCCCGGTTCAGCGGGATTGAGCCTCGGAGCCCGGCGATTCACCGCCGGGCGGTCGGCCGTCGGGCACAACCTAACGCCGGATCCACTCCCTCCCATACGCTGAGGCCCTTCCCTACGACCCTACGACCCAACGACCCTACGATCCGCCCTCTCCCCTACGACCCAACGACCCTACGACCCTCCCTTGCGGCACAGCAGCAGGAAGGTGTGCGGCAGCAACTCCTGCAGCGCCGCGGGAAGGTTGGTGAACTGGTCCCAGTAGGGCTCAGGGTGCTCCTCCAGGCGCATGACGCGCAGCCCGGCCGCCGCGGAGGCCGTCACCACTTGGCCCAGGGTCCACTGGTGCTCGTGGGCGTGGACATCGTCGGGGGGCCGGGGATCTCTGTGTGCTACGAAGGGCATGGGCCAGCCACGGTCCACGCGCGGTGACTGGGCGAAGTAGCCGCCGGACTCCGGAGACGGGGTGTAGGTGGCGGCGTCGAAGTCCCACACCCAGTCCAGGGGATGGCCCTCGTAGACGAAGAGGTGCCCGCCGGGCTTCAGCAGGCGGTGGACCGTCGCTGCCCAGGCTTCCAGGTCCATCACCCAGGGCAGCGCGCCCCGACCTGTGTAGACCAAGTCAGCCGTTCCGTCCAGGTCGGGCGGCGCGTCCAGAACGTCGGAGCGCACCCAGAGAGCCGGCGCGCCCAGGGCCTCGGCCTTCCGGCGCGCGCACCGGAGCATCGGCTCGCTGATGTCCAGCCCCACCACCTCGCGGGCACCGCCCTTCCATAGAGAGAGGGTATCGGTCCCTCCGGCGCATTGGAGGTGGATGGCGCGGCCGCAGTCCGCCAGCAGGGGCGCCAAGACCCTCTGCTCCGGCGACAGCAGGCTGGTGCCGCCCTCACGGAGCAGGCGCAGCCCCTCCTCCGCCTCCGCCTCATACTTGGCGGCGGTGATGTCCCAGGCCCGCCTCGTCTGCTCATGTCTCCAGGTCTCGTCCATGCGCCCTCCCGGGGCATCGATGGGGTCAGGACTGCCGCCCGTCCGTCTTTCGCTGCTCTGCCGGCCACCTCGCGGGAGCCCGACGCCCAGGGGCCGCGCCGCGGAACGCGGACAGGACTCAGCCGCCTGGGCGGGGAAGCCAGAGGTAGAGCTAGATCCGCTCGACATCCCCCAGCCACCCCCGCCCTTGTTAGGAGGCCCCTCTTGCCCGACATGCCCCTTCCCACGTCCGCCCCAACAGCCTCCTGCCGATGACGCCCTACCATCTGGTGCCCTGGCAGTGGGCCGTCGTCGTCACGGGGGCGTTCCTCGTCGGCCTTTCCAAGACGGGGATCCCGGGCATCGGCATCCTCGCCGTCGCGCTCTTCGCCATCGTCATACCGGCGAAGGAGTCCAGCGGCGTCGTCCTCCCAGTTCTGATCGCGGCGGACGTGATCGCGGTGGCCGCCTACCGCAGGCACGCGCAGTGGAACCACCTGTGGGGCCTCTTCCCCTGGGCCGCCCTCGGTATCCTACTGGGGTACCTGACCGTGGGCCACATCCGAAGCGAGCAGGTCAACGTGCTCATCGGCTTACTGCTGCTTGGGATGGTGGTGCTTCACCTCTACCGCAAGCTCCGCGGCGACGACGCCGACAAGGTCCCGACCAGCCTCCTCTTCACTGCCTCCATGGGCATCCTGGGCGGCTTCACCACCATGGTCGCCAACGCGGCCGGCCCCGTGATGATCCTGTACCTGCTCGCGATGCGGCTGCCCAAGAACGAGTTCATGGGCACCAGCGCCTGGTACTTCTTCTTGCTCAACTGCTTCAAGGTGCCCTTCTCCGCCAACCTCGGCCTCATCAACGCGGCGTCGCTCCAGCTTGACCTGCCTCTGATGGCCGTCTCCATGGCAGGCGCCGCCTTCGGCAAGCAGCTTCTTCCCTACATCAACCAGCGCGCCTTCGAGGCCATCGCCCTAGCCTTCACCCTCATCGCCGCGTTCCGTTTGCTATAGCGAGGTGTTAGGCAGCCCGCGGTCCCAAGCACGGGCCGTTGCGAAGGAGCTCGATGTGGCGGAAGCGGATCTCTACAGAGCGAAGGCCCGTATCTTGAAGGCGATGGCCCACCCCAGCCGCCTGATCATGTTGGACGCCCTCTCTCAGGGAGAGAAGTGCGTCTGCGACCTCCAGCGCCTGGTCGGCTCCGGCATGTCCACCGTCTCGCGGCACCTGTCCGTGATGAAGAGCGCGGGCCTGCTCGAAGACCGGCGGGAGGGCACGCAGGTCTTCTATCGCCTCCGCGTGCCGTGCATCCTGAGCTTCTTTGGGTGCGTTGAGGCCGTGCTGAAGGCCGACCTTGCCGCGCGAACCCGGCTGGTTGGAGGCGATGGCTCGTACGAGAAAGCCCCCGCGGCGCCGGCAGCCGGCGAAGCCTGACGCACAGGCCAACCGCTGATCCACTACCCCCCACGCCGCCACTGGCGATCCCACAGCAGTATCGTGTCTCAGCACCAGGTTGGTGTCGAGGAACAGCTTCACCACCAAGACACCGAGACACCAGGAGAACCCAAGCCGGGTCCTTCTCTGTGCTCCTCTGTGCCCTCTGTGTCTCTTTGGTGAGGCCCTGCCTGCCCTTCTTGGTGTCTTGGTGTCTTGGTGGTGAAGCAGTCCGCGGACACTGACTAAGCCACTGCAAGCCAAGGGTCAAGAGTGGTTGACGTATATTGCCTATTTGGCGAAACTTGCAACATAACCCGCTCATCTAGTGGCGCCTTACGGTCTCTGGGCTGGGGATCCTACGCACCTGCCTCACTCGGAAGAGGACCCGGCACCGGCGGGCGGGGCGCCGGCGAACGGTGTGCTACGGCCTCACGGTCAGTTTGGCTGGGTGAGACTCGGCACCCGGGTCATCGGCCCTCTTCCCGACTGGCTCCTGCGGCGCCGAAAGGAGCGCCCCCTTGAGGATAGAGATACTGGGCATGGAATTCCCCAGGTGCAAGCAGCTCTACTCCAGCGCCGAGGCCGCCGTGAGGGCGCTGGGGGTTGAGGCGGAGCTGGTGAGGGTCGAGGACCTTGGCGAGATCGCCAAGTACCGCGTCCTGAGCACCCCAGCCCCGGTGGTGGACGGCAAGGTGAGAGCCGCCGGCAGGATGCTCACCCCGGAACAGATCAAGGCCTACCTCTCGGAGTAGGAAGGAGCCCCCGGTCATGGCTGACCCCAAGTGCTCAGGCAACACCCAGCAGTCCACTCGGCTGATCTTCGCCTGCTCCGGCGCGGCCGATGTGGGCGAGCTGGCGGACCGCGCGGCGCGAGAGCTCTCGCGGCTGGGCGCGGGCCGCATGTTCTGCCTCCCCGGTGTAGGAGCCAAGCTCCAGTCCTTCGTCGGCACCACCCAGGGCGCGGACCAGATCCTGGCGCTCGACGGCTGTGGGGTGGACTGCGCCAGGCACATCCTGGAGTCCTCGGAGATCGACGGCTTCACCCATGTACGCGTGACCGATCTGGGCCTGGAGAAGGGCCGGACACCCGTGGACGAGGGAAGCGCGCGACGCGTGGTGGACCACGCTCTGGGACTGCTGGCCGAGCAGAGGTAACCTCACACCCGGTCCGCACAGAGCGGTCACGGGTCCGGCGTCGCGCCGAGCTCCATTTCCGAGTGGCAGCCGGCGCGGGCTCGGTCCGGGTCAGGGGAGGAGACGGGGCATGCGGAGTTGGTTGGCGGGAGCGGCGGTAGGCGTGGCTCTGGCAGCGCAGTGTTCGGGGTTGACAGCCCCCCAGCCGGAGGTCAGACAGGCCGGGCCAAAGACCAAGCACAGCCTTGCCAAGAAGCCGGCGGCAAAGCCCCAGGTGACCCTCCCCAAGCTCGTGGACATCGGCACCAAGAGGTGCATTCCCTGTAAGATGATGGCGCCCATCCTGGAGGAGCTGAGGAGGGAGCAGAAGGGCAAGCTGGAGGTCGTCTTCATCGACGTCGGGGAGAAGCAGGACGCCGGTAAGCCCTACGGCATCAGACTCATCCCAACCCAGATCCTCTACGACGCTCAGGGCGAGGAGTTCTACCGCCACGAGGGCTTCCTCTCGAAGGCCGACCTCCTTGCCAAGTTCCGCAAGCGGGGCATCAAGCTCGCCGCGCCGCAGAAGCGGTAGCGGGGACCTTCCGTCAAAAGCCTCTTCACTGCGCTCACCCAGGCCGTCGAGGGCACGCCCCTCATCGTCCTGAGCGCGAGCTTCTTGTGGGGGCTGCTGAGCATCTTACTGAGCCCCTGCCACCTCTCCAGCATCCCCCTCATCGTCGGCTTCATCAGCAGTGACGCCCTGGACGAGCAGGCGACTGGCGCGCGAATGGTGGCCCCGCGCCGTGCCCTCCTGCTCTCCAGCCTCTTCGCGGTGGGCATCCTGCTCACCATCGCCCTGGTGGGCCTCGTTACCGCTCAGCTTGGGCGCATGATGGGGGACGTAGGGAAGACGGGCAACTACCTGGTCGCCGGGATCCTCCTCATCGTCGGTCTGAACCTGCTGGACCTGTTGCCCCTCCGGTGGCCCGGCAGCGTTGGGCCCCGAGTGATCGGGAGAGGAGGCCTCGCGGTCTTCCTCCTGGGTCTGCTCTTCGCCATCGCGCTGGGCCCTTGCACCTTCGCTTACCTGGCGCCCATCCTGGCGGTCGTGTTCAGGGTGGCGGCCACCCAGACCGCCTACGCCGTGGCCCTGCTGCTGGCCTATGGGGCGGGCCACTGCTCCGTGATCGTGCTCGCGGGCACCTCGGCCGAGGGGGTGGAGCGCTACCTGAGTTCCCGCGGTCTGGCAAGGGGCTCCCGCGCCCTCAAGCGTGCCTGCGGCCTGCTGGTGATCCTGGGCGGAGTCTACCTCGTCCGCAGCGTGGGTTGACGCCCTTCCCTCGTCGCTCTGCCTCACTGCCCGAGCATGGCCACATCGCCTGAGAACCGGGACTAGAAAGGACTAGGCTATGGAGGACCACCGTTACCTCGAGTTGCGGCATGACAAGTTCGTCTTCCGCGTGCGCACGGATCGCCGCTACTCAGACCAGGACACCTGGGTCCGTCTGGAGGACGGGGAGGCCGTCATCGGCCTATCCGACTTCCGGCAGCAGGCCATCGGTGACCTGACCTTCGCCACGCCTCTGCCCGAGGGCGCGCTGGTGGCCGAGGGCGGCCCTCTGGCAGAGCTGGAGACCATGAAGACGGCCTTCGATGTCGCCTCGCCCCTCGCGGGCACCGTTCTGCGCGCCAACCACGCTCTCAGCACCACGCCGGAGCTCATCAACCAGGACCCCTACGGCGAGGGCTGGCTCGTACGCCTCGCCCCGGCTTCGCCGCAGGCTATCGAGAGCCTGTTATCCCCGGGAAGTACCTGGCCACCCTGGCTGTGAAGGCGCGGGAGGAGACCCCCTAGATGAACGATCCAGCCCTACCCAGCGTCTACGTGCTGCCCTGCAGCGGCATCGGGAAGCCGAGCGCGTCAGTGGCGCGAGAGGCCACCTACCGCCTGATCGAGGACCTGCGACCCGGCACCGCCGACACCCTCTGCCTGTCGCTCCTAACCATGGGTGACCCCGAAGCCCTTCGAGCGGTGGCCGCTACGCCCTGCGTCTCCGTGGACGGCTGCCCGCGCCAGTGCAGCCGGAAGAATCTGGAGCACGCTGGGGGCCAAGTCTGCTTGGACTTCCAGGTGGGCGACCTAATGAAGAAGTACCCGGCCCTGAAGCCTCAGCCGGTCCTCGCCCTGGGAGAGGGGGGGCATCAGCTCGCCGACCTGCTGTCGGAGGAGCTGGCGAGCGCCGTGGACACTCTCAAAGGAGCAGACGATGGAGCAGAGCAGCAAGGTAGGACTGCTCTCCTGCAGTGGAGAGTGCCGAGCTTCAGGCACGCTGGCCCGAGTGGCCACGCGGCTGGTGAGAGACGAGTACCGGCCGGACCGCGCCATCACCCTCTGCCTGCCGCTCTTCCTGGCCGGGGGCGAGGAGGAGCGCGCCTTTGCCCGAGAGCAGCCCACGCTCACTATCGACGGCTGCGCCAAGCAGTGCGCCCGAATCGCCACGGAGAGGCTCAGTGGCCCAGTGGCCGGCTCCCTGGTGGTTGAGGCCGAGATGGACCTCCCACAATCGCTCAGTCGCAGGGAGCCGTCGGGAGACGACCTCCAGTGGGCGCGGCGGCTGGCCGAACGGATCGCGGCCACCCTGGACGGGGTGCTGCGCAACTCCGCTCCTGGGCAGGCAGAGGGGTAGCCTGATGCCAAGCTACACCACATTGGTGCGGTGGTTGGGCGGGCACCGAGGTCACTTGGTCTGCGGCAACGGCGCCGAAATGGACTTCTCAGCGCCGCCGTCCCTGCATGGGGAGGCCGGGGTCCTCACGCCCGGGGACGCCCTCTTGGCCGCCCTCAACACCTGCTTCCACATGATGTTCGTCTGGGCCGCTGAACGCTTCCGGCTGGACCTGGTCTCCTACGAGTGCGAGGCCGAAGGCAGCGTGCGGGACCTGCTGGACGGCACCTCGGAGTTCACCGGCTACACGCTCAGCCCCCGGATCGTGGTCCGGGGCGGCAGCCGGGAGACCGTTGAGAAGGCCCTCAGATCCGCCCGGAAGTACAGCCTGATCGCCGAGTCGCTTCGGGCTGACGTGACCCTCTCGCCGGAGTTCCAGGTCCTGGCTGCCTAGATGCACGGACGAAGAGGCCGGTCCGCTACCGCGCCAACGCGGGCACTGGCCCTTGCCCTACCTTCAGCCCTGCTGTATAATATCGTCAGATGGCGATATGACGAGGAGTCGATTCGATGCGTGTCTTTGAGTCAGTGCTGAAGGCGGCGGCAGACCCCAGCCGCGCCCGCATCCTCAAGATGCTGGAGGGTGGGGAGCTCTGCGTTTGCCAGGTGATGGCGGTCCTGAAGCTATCGCAGAGCACCACATCCAAGCACCTCTCCGTCCTCAGGGCGGCGGGGCTGGTGGAGGAGCGCAAGGAGGGACGCTGGGTCTACTGCCGACTGGCTGAGGAGGCCGTGAACCCTTACGCCCTCCCCACTCTGGCGCTCCTGCGCGAGTGGCTTAACGACGATGCCAGTGTCCGCCAGGACCGCGAGCGCCTGCGGATCGTTCGCGAGATGACCGTGGCCCAGCTCTGCGCGCTGCCGGGCCTGGACCTCGACGCCTGCTGCTCCGGACTCATCCCCTTCCCTACCCGAGCAAGGAGACCGTCCAATGCCTGACGCCTGCCCCAAGAGGTTGTCCTTTCTGGACCGCTACCTCACCCTCTGGATCTTCCTTGCGATGGCCGTCGGAGTGGGTGCCGGCTACCTGGTTCCCGGCGTGGTCCAGGGGATCACCAAGCTGCAGGTGGGTACGACCTCCATTCCCATCGCGGCCGGCCTGATCCTGATGATGTATCCCCCGCTGGCGAAGGTCCGCTACGAGGAGCTGGGTGAGGTCTTCCGCAACACCCGCGTGCTGGGCCTGTCCCTGGTCCAAAACTGGGTCATCGGCCCTGTGCTCATGTTCCTGCTGGCCGTCACCTTCCTCCGAGGCTACCCCGAGTACATGGTCGGGCTCATCATGATCGGCCTGGCGCGCTGCATCGCCATGGTGATCGTGTGGAACGAGCTCGCGGATGGGAACCACGAGTACGCGGCTGGCCTGGTGGCCTTCAACTCCGTTTTCCAGGTCCTCTTCTACTCCGTTTACGCCTGGTTCTTCATCACGGTGCTCCCGCCGCTGGTCGGTCTGAAGGGCGCCATCGTTCACGTGTCCATCGGGCAGATCGCCGAGAGCGTGCTCATCTACCTGGGCATCCCCTTCTTCGGCGGGATGCTGACTCGGCTGCTGCTGGTGAAGGCGAAGGGCAAGGAGTGGTACGAGAGGCACTTCATCCCACGCATCAGCCCCATCACCCTGGTGGCGCTCCTCTTCACGATCATCGTGATGTTCAGCCTGAAGGGCGAGATCATCGTTCAGCTTCCACTGGACGTGCTGAGGATCGCCGTGCCGCTGCTCATCTACTTCGTGGTGATGTTCCTGGTCTCGTTTTGGATGGGGGCGAGGGCGGGAGCCGACTACTCCAAGACCACCACCATCGCCTTCACGGCGGCCAGCAACAACTTCGAGCTGGCCATCGCGGTCGCGGTCGCGGTCTTCGGCATCAACAGCGGCGCAGCCTTCACCGCGGTGATCGGCCCCTTGGTGGAGGTCCCAGTGATGATCGGCCTGGTGAGCGTGGCGGAGGCGCTCCGTGGCCGCTGCTTCGGCGTAGAGGGAGCAGCGGCAGGCGTCCGCCCGTAGACTGACCGGGCGGCGCGAAGCAGAGCGGCGCGACCCGGCCCGCGCCTGGCGACAACCGCGCGGAGCCGCGCCGGGTAGGAGCCGCGCCGGGCGTCAACTACCCTGGGGCGACACCCCTCTAGCGAGAAGCATCCAAGGTAGGCTCGTGACCAGACTGGAGTGCCCGTGAAACAGGTTATGTTCGTATGCGTCCACAACGCCGGCCGAAGCCAGATGGCGGAGGCCCTGTTCAACCACCGGTCCCCTGGGGCGGCGAGGGCGGTCTCCGCCGGCACCCAACCGGGGAGCCAGATCAACCCCGCGGTGGCGGAGGCTCTGCGTGAGGTGGGGGTGGACCCCTCCGGCCTCTCCCCCAAGCTCCTTACTCCGGAGCTGATCCGCCACTCAGACCGCGTGATCACGATGGGGTGCGGGGTGTCGGAGAGCTGCCCGGCCCTCCTTCACGGCCCCATGGAGGACTGGGGCTTGGATGACCCGGCGGGCCAGCCCCTGGAGACGGTGCGCCGGATTCGAGACCAAGTGACCGCCAAGGTAGATGCTTTGCTGCGTGAGATCCGTGAGGAGGACAAGGATGTCTGAGCCTAGAGGCACGATGGAAGCTGATGAGAAGAGGGCGCAGGTGCGGGAGGCCTACGGCGCCGTTGCCCGAGGAGGGGGGAGCTGCTGCGGCGCGGGCGAGCCCGGCAGCGGCCTCGGAGGGCAGGCCAAGACCAACTGGAAGCAGTCCTCCGGCCTGGGCTACACCCAGGAGGAGCTGGAAGCCCTCCCCGAGGGAGCGGATCTTGGCCTGGGCTGCGGCAGCCCCGTGGGCAAGGCGGACCCACAGCCCGGCGAGGTGGTGCTGGACCTGGGCTCCGGAGCGGGCATCGACTGCTTCCTGGCTGCCAAGCGCGTGGGACCCACGGGGATGGCCCTGGGCGTCGACATGACCCCGGAGATGCTGGCGAGGGCCCGCGAGAACGCACGCAAGACGAGCACGGCTAACGTGGAGTTCCGGCTGGGTGAGATCGAGCATCTGCCGGTCGAGACGGCATCCGTCGACGTGGTGATCTCCAACTGCGTGCTCAACCTGGTTCCGAGCAAGGCCCAGGCCTTCTCGGAGATTGCCCGCGTTCTGAGGCCCGGCGGGCGCTTGGTGGTCAGCGATGTCGTGAAGCTGCGGGACCTGCCGTCGCACCTGACGATGGACCCCGCCCTGTACTGCGCCTGCCTGGGTGGGGCCATCGGAAAGGAGGAGTATCTCTCCCTTCTGGCGGA
>DASXUI010000032.1:0-4502 GCA_036504955.1 Armatimonadota bacterium
TCCCCTGGAAGTGGTGATCTCCGCGAGTCCGATTCCCGCGGGGTCCGATCGGCGGGTGCTGCTTACCTTCGTGGATGTCACGGAGCGCCGCAGAGCGGAGCGTGCCCTCGCGGCCAGTGAGGAGCTCTACCGACGGATCGTTGAGACCGCCCACGAGGGCGTCATAACCCTGGATGCCGGCGGCAAGGTTACCTTCGCCAGCCAGCGGATGGCGGATATGCTGGGCTGCACGCCCGAGGACCTGGTTGGTCAGAGCCTGGAGGACCTGATAGACGGGGACGAGGATACCGAGCCGCTGTCGCGCGGCCAAGCGGCCCTTGTCACTGGGACCGATGGGCTCGATTGCCTGCTACGACGCAAGAACGGCGGCCGGGCGAGAGCGGTGGTCTCCACGGCACCTCGACACGACGCCGCGGGTGCCTTCACCGGTGCGACCGTCTTCGTGGCCGATATCACGGAGCATCGCCAGTCGGAGGAGCGTTTCCGGCGTGCCTTTGAGGCGGGCTCTGTCATCATGTTCGTCACCTCGAACGAGCATGACCGAATTGTGGATGCCAATGAGGCACTTCTCAAGCATCTTGGCCTGCCCCGAGAGCGTGTGGTAGGGCGGGACCCGCTGGAGTTGGGCCTGGTGCCGGACCCAGGCAGCAAGCAACGAGCCGAGCGGATCCTAAGCGCCGAGGGGCGTCTGAGAAACATGACCGTGCAGTACCGGGACCGGAGCGGGGATCCCAGGACCTTGCTGATCTCCGTAGACCGGATCCACGTGGGCGATGAGCCCTGCTGGCTAACCTCCGCCGTGGACATCACGGAGCGCGAGGAAGCCGTCAAGGCCCTCCGGGAGTCGGAGGAGCTGTACGCCAAGGCCTTCGCGGCCAGCCCGGACGCGGTGTCACTGATGGCGATCCCCAGCGGCGAGATCCTGGCGGTGAACGAAGGATTCGTGTCGCTCTTCGACTACACGAAGCAGGAACTGCTGGGGCGCACGGACGAGCAGCTTGGCCTATGGTGGAGCCCCGAGGGCCGTAACGCGGCGCACGAGCGCCTTTCCCAAGACGGGCGGCTTCACAACCTGGAGGTTCTCTGCAGGTCCAAGGACGGCAGGCAGCTTCCCTGTTCCCTGTCCGCAGAGAAGGTGGTGCTTGGCGGGAGGACCTGCCTCCTGAGCTACCTGCACGATCTCACGGATCAGCGGAGCGCGGAGTCGGAGCGGCTGAGGCTGGTGGAGCAGCTCCAGCAGGCGGCCAAGATGGAGGCGGTGGGGCAGCTTGCGGGAGGCGTGGCCCACGACTTCAACAACCTGCTGACGCCCATCCTTGGGTACAGCGAGATGCTGACTGAGATGCTGCAGCCCGGCACTTCGGAGCAGCATCACGCGGCAGAGATCGCTGCCATGGGGGAGCGCGCGGCAGCCCTGACACGCCAACTCCTGGCCTTCAGCCGCAAACAGGTGCTGCGCCCCACGGTCGTCGACCTTGACCACATCCTCAAGGGGCTAGCCAAGATGCTGAGGCGTCTCATCGACGAGGACGTTGAGATCGAGTGGCTTCTGGCCGACAACCTTGGCTCGGTTCTGGCTGACCCGGGCCAACTGGAGCAGGTGATCGTGAACCTGGCCGTTAACGCTCGCGATGCGATGCCGGGCGGAGGCGTTCTCTCTATCCGAACTTGCGGTCGCCACCTGGGCCCTGACCAGGCGGAGGCTCTGGGGCTGAAAGCCGGGAACTGCGTTCAGTTGGAGGTCTCCGATACCGGCACGGGCATGGATGCCGAGACCCGGTCCCGCATCTTCGAGCCCTTCTTCACCACGAAGGCGATGGGTAGGGGCACCGGCCTCGGGCTCTCCACCGTCTACGGCATCGTGGGGCAGAGCGGCGGGGCCATCGAGGTGGAGAGCCGGGTGGGGCAAGGCACGACCTTCCGCATCCTCCTGCCGGAGGTGGCATCCCCGGTTGAGCAGTCGGTGACTCCTCCTCGAGAGTCGGCGGGAGGCTACGAGACCCTGCTGGTTGCCGAGGATGACGAGACGGTTAGGGCGCTGCTGGAGCGCGTGCTCGTGGCGGCCGGATACACGGTGTTGACGGCGGCCACGGGTGACGAGGCGCTGCGCCTGGCCAAGGACCACTCGGAACCTATCCATCTCCTGCTTTCCGACGTGGTGATGCCCGGCCTGCACGGGCAGGGCTTGGCCTCGGAGCTGGCCGCGATCCGGCCCGAGACGCGCGTACTCCTGATGTCGGGATACTCCAGCGCCCCGTCCAGGGACTCGCTGGGATCGCCGAAGGAATCACCCTTTCTGGAGAAGCCCTTCAAGCCCCACGAGGTCTGCAGGAAGGTGCGGGAGGTGCTGGACGCGGAGCCAGGCAGGAAAGGGGAGGGCCCGGACCTGAGGGAGTGAGTCCGGGCCCCGTTTGCAGGAGGTGTGTTGCTCCCGCATCACCGGGTGAGATGGAGAGGGAAGGTCCTCACCTCAGCGACACGCCTGTTGGTAAAACCTTCCTCGGCGCCGTAGGGGTCCGCCGGTGCGCGTCTCCTTCGCAACGGCCGGCGGACCCAAAGGTGACGTCCTCGTCACCCCGCCGGGCCTACCTGGGGAGAGCGCTAGACCCGACGAGCCAGGGCCGTCTTCCGGGACAGCAGCGCGATGGGCCTGGTACCTTCGCGAGAGGCCGGGGGGTTGACACGTCCCTCCCAGGAGAGCGCCTCGCGAAGGCCGAGAGTCAGGCCAGCGCGGGGTCGCCCCTTTCGCCCGTCCTCACGCGCACTGCCTCTCCTACCGGCAGCACAAAGACCTTGCCGTCCCCGATCTCGCCGGTCCGTGCCGCCTTCAGGATCACTTCGACCACGGCATCGACCTGGTCGTCCGCCACCACGGTCTCGATCTTGACCTTGGGGATCAGGTTCACAGCGTACTCGGCGCCTCGGTACCGGTGGGTGAAGCCCTTCTGGCGCCCGCAACCCCGAACCTCCGTAACCGTGAGTCCATGGACCCCCAGGTCCTGAATGGCGGTTCTTACCTCTTCCAACACCTGCGGCCTCAGGATGGCCTCTATCTTCATCATCATGTCACCTCACCAGGAGCCAGCGTCTCACGAGCGGCCGGGCAGACCAGGGTCGCGGTCGAACTTTGGCGCCATCGACCTCGGGCAACCGCGGGGCGATCTCCCAGGGCGGGCGGCGAGCCCGGCCGGAGCCAGGCCAGCAGCCCAATCCTGTTATATGCGCCTGGGTGCATCGCATTCACGTCCAGCCTGGCCTGCGCTATCCACGAGAGCGGTGGAATCCCGCGCCATGGTCGACAGGCGTCCGGCGCTACCCGGAAGGCCCTCCAGAGGCCGTAGATAGCGCCGGCACCCAGCCTTGAGTCGGGGAGCGGCCGGACCTGCCCCAGCGATCAGAAGAGGAGCACGCCGCCCAGGGTGAGAGTGGTTTGGCCCTTCTTGGGGCTCCCCTTGTCGTTGAAGGTCGCCTGGCTGCTCCAGTCGTGCCTCAGCTCCAGCCGGGTGATCAGGTTCTTGGCGATCTTGCGCTCATAGGTTGCCGTGACCTCCTTCAGTGTCTGGGAGGTGCCGGTGGAGAAGCCGTCCCGGTCCCAGAACCATTCGGCGCGAACCACGCCCGCGCTCACGTCGTTGATGGCGTACTTCGCATACCCAGCCAAGCCCGTCCACATCGCGTTCCGGCTCGCCCCCGGAAGCTTGTCCTGCCAGGCAAAGTCATGGTTCAGGATGAAGCTCCACTTGGGCGTGGCGTTGTAGGTAACGATGGTATCCACCAGGTTGCGGAAGCGAGAAGCCGAGGCAACCACCGGCGGTCCTGGCGATGCCGCGACCACTACCTCGCGCCCACCCATCCAGTTGGAGGCGACGGATAGCTTCGGGCTGAGGGTGTAGCTGGCGCCCAGGCCGAAGGTCTTGTCGCTGTTGTTGTCCTCCACGTTGTTCCAGCCATTGCTGATGGACCCATTGAGGGTGAGCTTGCTGGTCAGTGGCGTCTTGGCCCGGATCCCCATGTGGTAGAAGGGGATGGCCCAGGTGAAGAGAAGGCCCCTGGTGTAGTTCCAGTTGTCCTGGGTCTCGATCACCTCGGCCCCATGCGGCGTCACCCACTTGCCGAAGTCAACGGTCGAACCCTTCTTGTCGAAGACGTAGGTTCCGTAAGCCTGGATGATGTGCTTGTAGACCTCCTTGTCACCCGGCTCGAAGGCGCTCACCAGATCGGCCGTCTTGCCGAAGCCCAGTCGAATGTGGAAGCCCAGGGGCTTGGGGTTCTTGTTGATCACCAGCTCGCCCAGGGCGAAGCTGAACTGGTTGTCCTTAACGTCGAAGGCGCGGAAGGGGTTGTCTCCGGCGGGCTTCTCAAAGTTGTAGCCGTAGTAGCCGTCGATGGACCCGCTCAGCTCGATCTTGGAGTCGGCGTCCTTGGCATCGGCCGGCGGTGTCGGGGCGGGGGTGGCGTCTTGGGCCCGAACGGCCCCGGGCACCAACCAAAGGGCGCAGCCC
>DASXUI010000033.1:0-21375 GCA_036504955.1 Armatimonadota bacterium
CTCCTCTCAGGAGGATTGAGCCCTTGAGCCCGGCGATTCACCGCCGGGCGGACGGCCTAAGGGCACATCCTGACCCCGGATCTACAACGGTGCACTCTCTGGGGGCCTTCCCCTACGACCCAACGACCCCACGACCCTACGACCCGTCCTTACGGCCTCAGCGGAGAGCCGTCCGGCCCTCTGGTTTGGGTCCACTGCTCGATGCTGTCTTGACAGGGGTAGGTCTCGGCTAGCTTCTCATCGATGTCAACGCCGAGGCCGGGAGCTTCGTTCACGTAGGCGTAGCCCTGGCGGACCACCGGGCAGCCCGGGAAGACCTCGTAGACGGCATCGGGGAAGCCGCACCACTCCTGCACGCCGAAGTTGGGGCAGGCCAGGTCCAGGTGCAGGTTGGCGGCGTGGCCGATGGGCGAGACGTCGCCGGGGCCGTGCCAGGCGGTGCTCACGCCGAACTGCTCCGCGAAGGCGGCCACCTTGCGCGCGGGGGTGATGCCGCCCATGGCGCTGAGGTGCATGCGCACGAAGTCAATCAGTCGGCCGGCGATGAGGGGCGTCCACTCCCTGGGGTGCACGAAGAGCTCGCCCATGGCGAGGGGCGTGGCGCACTGCTGACGGATGTTGGCGAACCACTCCAGGTCCTCCGGGGCCAGGGCGTCCTCCAGGAAGAAGAGGCGGTAAGGCTCCAGCGCCTTCGCCAGCACCACGGCGTCGATGGGCCGCAGGCGCTCGTGGACGTCGTGCAGCAGCTCCACGTCGAAGCCTATCGTGCTCCGGAGGTGCTCGAAGAGGTGAGGGACGGAGCGCGCGTAGGCCTTGGGATCGAAGTAGGCACCCTCGGGCGCGCCCTCCGGCTTGGGCAGCGCCTCCGCCTTGCCGCCGTAGCCGCCCATCTGCGCGCGGATGAAGAGGTAGCCCTGCTGCTGGAAGTCGCGGACGCGGTCCTCCACCTGAGCGGGCTCCAGGCCGTCGGCATGGCGGTACACGGCCACGCCGTTCCGGCACTTGCCGCCCAGGAGCTGGTAGACCGGCAGCCCGGCGCGCTTGCCCAGCAGGTCCCAAAGCGCCATGTCGATGCCGGAGACCGCGTTGTTCAGCACCGGCCCGTTGCGCCAGTAGCTGTGGACCATCATCTGCTGCCAGAGGTCCTCGATGCGGTCGATGGGCCGGCCGAGCACCATCGGCTTCACGTGATGCTCCAGGGCGGCCGCCACGGCGTGGTGTCGCTGGGTGAAGGTAGCGCACCCCAGGCCGTAGAGGCCGGGCTCGGAGGTGACCACCTTCACCACCACCAGGCGGATCCCGGCGGGCGCCGTAAGGATGACCTTCACGTCCTGGATGGTGATAGGCTTGGGCATGGGCGGGGGCTCCCTTCAGGGGCGAGGCTGAGCTTCACCTCTCCCTTCGGGAGGAGGGGACGCATCTCCCCCGGGTCCGGTGCTTTCCTATCTCCTCCGGCTCCTCTTCCCGAAGCGACCTATCTCCTCCGGCTCCCCTTCCCGGAACGGGAAGAGGAGGGGCGCGGTAGCAGCTTGGTGGCAGGCACCGCGAGGGAGTGGTGGCACGGGATCTGACGCGGCGGAAACGCAGGCGTGAGTCCTCCGCCGCTCCACGGCACCAAGCCGATTGTTGCCCACTTGCAGCGCGGATCACCAGGAGGTAGTATGGGCACGCAACCGTTTGGGCCGCGTGCGACTTGCCCGCAGGCGAGCGTGCTGGCTAGCCTCTAGTGCCTATGGTCACGGGGCAAGAGGGTTGGGCTCAGAGAGCCGTGCGATAGCGACTGTGGGTCCAAGCGTGAAGAGGAGAGATATGCTGAGCGAACGCGAGCAGCTCCATCGGCTTGTGGACATGGCGACGGAGGAGCAGGCCTCCCGGTGGCTGCGCCGATGCCTGGCGGAGCTTCCCGCAGACCTGCGGCCCTTCCTGCAGGCACCCGAAGACGATGAGCCAGTCACGGAAGCTGAAGCCGAGGCGGTTGCTGAGGCACGTGAGGAGTCGGCTCGGGGGGACACTCTGAGCATGGAGGAGGTGTTCGGCCAGTCCGAAAGGGCTGCCTGATGCCCTGGACCCTGAGGTTCGCCCGGCGCGCCCAGAAGGACATCGCCAGTTTGCTGCCCGAGGACCGGGCGGCAGTACAGCGCGCTCTGGCGAGGCTTGCGGACGACCCAGGATCAGTTGACCTCCGCAAGCTTGCTGGACGTTCCGACGAGTGGCGGATGCGGGTGGGTATGTGGCGTGTCCGGCTGGTCGTGCACAGTGACCTTGGGGTGCTGGAGGTGTCCAGGGTATTGCGTAGGGATGACAACACGTATAGGAGCTAAGACCCGCACATGCGGAGTCGCCCCGCTGCGAGCGGCACCGCGCCCTCGCCAGAATGGAGCCCCCTTCGGGTATAGGGCTTTCCTATCTCCTCCGACTCCTCTTCCCGGCGCGGGAAGAGGAGGGGCGCGGTTGCGGCGGAGAGGCAGGGCCCTGGACTGATGGCGCCGTTAGGCTGCGCTTGGCAGAGGAAGGCGCGGCGACGCCAGGACGGAGCCCTCTTCCCGTTTCGGGAAGAGGGTTGGGAGATAGGACAGCGGGCAAGAGGGTTAGGAGACAGGACAGCAGCGAAGAGGGTTGGGAGATGGGCTATCCCAGGTATGCTTCTCTCACCAGCTCGCTGTTGAGGAGGTTCGCGCCGGTGTCTTCTAGGAGGACCTGGCCCGTTTGGAGGACGTAGCCTCGGTTCGCGACCGTGAGCGCCTGGTGGGCGTTCTGCTCCACCAGCAGCACCGTAGTGCCCTGGGCGTTGATCTCCTGGATGATGCGGAAGATCTCCTGGACCAGCACGGGCGCCAGGCCCAGGGAGGGCTCGTCCAGCATCAGGAGCTTCGGGCGGCCCATCAGGGCGCGGGCCATTGCCAGCATCTGCTGCTCGCCGCCGCTCAGAGTGCCGGCGGCCTGCTTCAGGCGTTCCTTCAGGCGGGGGAACAGCGCGGTCATTCGGTCGAAGTCGGAGGCGATGCCCTTGCGGTCATGGCGGGTGTAGGCGCCCAGCTCCAGGTTTTCGTGCACCGTCATGGGGGCGAAGACCCGCCGGCCCTCCGGGGAGTGGCCGATGCCCACCTGAACGATGCGGTCGGCCGGCCAGCGGGCGATCTCCTTGTCCTGGAAGCGGATGGAGCCCGCGCTCCGGGGCTGAAGGCCGCTGATGGCACGCAGAAGCGTTGTCTTCCCCGCTCCGTTGGCGCCGATGAGGGTGACGATCTCGCCCTGGTTCACCGAGACATCCACGCCGTGCAGGGCAAGGATGCCGCCATAGTGGACCTCCAGGCCCCGAACCTGAAGCATGGGGGCGACGGCGGAGGGCTCGGCCATCAGGCGCCCTCCCCTGCTTGGGTCAGAGGCTCACCCAGATAGGCCTCGATCACCTTCGGGTCGTTGCGAACCACCTCCGGCGTGCCCTGGGAGATGACCTCTCCGTAGTCCAGCACGTAGATGCGCTCGCAGATGCCCATCACCACCTTCATGTCGTGCTCGATGAGCAGGATGGAGAGCTGGAAGTCGCGGCGGACCTGGCGGATGAGGTCCATGAGCTGGCCGGTCTCGTGGGGGTTCATGCCGGCGGCAGGCTCGTCCAGCAGCAGCACCTGCGGGTCCGTGGCCAGCGCCCGGGCGATCTCCAGGCGCCGCTGCTCCCCGTAGGGCAGCGAGGAGGCGGTCTCGCGCTCGAACTTGCCCAGCCCCAGCAGATGCAGCAGGTGAACGGCCTTCATCTTGAGCTTGTGCTCGTCGTTCAGGGAGCGCGAGGTGCGAAGAAGGGAGCTGGGGAGGCCGGTCTCCGAGTGAAGGTGGCAGGCCACCAGCACGTTGTCCAAGGCCGAGAGGTCCTTGAAGAGGCGGATGTTCTGGAAGGTACGGCCCACGCCGGCCCCGGCGATCTCGTGGGGCTTCAGGCCCAGCAGGCTCTGCTCGTCCAGCAGGATTTGCCCCTCGTCCGGCTGGTAGACTCCGGTGATGAGGTTGAAGATGGTGGTCTTGCCGGCGCCGTTGGGGCCGATGAGGCCCACCAGCTCCCCGGCGCCGACCCTCAGACTGGCGTTCTTGGCGGCAACCACGCCGCCAAAGCGTTTGGTGCACTCCCGCAGCGAGAGGGTGGCGCTCATGCCCGCGCTCCCTCACTCTGGCGTCGGAAAAGCCGCCGCAAGGACTTCCAGCTCAGCTCCGCGCCACCCATGATCCCCTTCGGACGCACCAGCATCAGCAGGATCAGCAGCAGGGAGTAGATCACCATCCGGTAGTCCTTCAGCAGGAAGGGCAGCGGGATGTGTGCGTCCGCCAGCAGCACGTCGGCGTTCCTCAGCACCTCAGGAAGTAGGGTGATGATCACCGCGCCCAGCACAGCTCCGGTGGTGCTGCCCAAGCCACCCACGATCACCATGACGATGATCTCGATGCTGCGGACGAACCAGAAGCTGTCCGGGTGGATGTAGACCAAGTAGTGCGCGAAGAGACAGCCGGCCATGCCCGCCAGGGCGGAGCTGAGGACGAAGGCCGTCACCTTGTAACCGGTGGTGTCCACGCCCAGGGACTCCGCGGCCACCTCGTCCTCGCGAACCGCCAGCAGCGCCTTGCCGTGGGTGGAATCCAGCAGGTTGCGTGAGAGGGCGATGGTCAGCGCGGCCACGGCGCCGACCCAGAAGAAGCTGGTCAGCGGCGAGATGCCGGAGAGGCCGCGCGGCCCGCCAATCTGGTCGATGTTGCGGATGAGGATGCGGATGATCTCGCCGAAGCCCAGGGTGACGATGGCGAGGTAGTCTCCCCGCAGCCGCAGGGAGGGCATGCCCACCAGCCAGCCGCAGAAGCCCGCCGCCAGCCCGGAGAGGATCAGCGCGCCCACCATCCAGGCTGCCTGCTCCCCCGCCGACATCAGTCGAAGCGGCGTGTGCATGACGCTCATCGTGAAGTAGGCGGAGGTGTAGGCGCCCACGGCCATGAAGCCCGCGTGCCCCAGGGAGAACTGCCCCGCGAAGCCGTTGACGACGTTCAGGCTCACGGAGAGCACGATGTTGATGCCGGAGAGCATCACGATCTGGAGCAGGTAGGGGCTGAAGCGGTCCCTGTCGGAGATGACCGGGTTGGCCACCCACAGCAGCGCCAGCACCGCGAGGGGCCAGAGCCAGCGCCAGGCCGAGCTCTTGCGCGTGTTCCTGGGCATGGGCTACACCTTCTCCACGGCGCCCGTGCCGAAGATGCCCGTGGGCTTCACCAGCAGCACGATCACCAGGACGGCGAAGGCGATGGCGTCGCGGTAGGAGGAGAAGAGCTTGGAGCCGGCCACGAGGGTCTCCGCCATGCCGAGGAAGAGGCCGCCGAACATGGCTCCGGGGATGCTGCCGATGCCGCCCAGCACGGCGGCGGCGAAGGCCTTGAGCCCGGGCAGCAGACCCATGAGGGGGTCGATGGTGGGGTCGTAGATGGCCAGCAGCACGCCCGCGGCGCCTGCCAGCGCGGAGCCGATAGCGAAGGTGACGGAGATCACGCTGTCGGTGTTGATGCCCATGAGGCTGGCCGCGTCACGGTCGTAGGAGACGGCCCGCATGGCCTTGCCCATCTTCGTTCGATGCACGAAGAACTGCAGCAGCAGCATCAGGCCCAGGCAGGAGACCAGAATCAGCACCTGCTGGTTGGTGACGGTGATGGAGCCCAGGCGCGCCACCTGGCGGACCGGAACGATCTCGGGAAAGGGCTGGGTGTTGGGGCCGAAGACGATCTGCCCGCCGTTCTCCAGCAGCAGCGAGACGCCGATGGCCGTGATCAGGGCGGTCAGCCGAGGGGCCTTCCGCACCGGCTTGTAGGCGAGGCGCTCGATCACCACGCCCAGCACCGCGCAGCCGACCATCGCCGCCGCCATCACCGTGAGCTGGCCCGGCAGCGTGGCGGCCTTCACGCCCAGCTTCAGCGCCGTGTAGTAGGCGAAGAAGGCGCCCATCATGTACACGTCGCCGTGGGCGAAGTTGATGAGGCGCAGCACGCCGTACACCATCGTGTAGCCCAGCGCGATGAGAGCGTACACCCCCCCTCGCACGATCCCTATGAAGATCTGCTGAAGTAGCTCTTCCAATAAGCTCTCTCAGTAAGCCGGCGGCAGACTGCTTCACCACAGAGACACAGAGGGCACAGAGGAACACAGAGAGGAGCAGCAATCAGACACTACGTACCAGGAAGCAGTACCTTCACTGGGTCCCTCTGTGCCCTCTGTGTCTCTATGGTGAAGCAGTCTGCCGCTCGTCCTAAGGCTGGACGGTGGCGACGTATTTGTGCTGGCCTTTTTCTATCTGTAGCACCACGGCGGGTTTGACCGCGTTGCGCTCGGCGTTCAGGGTGATGGTGCCGGTGACCGCTGGGAAGTTCTTGGTGGCGGCGATGGCGTCCCGCAGGTCGGGCCCGCTGAGCGACTTCGCCTTCTCCATGGCGGCGACGAGGATCTTCAAGGAGTCGTAGCCCAGGGCGGCCAGCGCGTTGGGCTTCTCTCCGTACCTCTTGACGTAGGCGTCCACGAACTTGCGCGACTGAGGGGCGGTGCTGTCCACGGAGTAGTGGTTGCTGAAGTAGTTGCCCTCCGCCGCGGCGCCGGCGATCTTGAGGAGCTGCGGGTCGTCCCACCCGTCGCCGCCCATCAGCGGAACCGTGATGCCCAGGTCCCGCGCCTGCTTGGCGATGAGCCCGGCCTCCTGGTAGTAGCCCGGCACGTAGATCCCCTGAGGCTGCCCGTTCTTGATGACGCTGAGCTGGGAGCGGAAGTCCGTGTCCTTGGCAGCGTAGGCGACCTCGGCCGTGATGGTGCCGCCGGACTGCGTGAAGCTCTTGCGGAAGGCATCAGCCAGACCCACGCTGTAGTCCTGGCTGCTGTCCTTCAGGATGGCGACGCGGTCCAGCTTCAGGGTCTGGCGCGCGAACTTCGCCATCACGGACCCCTGGAACGGGTCGATGAAGCAGATGCGGAAGATGTAGTTGCCCTTCTTGGTGACCTCCGTGTTGGTGGAGGAGGGACTGATCATGGGGACCTGGCTGTTTTGGCAGATGGGCGCCGCGGCCAGGCTGCGAGTGCTCGCCACCTCGCCCAGCACGGCCACGACGCCGTCCTGGTTGATGAGCTTGCTCACCGCCACCGAGGCCTCCTGCGGATCGCTCTTGTCGTCCTCCACGATCAGCTTCAGCTTCCTGCCCTTCACGCCTCCAGCAGCGTTCACCTCATCGGCGGCCAGCAGCGTGCCGTTGACGGTGGTGATGCCGAAGCCTGCCGTGTTGCCCGTCTTGGAGGCGTAGACGCCGACCGGGATATCACCGCTGCCCCCCGCGCTGGTGGTGCCACCGGACTTGGAGCCGCCGCATCCCCCCAGGAGAAGGGAGGCCGTGCAGAGCAGGGCCAGCCCCGTCAGAAGCCGTGGTCCTTTCAGTGTAGTCTCCTCTCTTCTTGTGACTGCGGGTCGTTGGGTCGTGAGGTCGTTGGGTCGTTGGGGAAGGGCCTCAGAGGGTTCACCTTTGGTCCCTTGGGTCTCTTTGGTCTCTTACGTCGCTTGGCTGAAGTGACCTAAGGGACATAAGGGACGGAAGAGACCTAAGGTGGACCCTCCGAGGCCCTTCCCCTACGACCCAACGACCCGCCCCTAGAGGCTTCGACGCTCTCTTGCCCCTTGCCTTGTTCGCTAGGCGGAGCGCGGTGCCTGGCGGCATGTCGGAGGAGAGTCCCCTCGCTCCCCTGAAGCTGACCTTGCGCGCACGGGCCCTTGCGCTCCGCGTGAGCCCACCCCTGTTTCGGAAGAGCAGCACCCAGCCTCCCCGGTGCCGCGCATTGGCACCCCTCTCGACCGTATCCCAGGAGACCCCCATGCCCGAATGGCCTGTCCTCTCTCGCTATGACTCGGACCACCTCAGGGAGATCGCCATGCCCATTGGGGGCATCGGCACCGGCTTCTTCGCCCTGGGTGGCCGGGGCCAACTCACGGACTGGCAGCTCATGAGCCGCCCCAACCGTGGCTGGAAGCCCATGTACTCGCACCTGATCCTCCGAACCCACCAGCCCGGCGCCGACCCCGAGGTGAAGGTCCGGGTGCTGGAGGGCGACCTCACCGAGGGCCTGGCGTCCGACTTCGGTGCCCCGGCGGTGCTGGCCGGGCTGCCGCGCTTCCATCGCGCCAGTTTTGAGGCCAGCTACCCCTTTGGCCGAGTGAACTTAACCGACGAGCATACTCCCGTGGCCGTCAGGCTGGAGGCCTTTAACCCCCTGATCCCTGGGGACACCGACAACTCCAGCCTTCCCCTGGCGCTGCTCACCGTCACCATCACCAACACCAGCGGCGCCGACCTTGACGCCTCGCTTACCCTCCTGCTCTCGAACTTCGTCGGCACGGACGGGCTGGTCTCCGATCTGAAAGATAACGTGACCGAGCGCCTGGAGGTGGAGGGCTGGAAGGGGATGCTCTTCAGTAAGGCGCGGGAGGTCCGCAGCCCACAGGCGGGCACCCTGGCGGTGCTCTGTGACGCTCCGGATGTTCGAGTGGCGCGCCGCTGGCCCTTCCGAGACAGGCCCTGGAACGGAGAGTCGCTGGGAATCCTGGACTCCCTGGTGGCCGACGGCTTCCTGCCGGACGATGAGCCGGACAAGCCCTGCCCCCCCAGCCCACAGGATACCTGGGACAGCTCCCTCTCCGCGCTGGTCTCCGTGCCCAAGGGCACCGGGCGCACGGTCAGGCTGCTCCTCACCTGGCGCTTCCCCTATCGCGACCTGAAGGCGGAGGGCTGGTGGTCGGGCCCTGAAGGCGCCGACCCCGTCGCGGAGAACCACTACGCCACTCGCTTCAAGGATGCCGCGGACGTGGCCCGGAAGGTGATCCCCGCTCTAGAGGACCTGAGGGACCGCACCGTCGCTTTCGTGTCGGACGTGGTGAAGCGGAAGGCCCCTCAGCCGCTGAAGGAGGCCGCGCTCTTTAACCTCACCGCCCTGCGCAGCCACACCTGCTTCCGCCTGGCCGACGGCACCTTCCTCGCCTTCGAGGGCTGCGGCGGGAACGGCGGCTGTTGCACCGGCTCCTGCACCCATGTGTGGAACTACGAAGAAGCGACCGTACGCCTATTCCCAGACCTGCACCGGAGCATGCTGGAGAGCCACCTGAGCCACGCCCTGACGCCCTCCGGGGCGGAGCGCTTCCGGGTCTCCCTGCCCATGGCGAACCAGACCTGGGCTGGCGCCGCGGCGGACGGGCAGATGGGCATGGTGGTCCGCGTCTACGAGCAGTACCTTGCGGACAAGGGCCGCGACGGCCTGGAGTGGCTGAAGCGTTGGTACCCGGCCGCGAAGTCCATGCTGGAGTTCGCCTGGGTGCCCGGCGGCTGGGACGCGAACCAGGACGGCGTGATGGAGGGCTGCCAGCACAACACCTATGACGTGGAGTTCTTTGGGCCCAATCCCCAGTGCGGGGTGTGGTACCTGGCGGCACTGGCGGCCGGTGCCGAGATGGCCAGGCTGGTGGGAGACGCCGCCTTCGAGGCGACTTGCGACAAGCTGCGGAAGCAGGGCGCCGAGTGGCTGGACGGCAACCTCTACAACGGCCGCTTCTACACCCAGCACGTGCAGCCGGCAACGGGCGAGGTCGCTGCCATGACGTCGCTGGGCGAGGAGTGGAAGAGCAAGGACCCGCGCTTCCAGATCGGCGCAGGGTGCCTTGTGGACCAGCTCGTGGGGCAGTACAAGGCCAACCGAGTGGGTCTGGGGGACCTGCTGGACTCCCTACACCTGCGGACCACCGCGCGCTCCATCTTCCGGAACAACTATAAGGAGCACTTCCGAGACCACTACAACAACATGCGCACCTTCGCCCAGGGCAGCGAGAGCGGCACCCTCATCTGCTCCTACCCGGATGGAGACCGCCCCAAGGTGCCCTTCCCCTACTGGGGGGAGTGCATGACCGGCTTCGAGTACCAGCTCGCGGTACTGCTGCTGGACTACGGCTTCCGAGACGAGGGCCTCGCCGTCGCCAAGGCGGTTCGAGACCGCCACAGCGGCGCCAACCGCAACCCCTTCAATGAACCGGAATGCGGCAGCTACTACGCCCGCTGCATGGCAAGCTGGGCCCTGCTGGACGCCTGGGATGAGGGGGAGAGGCGGGGCTAGTACCGCCGGCCCGATTGGCTGTCCCATCACCCCCGTGACGGCAGGACCGGCGGCCAAGGCTCGGCGTGGACCCAGCGGCTGGAGCCATGCAGGTGAGGCTTGGCAGATGAGGCTTGGCAGTAGGGGCGCAGACGTCTCGCCTGCGCGGGGTAGGCCAAGCTCACCGTGGTAGAGGGGCACCGTCGCGCAGGCGAGACGCCTGCGCCCCTACTGCAGGGGGGAGGCCAAGCTCACCGGGGGGGATGGGGCACCGTTGCGCAGGCGGGACGCTGCGCCCCAACTGCTGCAAGGGGGGAGGCTCGTGCGCGAGGTGCCTACGTGTCTTGGGGGGCGGTCACCAGGTGCTTGGCCTGAAAGAAGCAGGTTGGGGGTCCTAGGTTAGAGAAGACAAGCCGAAGATTGGTGTATCAGAACGTCTGAAGGCATGCCATCGGCCACGGCTGCTTGGTCACGCGCAGCGCGAGCGCGGGCCGCTGGCATCGTGACCAGTTGCTCCTGAGGACTTGAGGGATGCAGTCGCAGTATGGACAGGGGCCGTCTGAGGGGTGTCGCGGCTCGCGTTACCGTCGATGGCTGACGCTAGCGCTGCCAGGGCTTCTCGCGGGCGGCGCGCTGATGCTTGGGGTTCAGGGGGGCGCCCTTGGGGTCACGGTGCAGCCCTCGGAGTTGCCACGGATGCCGATTGGGCACGCCGCTCCCCTGGGCGACTTCGTTCCGGGCAGCGTGGTGGTGGGACTGGAGGCCGGCCTCTCCGCGGAGGCGCTGGGGGCGGCCGCGGGACTGCCGCTTACCGACCAGATCCCTCAGATCCGGGCCGCCCGGTACCAGGTGCCGGAGGGCCAGGAGGAGGCCTATCGCCGCTTCCTCTCCCGAGTGCCCGGCGTGCGCTACGCCCAGCCGAACTACCGGGTTAGCGCGCTGAAGGTCCCCACGGACCCCCGCTACGACAGCCAGTGGTACCTTCCGAAGGTCTCCGCTCCGGAGGGATGGGACCTCACCACCGGCAGCGCCAGGACGATCCTGGCCGTCATCGATTCTGGGTGCAACGCCCTCCACCCTGACCTCAAAACCAAGCTGGTGAGCGGGTACAACACTGTCCAGAACACCGCCTATGACACGTCCGACGTGGCCGGCCACGGGACCTGGGTCGCCGGCCTCGCCGCGGCGGCGACCAACAACGGCGTCGGCGTGGCGGGGGCGGCGTGGGACATCGCCGTGATGCCCGTCCGCGTGCTCGACGAGACCTTGAGCGGCACCGCCTACGACGTAGACAAGGGAATCATCTGGGCCACCGACCACGGGGCCAAGGTGCTGAACCTCAGCCTGGGGGGCGACAGCGCCGAGCAGGCGGAACGGGACGCCGCGAAGTACGCCCAGAACCACGATGTTCTGGTGGTAGCGTCGGCGGGCAACGAGTACCTCACGCGCAACCTGCCGGTCTACCCCGCAGCCCTACCCGGAGTGGTGGCGGTGGGAGCCACGACCGTTCAGAACACGCGGGCCAGCTACTCCAACACCGGCACGTATCTATCGCTGATGGCGCCCGGAGGGGACCCCGTGAGCGAGGTGGACACGGACAAGACCCACTGGCTCATCGGCCTCGGCTCCGGGGAAGGCTACCTTCTCGGCGCGGGCACTTCGGGCTCCTGCCCCCTGGTCTCCGCTCTGGCGGCGCTTCTCCGCGACTTCGCCCCGGACCTCACGGCGGAGGAGGTCCGCGGCATCCTGATCTCCACGGCCACCGACCTCGGACCGGCCGGCAAGGACATCGAGTTCGGCTATGGACTCGTCAACTACCAGGCGGCCCTCTCGGCGGCACCCGCCGCCAAGGACACAGGCCCGCCCCTCGCGAGCCTCACCGCGCCCCTGGACGGCGCGGTGCTGGCCGGCGACGTGACCTTTCAGGGCACCGCCTCCGATCAGTCGCTCCTCTCTTACAGCGTGGACTACCGCGCGCTGCCCTATGGTGAGTGGGAGCCGCTGGTGTCCGCCAAGGATCCCGTGACGGAGGGCGCTCTGGGGGTCTGGCACACCCAACAGACGCCGGATGGGCCCTACGCTCTGCGGGTCCACGCTCAGGATATCTTCGCGAAGACCACCGATACGGCACCAATTCGGGTTACCCTCGACAACACAGCGCCGCTCTACTCCTCGGTGAAACCGGCGGCCGGCTCCGCGTTATCGGGCGCGGCCGATATCAGTGCGACCGTCTCCGACGCCAACCTCTCCAGCCTTCTGGTCGAGGTGGCCCCCGGCACCGCCGAAGGCGTGGGCCCCGAGACCGTGTGGCAGCCGGTGCCCTTCACCCAGGCGGGCGGCTCCGGCATGGTAGTACTGAAAGCGACCTGGGATTCGAGCGATACCGACAACGGCTTCACCGTGATCCGGATAACAGCCCAGGACGCGGCCGGGAACAAGGCCGTACGGCTGGTCCCCGTGACGGTAGAGAACAAGCCGCCGGTGGCACTGTTGGAGGCGCCCCTGGAGGGTGCCGTGGTAGGCGGCGAGCTAGCCATCACGGGTACCGCCTCCGACGATGCCCTCGCCTCCTATCAGGTCGAGTGCCGAGGCGCCGCTTCGGACTGGACGTCTGTCTGCGGCAGCGACAAGGCGGTGCCGGAGGGGTCGCTGGGCACCTGGAACACGAACGGCTTCTCGGACGGCACCTATGAGATACGGGTCCGCGCGATAGCCGGGCACAACCGGGTGGCGGAGTCCGCGCCCGTACACTTGACGGTGGACAACACGGCGCCGACCCTCTCCGTGGTCAGCCCCACGGCCGGTACGGTGGTGCGGGACGTGGTTGCCCTCAGCGTCACGGTCTCGGACCCGCACTTCAGCAAGGCTCAGGCGTCGGTCAGCTCTGCCGGCACGCCCGGCGACTCGCGGGAACTGAGCCTGACCGGCGAAGCCACGGGCGAGGGCGGAACGCTCAGTGCCGCCTGGGACACGGGGGGTCTGCCGAGCGGCGCCTACACGTTCAGGGTTACCGCGGAGGATACCGTGGGCAACAGCGCCACTCTCGAGGTTCCCGTGACCCTGGACGCGGGAGTGAAGGGTGACCTGGATGGGGACGGCAGGGTCAGCGTGGGTGACGTGGTCGGCTCGCTCCGGGCTTCGCTGGGTCTGAACCCCCTCACACCGGCGGAGAGACAGCGCGCGGACGTGTCCGGCGACGGCCAGGTCACCATCGCCGACGTGATGCGCATCCTGCGAAAGGCGCTGGGCCTGGCCTAAGCCAGCGGCAACATACTGCTTCACCACCAAGACACCAAGGCACCAGGAGGGGACTGAGGGGGTGAGGGGACTGAGGGGGTGAGGGGGTGAAAGAACCTGAGAAGGTGGCCTGCGCTCGTCAGACTCCCCAGGCTGGGGCCTTTTCACCCCCCCACCCCCTCAGTGCCCTCACCCCTTCAGTCCCCTCCTGGTGTCTTGGTGACTTGGTGGTGAAGCTGTATGCTGCCGCTGACTAAGGCCTCTTCACTCTGACTGCGCGGCGGTCGATGTAGGTACTGGGGTCGCCCGGCCGCTGTCGGAGCCCTCTGTCACTGTTGACCCTGCCGAGAGAGCGCCGCATGACCGCCGACCCCCTAAGAGAACTGAAGAGCCCCACCGTGGGCCCGCGCGCTACGGCTACCAGCACTAGCCCCACTAGCGTGGACGCCTCCGACTTCCTCGCTTACCTTCGAGCCGCGGACGACGCGGGCACCTCACCCGTCGCGGCTCGAAGGGAGAGCGGCGAGGACTCTACGGCGGAAGCCTCGGTGCTTATGTCGGAGTACAAGCGGCTCTCAGGCAGGCCTGGAACCACCCTCTATCCTCTGCTGCTGTCTGCCACCAAGGACGGCCACACGGTTGAGAGGCACGCCCTGGGGGTCCGCGACGCGGAAGGCGGGTGGCGCTTTTGTGACCCCGCGTCGGGAAATACCTACGGCGTGGCGGAGTACCGAGCGAAGGTTCTGGCCTACGATACCAAGCGCGACCTGAAGCCGGGGGAAGGTGGCGATCTGCGGCCCCAGGCAGCCGTTACCGCCAACCTGGGCCACGTGGGACCGACGCACGGCGCGCAGGAGCCCGAGGGTGCGCGGCACCGCACCGGCGACTCCTCCTCGCGCCAAGTGGCCCACCGAGCTCTCAGCGCCTACCAGGCCCCCTCAGCGGAGGCAGCACCTCGGATCGAGGGAGTGAGCCCTAGCACCGCCGCCGCCGGGCGTCGGGCGATCCGGAGCTACGGGCAGGGCCAGGCGGCCGATGCCATTCTGGGGCAGGTCGGGCAGGCACTGAAGACCACCTTCGCCGGCCGGGACCCGGAGGCGACTTTCAAGGCCATCGTGGCGCTGATGGCTCAGGAGAGCGGCTTCAACCCCAGGGCACGGTCGTCCTCGGGCTCCTGCGCCGGCCTCATGCAGATCAACCTGGCGGCCCACCCGCACTTCGCGCGCGACCAGCGATGGGACAGCATCCCGGACAGCGTGCGGGAGGGCTCCTCCATCCTGGAGGGCGCCCTCAAGCGCCACTCCGGCGACCTCCGCCGCGCCATCAATTCCTACGGCACCGGCTGGTCCCACTTCTCCCCCCGCTACCGCAGCCTCTGGGGTACCAATCCCCCCCACAGCCTCTAGTCCGCGGCCAAGAACCACCTCACCACCAAGAGTCTCGTGCCAGCACGCGATAGTCGTGCGCTTGCGCACGATACACCAACACTCCAGGAAGACCTAGACTGGGCCCTCTCTGTGCCCCCCTGTGCTCTCTGTGGTAGGGCCTTACATACCCCTCTTGGTGTATCGCGTGCTGGCACGCGACTCTTGGTGGTGCGATCGTCTGCGGGACACTGACTTGGCCCACCTCCTGACCCCTGGGCTTCCTCTCGAGCTCCCTGGTGCCACCCCCCCGCTGTGAGCGCCGGTGTAGCGGGGACTCGTCTGGCCGGAACCCAGCAGTCTGCCCCGTCGGTACTCTCCCTCGACTGATCGTGTTAGCGACTTTTCGGCGTTACGAACTCAGGAAGGACCCGCCGAGGAGAGCGAGAACAATTGTGCACTGCCCTTGAGGTCCCGGAGTCCCGTGCCAGAGCCAGCAGCCCGTCGCTCAGGGTGCTGGGCTGACCCCGGATCTGAGCAGAGAACGAGAGGGAACCATGAGGAAAGAGTTGCACCTGGCACGCGCACTCAGCCTTGTACTGGCAGGGGTGGCGCTGTGCCTGGCCCGGCCGGCGCAGGCTCAGAGCACGCTCGGCTCCTTCACCTTCAACGACGCCCAGTTCGGCGACACGCTTGGCCAGTCCGACGGCGGCACCTTCGCCAGCCAGAACTGGCTCAACGTTGTGAACGCCGACCCTGGGAGCCCGGCCTACCTCACCGGCGCCAACTTCAACACCGGGATCGCCAACATCGGCTATGATGGCCAGCCAACCTACGAGATCGGCTACAGCACGCCCATCGTCAATGGAGCCGGGGCTGACCTGGGACTCGTGGCCGCGCGCTTCAGCACAGACGACTTCCAGCTCAGCGTTTCCACGGACGGGCTTAGCTTCACGCCCTTCCAGACCATCGACAGGCTCGCGGCGGTGGCAACGGGGGTGACTAAGAGCTACGTCTACAACCACGGGGGCCCGTACTCTGCGGACCTGTTCGTGAACTCCATCGATCTGTCCGGCTTCGGGCTGAGCGAAGGCCAGAGCATCGTCGCCGTCAAGGTGACCTCCAGCCCTCAGGGTGACCTCATCCGCGTGGCGGGCTTCATGAGGCCTGTTCCTGAGACCACCACTCTGCTGGGCTTCCTGCCCGGCTTGGCGGCTCTCGGACTACTGGCTCCTCGGCGGCGAAGAACCCGCTAGCACCCACTCACGTGCCTGGAGGCCGCATCCGCACTGGCGCCTCCAGGCGCACCCCGCATCAGGCGTAGGTCCCCCACACAGGCAGCCTGCGCGCCCCAGGGGTCCGCCTCCAAAGTCAGCTCCGGGCGTCCTACAGGGGGACGCGAGGCTAAGGCCTAGGTGGCCGCGGTTCATGCTGGCGCTACAGGCCGGTCTTCACCGCGGTCCGAAGGTGCTCCACATCACGCATCGGCGGGCGGCCGAAGTGGCGCTTATACTCCCGACTGAAGTGGGACGCGTCCTCATACCCCACTCGATAGCCGGCGCTGGTGGCATCCAGATCCCCGCCGAGCATCAGGCGCCGCGCCTCCTGCAGCCGGAGCTGCTTCTGAAACTGTAGCGGGCTCATGGCGGTCACCGCCTTGAAGTGCTGGTGGAAGCCGGAGGGACTCATCCCCAGCTCCCGCGCCAGGCTCTCGATGCGCAGTGGCCGGTCGAAGTCCTGGCGTAGACGCTCCACCGCCTTGGCGGTGGTGTCCGTGTGACCGCCCAAGCCGGCGATCTGCCGGAGCCGAGCGCCCTCGTCCCCCGTTAGAAGGCGGAAGATAATCTCGCGGCTGATCATCGGCCTGAGGACCTGCACCTCGGCCGGCGAAGCATCGATCAGCCGCGCCAACCGCACCATCGCGTCCAGGAGATCGGCGTCCAGGGCGCTCACCGAGACGGCGCGCGTGCCGCAGGCCCCGGTCCGAGGCGCCGGAATCCCGGCCTCCACCATCACGGACGCGATGAGGGCAGAGTCGAGCTCCAGGCGCAGACTCATGTAGGGCCGCTCCGGTGAAGCCTCCACAAGCCGGCTGGTGACGGGAAGCTCAACCGTAGCCAGCAGGTACTTGTAGGGGTCGTACCGGTACCGCTCCTCGCCGAGATAGACCTCCTTGGCGCCCTGAGCGATCACGCACAGCGAGGGGCAGGACACGCCGTGGAGCCGCTCAGTGGTCGAGGAGGCCCGACGGAGGACTATCCCCTTCAACGGCTCCAGTGCCCCATCGCGGGGAACAGCCCGGACGATTCGCCCCACCAGCTCCACCCGGTTCGCCCTGAGCCTCAGCTCCCCAATCTGCTCGGCCTCACCGGGCCCGTTCGCTCCCCGCTCCACAGCCAGTGCCTGTGCCATCGCCTCGTCTCACAGCCGTCGCTCATCGCGTCCAGCAAAGTACGTAGGATCCGCCAAGAGTACCCCAGGAATGTCATACCACCCAGGTCCCAAAGCTGCCTAGAATGAGGGTGTGCCCAGGGACACGGACCCCGGTTTCCTCCGCGACCATGAAGGTCTGTTCAATCGCTAGTGCCTGTTCAGGGCCGCGGCGCGGGGTGCCGGCGGTCGCAAGCGGCCTGGTATGGATCCATGGCAGGCCGCCAAGCACCCGACCCCTCAGGCGTGGTCAGGCCCCAAGGAGGGAAGGACAGGGAATGGAGATCAAGAGAGGCGGCTCACAGCCTTCAGTCAAGGGTCCCGAGGACTGGTTCACCGGCACCGTCCGCGTGGACCCGCTCTTCCAGGCCCCTGAGCCCGCGAGGGTCAGCGGCGCCAGCGTGACCTTCGAGCCCGGCGCACGCACGGCCTGGCACACCCACCCGCTGGGGCAGACGCTAGTCGTGACGGCCGGTTGCGGGCGCGCGCAGCGCCTGGGAGGTCCCATCGAGGAACTCCGGCCTGGCGACGTGGTCTGGTTCGCGCCGGGAGAGAAGCACTGGCACGGCGCCGCGCCCACCACGGCCATGTCGCATATCGCCATCCAGGAAAGGCTTGAGGGTAAGGCCGTCGATTGGATGGAGAAGGTCAGCGACGAGCAGTATGGGGAGTAGCAGCCACGGCGCCGCCGGCACCAGGACGCGAGCGCCACGGGAGTAGGGGGAGGCAAGTGATGCGAGGAGCGGTTCTACACGGCCCCTACGACGTGCGCTACGAGGAGCGCCAGGAGCCAGGAATCCTCGAACCGACTGACGCCCTCATCCGGATCTCGGCGACCTGCGTGTGCGGGTCTGACCTGTGGCCCTATCGGGGCATCCAGAAGGTCACCGAGCCGGTACCGATGGGGCATGAGTACTGCGGCGTCGTTGAGGCTGTCGGCAGCGCGGTTAGAAGGGTCAGGACTGGCCAGTTCGTCATCGGCTCCTTCTTCGCCTCGGACAACACCTGCGCCATCTGTCAGGCCGGCTAACAGAGCCTCTGCGTTGACGCTCGGCTGATGGGAACGGAGGGAGCGCAGGCGCCCCGACCGCGGGTCCCACTGGGTAAGGGCTTCCTCACCGGCAGGATCGACGAGAGCACGACCTTCGACAGCACCGACTTCCGGAACACCGTCCCGCGCTTCGAGGCGGGGAACCGGAAGGCCAACCTGGCGGTAGTCGCTCTTCTAACCGCTATCGCGGAGAGGAAGGGCGCGACGCCGGCCCGGGTTGCCCTGGCGTGGCTGCTGGCGCGGAAGCCCTGGATCGTACCCATCCCCGGCACCACCAAGCCGCATCGCCTGGAGGAGAACCTGGGGGCCGCCTCGCTTGAGCTCACGGCGGACGATCTGCGCAGCATGGACGACGCCGCCGCCATGATCCAGGTGCAGGGGGCCCGGTACCCCGAGCGGCTGCAGCAGTTGACGGGCCGATAGGGGGAGCGGCCGGTGGGAGGGTCGTGGGGGAAGGGCCTCGGAGGGTGGGGGGCTGGGACCTGTCGGACCGGTCGGACGGTGAGGGCCCTCCGGAGCGATCTGGTGGCATCATCGGGCATCGGTGCCCGGAGGCGGTCCGCCGGGCGCCCACTCCCAGCTTTGCCACCGCGCCGTCCCCAAGGCCCTTCCCCTACGACCCTACGACCTTACGACCCATCCCTGACGACGCTACGGCACGCCCCAACACCCCATCCCAGCGCTCCGCCGCGACACAGGCAGGTTCTTGCTTCCGGCACCCGAATCCCAAGGTAGCGCTGTATGCCTCAGTGCCTGCTCAATGGATCGCCGCAGCGGCGTGGTGCGGTGTTTCACGTGAAAGGACTCCAATGCCTGATCTCCTGTCCCGCCGTCAACTCATCGCCCAGGGCGCCGGCGCCGCCGCCGGGCTGGCACTCCTCGGACACGCACTGCCCGCGATGGCCGCCCCCAAGGCGAAGAAGCTGCGCCACGTGGTGAGCTGCGAGACCTACAGCCTCCGCGATCTCCTCTTCCAGAAGAAGCTGACCCTGGAGGGCGTGCCGGATCTGCTTAAGGAAGCGAATGTCACCGGCATCACCTGGAACGACATGTTCTTCCCCAACGAGGTGTTGGAGACGTGCGACAAGCAGTTCCTAGGCAAACTGAACGATGCCACCAAGCGCGCCGGTCGCGTGACCACCGGCTTCATCATGGAGGGCATGCTGTGCGGTGACGACGCCTCCCGCGAGGCGCAGATCAAGAGCAACCTCCAGAAGCTGAAGGTCGCCGCGTTCCTGGGGGCGCCGGTGGTCCGCATGAACTTGGGGGGTCTGGGCAACGACCAGCAGGACGCCACCCTGGGCGTGGAGCGGGTGATCGGCGCCTTCAAGAGGATGCTGCCCGCCTGTCAGGACGCCGGCGTCCGCATCAGCATGGAGAACCACGGCGGCGTCTCCGGTACGGCGGAGAACCTAATCGCCATCATCAAGGGCACGGACCCCAAGTGGGTGGGCTCCTGCCTGGACTTCGGCAACTGGCCGGCTGACGTCCGACTCTCATCCTGCCAGAAGATGGCGCCCTACGCCTTCCACTGCCACGCCAAGGCCACCAGCTTCAACGAACAGGGCGAGGACCCGAACATCGACTTCAAGACCCTGATCGGATACCTGAAGAAGGCGAAGTACAAGGGCGCCGCCTCCATCGAGTTCGAGGGCGAGGGCGACCCCATCGTCGGCGTAAAGAAGACCCGTGACCTGATCCGCAGGTACTACACGGAGCTGGGGTAACCTATCTCCTCCGGCTCCTCTTCCCGGGGCGGGAAGAGGAGGGGCGTGGGGACGAGTGGGGGGCAAGGGTAGAGCGCTTGGCGCCGCGAGGTGGCGGCAGGACGAAGCCCTGCTTCGGGCGTTCCTATCTCCTCCGGCTCCTCTTCCCGGGGCGGGAAGAGGAGGGGCGTGGGGACGAGTGGGAGACAAGGGGGCTGGCTGGCGGCGCCACTGGGCAGTCCCCGGCCACAAGAGACGAAGCCGCGCTAGGACGAAGCCCTCTTGCCGTCTCGGGAAGAGGGGTGGGAGATAGGACAGCGGGAGGTGGGAATGAGGACCACTCGGCGAGAGCTTCTGGGGCGCGCGGCGGTGTTGGCGGCGGGGATGTCGGTGTCCACGGAGGGGTGGGCGCAGGGGCCGCCGCTGCCGGCGAGCCACCTCACCGTGAAGCCCGGCCCTGTCCCTGCCCGAGCTACGATGATGGCCGTCTCCACCCTGGTACCCCGCAGCGCTACGGCGGTGTCGCTGGTGGATGAGGACACGGGGAAGGAAGTGTCGGGGCAGATCCAGGGCAGCGGCATGGGCCGGCAGGTGCTCTGGCTCGAGGATGAGCTGGCGCCCGGCAAGGAGAAGCGGTATCGGCTCCGCTACGTGCTCAACGGACCCAGACCGAGTGCTTCCGTCGCCGTGGCTCAGCCCAAGGGGGACACCGTTGAGGTGAGCGTGGATGGCCGCCTCTTCACGCGCTACGTCTTCCAGGGCGCGCCCAAGCCCTACCTCTATCCCCTCATGGGCCCCACGGGCAAGCCGCTGAACCGGGACTATCCCATGAAGGAGGTCGCAGGCGAGGACCAGGACCACCCCCACCAGCGCTGCCTGTGGTTCACCCACGGCGCCGTGAACAGCGTTGACTACTGGACCGAGGGCGCCGGCAAGGGGCGCATCGTTCACAGGCGCTTCACCGCCCTGGAGGGTGGCCCTCTGATGGGGCGGATCGTTGCCGAGAGCGATTGGGTGGACCCCAAGGGCGCCCGCGTGCTGCAGGACACCCGAGAGGTGCGCATCATCGGGACGCCTCTCGGACCGGTTATGGACTTCCAGGTGGTGCTGAAACCCGTGGACGGCCCCGTCACCTTCGGCGACACGAAGGAGGGCACCTTCGGCTTCCGTGTCGCCTCCTCCATGGACGTTACGCGCAAGCAGGGCGGCCGCATCGTCACCTCGCGCGGACTGAAGGATGTGGCGGCCTGGGGCAAACCGGCGGAGTGGGTGGACTACTCCGGACCGGTGGACGGCGCGCGGCTGGGCCTGGCCATCATGGACCACCCGGACAGCTTCCGGCACCCCACCCCCTGGCACGTGCGGGACTACGGGCTCTTCGCCGCCAACCCCTTCGGACTCCACGACTTCGATGCCGCGAAGCCGGAGCACGCCGGCGACTTCGTGCTGGAGAAG
>DASXUI010000034.1:0-3961 GCA_036504955.1 Armatimonadota bacterium
GCCGGCGTGTTCCTGGCGGGCGCGTGCCAGTCGCCCCGGGACATCCCGGACACGGTCTCCATGGCCAGCGCGACGGCCGCGAAGGTGCTGGCGCTCTTCAGCAAGGAGAACCTGGAGCGCGAGCCGACCGTCGCCCGCGTGGACGCCGCCCACTGCAACGGCTGCTTCCACTGCGAGCGCGTGTGCCCCTACGGCGCCGTCTCCCGCAAGGAGATCCGGGACCGCCGCGGCGAGCTGGTGAAGGTGGTGGCGGAGGTGAACGCGGGCGTCTGCCAGGGCTGCGGCACCTGCCAGGCCACCTGTCCCTCCAAGAGCGTAGAGCTCCAGGGCTTCACCGACGCGCAGATCTTCGCCGAAGTGAACGCCATCTTCGCTTGATTGGCGCAGCACACAGCCTCACCACAGAGACACAGAGGGCACAGAGGAAACCAAGCTTAGGTACTCTTGGTGTCTTTGAGGTGGCTGTTCCCTTGTTATGAGCTTCGCTCTTCTCTGTGTTTCTCTGTGTCCTCTGTGTCTCTGTGGTGAGGCTGTTGGGAGGGTAGTGATACGGACGCTGAGATGAAGGAATTCGAGCCGCGGTTGGTTGCCTTTGTGTGCAACTGGTGCACCTATACGGGCGCGGACCTGGCGGGCACTAGCCGGCTGACGATGGACCCGAACGTCCGCATCGTGCGGCTGCCCTGCACCGGGCGCATCGACCCGCTCTTCATCCTGAAGGCCTTCGAGCGCGGCGCGGACGGCGTGATCGTCAGCGGCTGCCACCCCGGCGACTGCCACTACACGGCGGGGAATATGCACGCTCGGCGCCGGTTCGCCGTCTTCCAGGACCTGCTGCACTTCGCTGGCGTGGACCCGGACCGCCTCACCTTCTCCTGGGTCTCCGCCTCCGAGGGGCTGAAGTGGCGGGACATCGTGAACGACGCCGTGGCGAGGGTGAGGAAGCTGGGCCCCTTCCAGGAGTACCAGTCGCTGAGCAGGCTCGATGAGGAGTTCGAGGGCGAGTTCACCTCAGAGGAGCCGGCGATGGCGGGGAGGCAAGAGTGAAAGAGCTGCAGGAGCTGGCGCGGACCCTCCTCTCCGAGGGCCAGGTGAAGGTGGTGGTCGGCTGGGAGGACAGCCCCGGAGGTCCCCGTCCCGCCTTCATCACCCGGCCGGAGGACGCGGAACGGCTGGTCTTTGATCACCGGTGCGTCCACAACCTGGTGGCCTACCTCTCGCCGGGCCACGTGGACGTCGCCCGGCTGGGAAAGCCGGCCGTGGTGGTGAAGGGCTGCGATGCCCGCGCCGCCGCCATGCTGATGCGGGAGTCGCAGCTCAGCCGCGAGGATGTCGTCCTCATCGGCGTGCGGTGCGGCGGCGTGGTGCGCGACCCACGGGAGGCCGACACCCTCACGGCCGACAGCGTGGCGCCCCGGTGCCCCGGCTGCGACGCCCGGCAGCCGGCACTGGCCGACCACCTGCTGGGCGAGCTGCCGCCCCCGCCGCCCGGAGAGAACCGGCGCGACAAGGAGATTGCGCGGCTGGAGGCGATGCGCCCCTCGGAGCGCTGGGCCTTCTGGCAGGCGGAGCTCGCGCGGTGCGTCCGCTGCAATGCCTGCCGCCAGGTCTGCCCGCTCTGCTACTGCGAGCGATGCGTGGCGCTGAAGACGGAGCCGCTGTGGATAGAATCCTCCGCGCACCCCAGGGGCGTGATGGCCTGGCATCTGACGCGGGCGCAGCACCACGCGGGCCGCTGCTCGGACTGCGGCGAGTGCGAGCGCGCCTGTCCCGTCAGCATCATGCTCAGCCTGCTGAACCGTAAGGCCGCCCAGGTGGTGGAGCAGCGCTTCGGGTACGTCGCCAGCGACGACCCGGCCGCGCCCGCCCCCATCGGCGCCTTCCGCACGGAGGACACGGAGGAGTTCATACGGTGAGCGTGGTCAAGACCATCTCAGAGGAGGCCCTGGCCGGCTTGGTCCGCGACCTGGTGGCCTCCGGCACCCGGGTCCTGGCGCCCGCCCAGAGCTCCGACGGGGCCGTGGACTACCAGGCCATTCAGGAGCTGGGCGAGGCCGTGCTGAACGGCGCCATGCCTCGGCGGTCGCTGCGCGCGGCCCTCCAGCCTCCCACGGAACCGCTCTTCGCCTGGAAGAGGGACGCCCGTGGCCTCAAGATCGAGCCGATGCGGGACCCCGCCACGCCCCAGGTGATCGTGGGCGCCCGGCCCTGCGACGCCGCCGGCATCGAGGTGCTGGACAAGGTGATGGATTGGGACTACAAGGACGCGCCGTGGTTCGCGCGCCGCGAGGCCACCACCGTCATCTCCCTCGCCTGCCGGGAGCCTCAGCCCTCGTGCTTCTGCGGATCCCTGGGCCTCGGCCCCAGCTCCGGCCAAGGCGCCGACCTGCTGCTGCACCGCGTCGACTCCGATTACCTGGTGGAAGTGCTCACCCCGAAGGGCGAGGCTCTGGTGGCGGCCCACTCCGCACGCTTCCAGGACACCCCCGGCGCCGAGGCCCCCAAGCCGGCGGGCGCCGCCGACGCGGACGGTATGTTGGCCGGGCTTGCGGCTGCTCCTCAGCCCTGGGTGAAGGCCGTGGACGAATGGCTAGGTACGCATTTCGCCGACGAGTTGTGGCAGCAGATATCCCTGCGCTGCCTGGGCTGCGGGGGCTGTACCTCCGTCTGCCCCACGTGCCACTGCTTCGACATCGTGGATGAGCCGGAGGGCACCCAGCGCGGGCTCCGGCGCCGCAACTGGGATACCTGCCAGGCGTCGCTCTTCACCCTGCACGCCTCCGGCCACAACCCCCGCAACGATCAAAGCGCGCGGTGCCGCCAGCGCATCTTGCACAAGTTCCACATCTACCCCAAACGCTTCGGCGAGGTGCTGTGCACCGGCTGCGGACGCTGCGTCCGTACCTGCCCTGCGGGCGTCAGCCTGCCGGAGGTGCTGCGCGACATCGCCGAGAAGGCCCTGGCCCCCGAGCCCGTTTCCGGAGGGAGCGCGTGAACGTCTACCAGCCTCAGCTCATGACCGTCGTCGACACCGTCGAAGAGACGGTCGATACCCGGACGCTGCGCCTCGCCTTCCAGGACCCCGAAGCCGCCCAGTCCTTCGATTTCCGGCCTGGCCAGTTCGCGGAGTACTCCGCCTTCGGCGCCGGGGAGTGTACCTTCTGCATCGCCTCCCCGCCCACGCGCCGCGAGTTCGTGGAGTGCACCTTCAAGGCCTCCGGCAAGGTCACTCGCGCGCTGCGGGACCTCAATCCCGGCGACACCATGGGCTTCCGCGGCCCCTACGGCAACAGCTTCCCGCTCGACCGCATGGAGGGCGCCAACCTCGTCTTCATCGCGGGCGGCATCGGCCTCGCCCCCGTCCGCTGCGTCATCTGGAACGTGCTGGACCAGCGGGAGCGCTTCGGAGACGTGACCATCGTCTACGGAGCCCGAACCGTGGGCGACCTGGTCTACAAGCGGGAGTTGGAGGAGTGGGCCGCCCGGGGCGACGTGAAGCTGTGGCAGACCGTGGACCCGGGGGGCGAGACGCCGGAGTGGAAGGGCGAGGTGGGCTTCGTGCCGACGATCGCCGAGAAGGCGGCCCCCTCCCCCAAGAACTCCTACGCGGTCATCTGCGGCCCGCCCATCATGATCAAGTTCACGCTGCCGGTGCTGCTGAAGCAGGGCTTCCCGGCGGACCGGGTCTACACCACGCTGGAAAACCGGATGAAGTGCGGCATCGGCAAGTGCGGCCGGTGCAACATCGGCCCGGTCTACGTCTGCAAGGACGGCCCCGTCTTCACCGCCGAGGAGATCGCTGCCCTCCCGCAGGAGTTCTAGCACAAGAAGGGCAGGGGACTGAGGGGGCTCAGGGGACTTAGGAGACTGAGGGGGAGGACCCAAGGCGCTCATCTGAGGCACTACCCCTTAGCCCCTTCAGTCCCCTGAGCCCGCTCAGTCCCCTGCCCTTCTTGGTGTC
>DASXUI010000035.1:0-12812 GCA_036504955.1 Armatimonadota bacterium
ACCTCGACGGCGCCGATGATCTCCCCCGACGCATCCCTTACGGGCGCGACCCTAACGGCAACCGGGCATCGATGCCCCTGGGCGTGGCGGAGATAGACATCGGCCTCACGGTTGGCGCCATCCCTCAGCGTGTGCGCAAGCGGGCACATGGTCTGGCACAACTGCGTGCCCTCATCGTCCACGTGCATCAGGATGTTGTCGTAGCAGAGGCGACCCACGACCTGTTCGGCGGTGTAGCCCGTCAGGCGCTCCGCCCCAGGACTCCAGTACTGAATGCGCCGCTCCATATCGACGAAGTAGACGCCGTCAGAGAGGTGCTCTAGCAAGGACCTGAGAGCTGAGTCGTTCATGCCGGTTCGCCCCTCCTCGCCACGTGGCGTGTGCGCTGAGCCATTGTAGCGCTTGAGGGGGCCATCGGCACAGTCGGGCCCAGGCTGAAGGGCCAGTCGTCGCACGCGCGGCCCGGACCCAAGAGCACGCACCCACCGCCCAGCGTCCATCGGCGCCGGAACCGATCGCCAGATCATCACCTCCTCACGGGAGAGACCGTCCGCGCGATCACCGCCGCCCCATGACGGCACGGCGCCGGGCGCGAGCCCGGTCAGCAGAGCGCCCCCAGCCGCGTTGGGGGGTGCTGTGGTGGTGGGAGGCGGGCTGGCGGCTGCGGAGGTCGCGGCAGTCCGGCGATGAGCACGACGGGGGTGGCTGCGCGTTGGGGGAGCCTACTGGTCGCCGCGGCCGAAGCGTGCCTCCAGCCTCGGACCTGACAGCGGCGAGCCCGCCCCCGAATGTCAGGGGCGGGCTCGTGACAACTACCCGGCAGTTACTGGCCTCGCCGGAGGCGGAACCTACTTGTACTCCTTGTAGGTGTTCAGCGCGGTCTTCAGGTAGCCGTTGACCGTGGTCTGGAAGTTGGCGGTTGTCTTGGGATCCCCATACTCGCACCACATCTGCTTGGGCTGGACTGTCTCAGCAAGCTTGTAGCTCTTGGCGTGAGTGTCCGCGAAGATCCAGTTGCAGCGGCCCTGATGAGTTTGGAAGGAGCCCATGTTCGCCGGCACAGTCGAGTCAGCGCAGTGATCACGAATGCACCAGTCGCCCAGGTCAGGGTGTCCGGCGCGGCTCTCGAGGATCAGGATCAGGCCGGTGGGATCCTTGATCTCGCTCTGCTCGCGGGGGCGCTGGTCGGTGTCACCCGCCGGCATGGCCTCGTGGAAGTAAGAGCCGTTGTAGGCATAGGAGGTTGGGATCTGCCGGTCCTTGTACTTCGGGTCAGCGTTTGAGTCGTCACCCTTGGTGCCGTTCACGCTAGCATCGCTCCAGATCCACTGATTGGAGGCACACGTCCAGACCCCAAGGCTCTTAACGTAGGTGTCGAGCGCACGACGCCAGGTGTACCGTGAACCGTGGTTGTTCTGACCTCCTCGGCCAACAACGCTACCCGTGGGGAAGCGGTTCATGGGGTAGGCGCCGTCGGAGTTGCCCAGGTAGGTCTCCAGAGCGATCCCAAGCTGCTTCATGTTGTTCAGGCACCCGGTTGCGCGGGCCTTCTCTCTGGCCTGGGCGAAAACCGGGAACAGGATGGCGGCCAGGATCGCTATGATAGCGATGACCACCAGTAGCTCAATGAGGGTGAAGCCTAGCTTCCCCCTAGCGTCCCTTCCTCTCACAGGAGTTCCTCCGTGTCTCGCGAAGCTGCAGTGCTCGATGGCATACGGATGATGGCGTGGCTCCGCCGGGGACAGGATGGCTACCGGCGGGCTGCCCGGGGCTCTGCCTGACACAGAAGCCCCGGGTTCAACATAGCACAACCATACTTGGTGTCAAGGAGAACGTTCCTCCATTCGCGCGCCCAGTCCTTCTCGGCGCGCCCCGGTCGCTCGCGTCCGGACTAGGTCTGCGGCGCGTCGCCTGGGGACTGTTAGCACTTTCCCATCCACTCAACCTTCCGCTGTCGGTAGTATTGGTAGCTGTCCCAAGACACGTCCGGCGGAACAAGGTGGTCGGTGTGGGGGATGAAGCCGCCTCTCTTCAGAAGCGGCGTTAGCCTCTCGAACTCCGCGTCGATGGCCTTGGGCCCCTCGATCAACGCCAGCTTGTCGAAGTACCCCCTGAGCGGCATGCGGGTGCCGAACTCGTCCGAGATCCGGTAGGCGTCCGTGTGGGCCGCCTCCAGCGGGAACATCACGTTGATGCCGCCCTCCAGCCACAGTGGCACCAGGGCGTGGATGTTGCCGTCGCAGTCCAGCATATTGAACTTGCAGCCGCACTCGCGTCGTAGGAACTCCGTGGCACGCCGATAGCGGGGCACCATCAGACGGCTGAAGTGCTTGGGCGACAGCAGCGGCCCGTGGTTGTAGCACATGTCTTCCCACCAGTGCGAGAGGTCGATGCGGCAGCGTCCGGCCAGCCGCTCGTAGGTGCGAAGCATCAGGAGCGTTAGGTGCTCCATCATCTCCTCCACCCAGTCGGGCTGCTCCAGCACCGCGATGGACAGCCGCTCCACGCCCATCCAGTTCCTGAGCCATCCGTAGAGCGAGCCGCCCGAGATGCCGATGGGGTACTCCGCCGCATAGGTGAGCTTGCAGAGCTCCTCCAGGTTGTCCGGCACCCTTCCTGGTGTGTTCGGGTCCAGTTGGTGGTCGCGGATCCGCTCCCAGTCCTCGCGGGTCTCCAGCCCATGTCGCAGGTAGCGTGGAATGGAGGCGCCCAGCTCGGGACGCAGCATTTCAGCGATGGCCCCGTCGCCGTCCTGCACCACGACGTGGTCGCCCTTCTCCTCCAACACCTTGTACTCGAAGCCGGGAAGCAGGCCCACGTTCACCCAGGGGCCGGGCCCATACTCCACGTCGTCCGTGTGGAAGTGCTGGTTGATGGCGCCCCACACGCCCTTGCACTCCTCGGGCAGCCCCTCCTCATGCCAACGTACGATCGTTTGTTCCCACGCTCCAAACTCGTAGTCCGGCACTCGGTCCACGGGCTGAAAGCGGAGGGTCGCCAGTAGGCGCTCCCGATGCGTCATTTGGGTCTCCTGGGCCGGCAGCGGCCGGCGCTGGGCGAGGTGCGTGGTCTAGAGCAGGGCACAGCGGCCAAGGGACGCGGCCCCAAGGGCTCGGGGCTCGGCGGCGGGTCCCGCGGGCTCGGGCACACTCGTGACGCCGGTGCCGGCGTCGTGGGTCTTGAGACTGTCTCTATGCCCAGCTAACCAAAGGAGGGCTAGTGGTGCCTTGCTGGACCCCCGCCGGCCGCAGTCATCTGTGCTGCTGCTTGAGCAACCCTTCTAGCCCGAGGGGCCGAGAGCCTTCAGAGCGCCCGCGGGATCCGGCTACAGGCGACCAAGGAGCGCCTCGGGGTGGGGGACCCCATAGGCGGCGACGATCTCCCCGAAGAAGAAGCGATGGTAGTCGCCCTGGGGGTACCATGGCTTGATGAGGTCGGGATCCAGGTCCTGCGGAACCAGGTAGTTCTCGTGTACGCACCGGCACTCGAAGTGCATGATGCACTCGGCAAGCGCGGGGCTGCGTACGAGGCGGCCGGGTACCGGTGTCAGTGAGCACGCCGCCAGCTTGTCCAGGTCCCTGCCGGACTTGGTGCCGCAGAACTCGACGGCGGCCTCCAGCCCGGGCCCCGGCACATTGAGGGTGAACTCCGGGACCTCCCGCAGCATGTGGTAGCTGTACCGCGAGGGGCGAACCATGATGGTCACCACCGTCCGGCCCCAGGCGTGCCCAAAGAAGCCCCAGGCGATGGTCATGGCGTTGGGCTTCCCGGCGGCATCAACCACGCTCAGTAGGAAGCCGGGCTTCAGGAGGGCTCCGAAGGCGACGTTCCAGGCTCTGTTGATGTCGGCGTAGTCTTGCTTCTCCATTGGGTCTCCTTTCGCCAAGGCACGCTGGTAGCTGCGGGCCCATGCCGCTCTAACCGCCCCCCCACGCCTGCCTGCATGGGCGGCGCGCTAGCGTCTGGCGGCCCACCTGATCGCCTGAAGCAGGAGCCGGCGGTAGCTGGGATGGGCGTAGGCAACGTGGTCGTGCCCAAGCGCCAGGTAGACAACCCTCGACTTCCCGTAGGTGTGAGCCCAGCCTATCGTGGGCTCCGAGGTCGGCTCCGTGGTGGTCAGTAGGGGCTTCACCTTCGGGTCCACGGTGAAGCCGTGGTAGGTCTCCTCCTTCAGCTCGAAGTCGGACACGCCCTTGGTCACCGGGTTCCGTGGGTCCACGACGTGAACCGGCACCAGCACGTCATGTTTGTAGGTGGACGCAGGCTGGGCGACCCCTCTGAGTTGGTAGGGCTGGTGGTGGTACTGCCCTCCGATGATCTGGTGGTACTCCGGCCAGTTGTCGTAGCCGCAGAGGGAGTGGTGGAGCGCCACCAGCCCCTTGCCTCCCCGTATCAGTCCGGCGAAGTCCGCTCTAGCCTGCTCGTCGGCGTCCTGCCACATGTCATAGAGGACCACAACGTCGTAGCTGCCGGCCTCCGAAGGCTTCAGCAGGGCCTGGGCCTTCGGGTGCGCCACAGGGCGGATCTCCAGGCCGGGTAGGGAGCTGAACATCGCCCAGAAGGGCTTCTCCTCGAAGTCGTGGCCGCCGGTGACGACGAGCACGCGGATCGGCGGCGCGGCCTTCGGGGCCGCCTCTGCCGCCGCAACCACCGTCAGCGTGGCCGCACAGCAGAGGCAAAGGTACGCGTAGGGCAGGGGCATCCGGAACCTCCACTTAGCTTGTGTGCCAAGGCAACCTCACCACCAAGACACCAAGAACCGCCATGCCGCAGAGGCACAGAGAGCACAGAGGCGCATGGATGCGAACCCAGCTTAGGTCCTCATGGTGTCTTGGTGTCTTGGTGGTGAGGCAGTTCGTGGCCGCCTACTTAGTTCGCCTCCGCTAGACGTTGCAGAGGTCGAAGGTCTTGCGCATGGCCTCCAGCGAGTCCCCCTTGGGGGTGAACTCGTGGCCCACGTAGCCCTGGTAGCCGGACTCCGCGATGGCGCGCATCACCGCCGGGTAGTAGACCTCCTGCGTCTCGTCCAGGTCTCGGCGGCCCGGGTTGCCGGCGGTGTGGAAGTGGCCGATGTACCCGATGTTGGCGCGGAGGTTGCGGATTAGGTCACCCTCCATGATCTGCATGTGGTACAGGTCGTCCAGAACCTTCATCCTGGGTGACCCCACTCGCTTGCAGACCTCCACGCCCCAGGTGGAGTGGTCGCACTGGTAGTCCGGGTGGTTCACCTTGCTGTTCAGGAGCTCCAGGCAGAGGTTCACCTTCTTGGTCTCTGCTGCCTGGATAACACGCTTGGTACATGCCACGCAGTTGTCCATCCCCTCCTCGTCGGTCTTGCCACGACGGTTGCCGCTGAGGACGAGGAGGCTGGGTATCTTGTACTGCTCGGCCAGATCGAGAGACTTCAGCAGCTCCTTCTCGATGCGGTCATGGTTTTTGGTGTCATTGAGCCCATCGGAGAGGGAGGCGTGGCCGACGAAGATGGCGATGGTCATGCCTGCGTCCTGGATGCGGCTCCAGTGTTCCTGAGGGCCCATCTCGATGGAAGCGAATCCGACCCTCGCTGCCTCCTTGACCAGCTTTTCGGGCTCCACTCCGCGCGCGAAGGTGCCCCAGGTGAAGGACTGCTTGATGCGCTTCTTGGCTGGCTCCGCCGGCTCAGGCGTCTGCCCGGAAGCCGCACCCACGACGGCCGCGCTGGCCAGCGCGGCTCCTACCAGGTCTCTGCGTGTCATGTGTGACTCCTCTCGCAACGCTGAGTTCGGAAGCTCCGCAGAGGCCCCTAGCCGCCGGACATCAGGCGGCCGCTCCTCATCGAAGCCGCAGCGCCCACACCTCGCTAGCGCCAAGCCTAACGGTTGTCCGGCTGCCCTGAAAGGGCACCATACGCCCGGAGAGCAGCTCCTGAGCCTTCGGTTCGGCTCGCAGTCGCAGAGCCCCTGCGTCCACGGTGAGTCGGCCTGACTGCTGACGGTCGGTTGTGTTCATAGCGGTGAGGTAGACAGCGCCCTCGGAGTCCGGGCCGAACCGCTCAGTACGGAGCGCCGGGTTGTCGCAGCGGGCGGAGGTGACCGGCCGCCATCCTGCCTCAGCAACTCGGCGGATGATGGGCTGGTACTTCACGAACAGGGGCCGGTCCCGGTTGTACCACTTGGGGTTCTGCCAGTAGGGGTTCTCCGCCGCGTTGTGGCTGAACATGCTGGGGTAGAAGCCGTAGAACAGGCTCTGCCGGAAGTAGGCCTCCACCATGGCGGGAGTGAAGGCGTCGTAGTCCGTGTTCATCAGGAGCAGGTACGGCTTGGCTCCGGACATTGAGCGCCAGAGGCAGAGCTGGGAGTCAGGGGGAGGGGAGTAGCGACCTCCACTGAGCCAGTTCGTCTCGGTACCCATCACGTCGAGCCAGGGGCACAGGTACGTGAACCGATAGGGCACGCCGTTCGCGAAGGTCAGCTTGCCCAGGCGGCGCACGTCCTGGGCGAGCCAGCGCGTGAACTCGTAGACGGCCAGCCCCTTGTGCAGCGCCGGGCGGTGGGTGACGGTGTCGAAGGTCAGCGGCACCGAGGTCAAAGCGAAGTGCGAGCGCCTGTAGTTGAGGTCGGCGGTCACGTACCCCTCCAGGGAGTCCAGGTACTCGCCGTCCAGCCTCCCCTTGGCGTTGGGTCCGTACAGCTCTCGCCGAATAGTGGGACTCCAGTGGACCGAGGCGCCGTTGGGGTCGCCGGGCAGGCTTGGGTTGGGGTTCAGGCTCCACACCGCGCCGTCGCACCAGGGCTCAGAGCGGAAGAGAAGCGCGGGTTCCCCCCTATCGTCCTCCATCCCCGCAGCTCTGGCGGCTCGGGCCATCGGGGCCTGGCCGGTGCCGCCCGCCGCGAGGGCATCGCGTGCTCTGACGGCCTCGGCCGGAGTGCGGGGCACCCCCTGGGCCATCGGCATCCACCAGGTCATGGGCTCGGTGTAACGGAAGCTGAGCACCCCGTGAGCATCGTCGAAGGGTACGTTGTTGTTGCCCTCGTGGTACCTGAACCCAAAGTCCTGGTAGCCCTGGACCGTAGACACATCGGTGAAGGGCATCCAGATGCCCTGGGACTCCGACCGCACGGCGAAGTAGGCGGGGAAGAGCCGCATGTAGCGGTCAAGCGCGCCGCGAAAGCCCTGGCGGCCGTCGAACCGGTAGAGGACGAAGCGGTAGTCGGCGGAGCTGGGGAACCGCCTCGTCTCAGGCACCAGGCCGAAGTCAAAGGCGATCAGGAGCTGCTTGGCGCTCGGATGGAAGGCGATCCGGAACTGCGCTGGGCTGCCCATGTCCAGCCCGACTGCCAGCCCGTCGCGGCCGCGCCACACGCACCCTAGCGGGTACAGGGACTGGGTTCCGGTTGAGCCGCAGCCCACGCTTACCAGGTTCGCGAGCTCCAGGGCGCCGGTCGCGGGCCTTCGTGCCTGGATGTCGTCGCCCCAGGTCCAGCCTGAACCCGACAGCGGAAGCGCGAAGACGAGCGTCACCGCCCGGTCGGCGCGCCGGGTGCTGGTCAGGCGGCCGCTGACGGCGATGCTGCTCTCGCGCGCCTCATACCGGGCGGACAGCCTGAGGCCAAGCTCCGAGCAGGCGCCCTTGCCGAAGAAGTGGAAGCCGGACTCCGCCGAGACGTCTCTAGCCAGAAACCCGGACGGCGTGGACGCTGCCAGCTCGCGCCCGTCCAGCCGCACCGAGCCCACCGAGTCACCGCGAAGCCCCAGGGTCAGCCCGTCGCGAGTGCTCAGGGTTCGAGCCGCGCCCGCGGGCCGCCAGGCTTTCGCCCAGCGAACAGGGACTCCCTGGTACAGCATGGCGCCGCCGGACGCCCTCGGCTCCTGCAGGGCCAGGTCATCGAACCAGACCTTGCCCGTGTGGCCGCGAAAGAGGCAGTAGAGCGTTAGGGACCTCACCGGCTTCGCGGGCAGGATCGTCAGATCGCGCCGCTCCCAGCCGTGCGTTCCGGTGTGGAAGCTGGCCGTCTGCCCCCATAGCGGGGAGCCGTCCGCGTAGACCAGGTCCACGTAGAGGGAGTACCCTGAGTCGGGGCTGCCGGTGACTCCCTCGGCCCTGCTCCAACCGCTGACCACCACCGGTCCGGCGGTATGCTGGTTGAGGCTCAGGGTCTGCGACGCACCCCGGCCGACCCCTGGGCCCTGACTCTCACACATCAGGGCTCCGGATCCTCCACGTCCGGCTCCCGGCGCCACCTCGTACCCGCCCTCGTAGGGACTCCACGATTCCAGTCGGGCGCCGCTGCCAGCCTCAAAAGCCCCGTTGGCAAGGAGGGACGGGGCACCACTGCCGGCGCGTACGATGGTCAGCACCTCAGCGGACCAGGCCCCGCCCGCGCCCAGAGCCAGCCAGCAGAGGGCGAGTTGCGCGAGGGCGGCGGCCCTCTTCCCGAACCTGGGTGGCACTGCGGCACCCACGGCCTGGGTCCGGCGGGCCCGCAGTCTCACCTTCCGCCACCGGCCGTGACGATTGCCTCACGCGCCACTTCATACGCCTCGCCTCCGAGGGACAGGTGCGGGTCGCCGAAGGCGTGGAAGACCCGAACCGTCGCAGCCATACCCAGTGGGCGACCGTCTTGGCTCCTAAGAGTGAACAGGACAGGCCTCTCATAGACGTGCCCGCACCAGCTCAGGGCATGGAAGGCAGTGAAGCCGGGTCCCTCGACCAGGAACCCGTACTCTGGCAGAACCACATCGCCCCCTAGCGGCGAGTGACACGTGTACGGCTGCTTCCCCAGGTTCACCGTTACGGTGTACGCATGCTTGCCCTCGCCGAAGGTGGACCGTCGCACCATGCGGTCCTTGGTGAGGAACTCGAAGTCTGTCAGGTGCATCCGCGCCGTCAGCTCGTTCAGCGGTGACAGCACTTCGTAGGTGTTCTTCACGAAGCGGTCCATCGGGTGCATGCCGGAAGCCCAGCCGCTCTGGCCCCTCGCGAACAAGCCCGGGTCTCCCGCCGTGCCAGCCGCCTTCTCCGGCTCGGACGGCTGCGTCCAGTAGAGGTGTGCCGGGATGCCGTGGTAGTTCAGCGTGCGCCCGATCAGGAGGTGGTGCAGCACGTACTCCGCCGACTTGTCTACGTCGTAGCCGTACTTGCCGTAGGCGGCGATGGTGTCCCTGTAGACGGCCTCGAAGAGCGGGATAACGGTGGCCCCCAGGCGCTCAGGCAAACCGGCGTCGTGGTAGTAGGTTCCGCTTACGCCCGTCAGCCCCTCGAAGAAGTCCGCGTGGGGAATGGCCCACTCACGCCCACACTCGCTGCCGAAGACGCCGTACAGCTCGCGGGCGTAGTCGGAGAGCGCCTGCTTCCACTTCATGTCCTCCCAGCGGCTCAGCGGGTGCTGGGCGTCGTAGCACTCCTGGAGCCCCGCCGCGTAGGTGGTATCGATGAAGTAGGAGTTGGCGTGGGTCAGAGAGCGGACGGCAGGCAGGTTCTGGGGCCGGCGGGCCAGGTCCAGCGCGCGCTTGGCGCAGGTGAGGTAGGCACGGCCCCCGGCCCAGATGCCGCCTAGTGCCGGCTTGCCGTCGGGGCTCTTCTGAAGGTAGCTCTCGTCCCACGAGGGCGCGTCTCGGTACATATCCTGGTAGTTGTCGTGGAGGCAGAAGAGGTACCCGAGACCCATCACCCTCTTGGCGCAGTCCGCCAGGCCCTTGTCGCCCCCACATTCGGGCGCGGCCGGAAGGACGTCGGGATGCTGGTTGTCGTAGCCCCTGTGAATCCAGCCGCCGACGGTGAAGAGCACCTTGTCCAGCTTCAGGTCACGCTTCAGGTGCTCCGCGACCTCGGCCGCTTCGTCGAAGGTCCAGTTCAGGTGGAGGGCGGTCTCCCTGCTGGCGTCCTCGCTCATCCGGCGGTCCAGAACGCTCCACAGCTTGTAGTTGATGGAGCCGATGAGCTTGGCCCGGTCAGGCTGCCCCCTCAGCTTCTGGTCCCAGGAGACCAGGTAGCCCTTCCCCTTCGCGACCTGGCGGTAGTCGCGGGCCAGCGACATGAAGTCGCCCTTCCCGCCGAAGTGCAGGCGCAGCGAGTGGGCCGTCTTGCGGAGCGATACCGACAGGGACAGAAGCTGGTTGCCGGTTACCGAGGGCGGGTGGCCCAGGGAGCTTCGCAGCTCCGGGGTGACGTAGGGGTCGTGCCAGATTACCAGACACATTGAGCCACCCTTCACGAGGCCCACCATTTCCATGTGGCAGCCCTCGTAGGCGTAGGTGTCGAAGCTCTGCGTGTACTCCCGCCCGCTGTCGGCGGGGATGAGCAGTCCCTCGCGCACCGGCACTACGGCGTAGCCTCGGTCCACGTCGGTGACCCAGAGCGCGTCATCTAGCAGGCGGACCGACTCGACTTCGAGACCCGGACCGGCTTCGTAGGCGAGCTGGAGAGTCCGCCCGTCATTCATCGAGTGCGCCGTGACGCGGAGGGCGGCTTCAGGCTTGCCCGGCACCGGTCTGAAGGTCATCTCGACCGCGGCGGGAGTGGTCTTTGCCTCGCAGTCGCTCAGATCGAGAGCCTGGTGGTCTCCACCGGCCAGGACGACCTGCCCGAAGCGGGGGTATCGAGGGCCGGAGCGCCAGGTTACGTCCGACTGCTTGTCGAGGATCTCATAGCGTCCGTCTTCCGGGTGAAGCGTGAAGCGGAAGAAGCGGGTATCCAGAACCGCTGGGGCTTCCATGCGCGGACTCCTGTCTTCTGGGGCGGTGGTCGCGCCCCGGCAAAGCGACAGGCCGGGGAGGGCTAGAGCGAGGATCAGTGCGGCTGAGATAAGAAGAAGGGACTTCACGGCCGTTCCCTGGAGGCTGGCCCTCGCGACGGTCGGGTGGCCAGCCTCACGCACAAGGTGCTTGCGGTCGCGCGCGGCGTGGGAAGCCAGGCACCACGCTCCACGGTAGTGGTTCTCAGGCGCAGGCCCCGGCTCCGCAGGGACTCGGCTCCGGGGCCTGCCGCTGATCGGTCCTTTTTCAGCCCTTTCGAAGGCGCTTGGCCTGGGCGCGGGTCTTGATCTTGTAGCCCTCCACCCCCTCCTGGAGGTAGGTCGCCTCCTGGGGCAGATCGAGGGCGCCGCTGTCGTCGATATGCAGCATCTGCAGCCGGCCCTTCACCGCGACGGTGTCCATCAACACCCGCATGGCGAGGCACAGGTTGTAGGCGTCACGGCTCGGGAGGACGAGGGTGGAGTTCGGGACTCCCTTCTCATTCAGGTCCTCCGTCGTGCCCAGCAGGGAGGCCGTCTGCACCTCGGAGAGCTTCAGCCCCTCGAAGTCCTCCAGCTCTCCTCCGATGCCGGTTCCAGTCGGGATGGTGAGGTCATCTCCCAGGTTCAGCCACTGAAGGAACAGGATCACCTTGTCCCTCGGGCCGCGCAGGATGCCGTTCAGAATGGAGTGGTTGCTGGTGGGGCCCTTGGCCGCGATCACGTTCAGTCCGGCATCGCGCTCCTGCACGGACTCCTCGTAGAGCTGAACGAACCAGTCGCCCAGGCAGCGGTTGTCCGCATAGTTGTAGAAGACGATGGTTCCCAGCCTGGATCGCGACTCCGACTTGTGCAGCCACGCGGCCAGTCGGTACGCAAGGTTGCTCCCGTCAGTCGCGGGCAGCAGGAACCGCCGCTCCGCCTCGCTCACTCCCGCCAGCGCCCGCTCCACCCTGGAGGCGGGCGACTCGCCGGGGCCCGCGGTGGCCGCCAGGAAGAAGAGGCCGACTGGCGAGAAGGCGGAGAATCGGCCCCCAACACCGTCGTGCACCGGAAGCAGCGTGTTGCCGAAGAAGGGGCTCGCCTGGTGCATCTCGTACAGCTTGCTTCCGGCGTTCAGGCCGGTGGTCGCCAGTACCTGATCCCGCCAAGCCTCGGCGGGCGCCCCGGGGCCCAGGGCCGTCCGCAGCCGCTCGCGCACGACCATCAGCGCGGCGATGGTCTCGCCGGTCTTGCCGGACTTGCTGATGACGTTGAAGAGCGTCTTCCGGAGCAGCCCGCGCGACTCCAGCATGGAGAGCAGTCCGTGCAGGCGGAACGGATCAAAGGAGTCGCCGGTGAAGTAGACCTCCGGCGCGCCACCCCGCTCCTGGGTGGAGCGCAGGTTGTGGTATGGGTGGTTCAGTGCGTCGTGAAAGACGCGGGCGCTGAGGTCAGAGCCGCCGATGCCGATGGTGACCAGCACCTTGAACTTGCGCCGCGCCCGCTCCGCCAGCTTGATGACCTTGTCGATGTCCTTCTGCTGGCGGTGGCTTCGTGCCCAGGCCCTGAGGTTCTGGGTTGCCACTCGGTCAGGAGCGCCGGCTTCCTTGGCAAAGAGCCCATGGATTGCGTCTAGTTGCGCGCCGTACAGAGGGACGTCCTCCTCTGCCAGCTTCAGGCTAACGGTATGCGGGTCACTGCTCACGGTATGTTGGTCTCCTTCTATGTGCGATGGGTCGTTGGGTCTTTGGGTCGTTGGGAAGGCCCAGGTCGCCCATGTGTAGTGAGATGGGCGTTGAGAGGGGCCCTCCCCAAGACCTCTCCCCGCACTCATTACTCGCTCTTCCGGCTGTCACCTCAGTTGGACTTCAGCCGCAGCTTCACTCGGACCTTCTCGCCGAACCACATGCGTGCCAGAGAGGTCATGCGGACCACCACCTCCGTGTCCGCCTTGAGGGGGGCGGTGAGCTGGAAGGGACCCAGGTCGGCGGCGCCCTGGTCCGGCACGTCCTTCGCGACCGGGACCGGCTTGGGCATCCGGGTTGGCGACTCGGGGGTGGTGTAGAGGGCGACCGTGCCGCTGGCTGGAGAGCCCTTGGCTGGGGGTGCAAGCCAGGT
>DASXUI010000036.1:0-9837 GCA_036504955.1 Armatimonadota bacterium
ATAGCGTCTGGTAGTATAGTGACGTGCTCGGTGAGGGGAAAAGGCCCGAACCGGAGGACGCGGATCCGGAGTGGGCCGTTAGCTCAGTTGGTAGAGCAACTGACTCTTAATCAGTGGGTCGTAGGTTCGAGTCCTACACGGCCTATCAAGCTCCCAGCCGTGTTCTGTGCGGGATCGTCGCCTCTCCAGTCGATGTGGGCGAGTGTCGGAACTGGTAGACGAGCATGACTTAGGATCATGTGGAGCGATCCGTGAGAGTTCGAGTCTCTCCTCGCCCACCATGGCAGCCGGTTGGGACTGCCAGACGCATCGAGCCGCAGATGCGGGAGTAGCTCAGTGGTAGAGCACCTCCTTGCCAAGGAGGGGGTCACGGGTTCGAGCCCCGCCTCCCGCTTCACCTCTTATCACCCAACAACCTCCAAGGCGGCCCTCTTCCCGTGGGCCGCCTTCGCTTCGGCTGCTGCCGGTTAGCGTGCAGCCTTCCGATGGCGAAGGGCTCCTCCCCCCGCTGCTCTCCCCGGGGCGGATTGGGCCTCTAGTTAAGCCCGATGCTCCCAACGCCTCGTGGCTTCTCCCCCGGAGAAGGCGCGGGGCGTTATTGTAAGTGGCCCGTTTCGGTTGACTGGCTTCTTGGTCGAGCTACCCAGCTAGGGGTCCCGGCTCTCTCGGGCCCCCGCGATAGCCCCCAGAGCAGCCGGTGCCGTGATTGGCCCAGTCAGCGAGGCGCCTACACTCATGCAGGTCAACGTACAAGAGCTGGAACCCTGCCGGGTCTCCGTTACCGTTGAGGTACCGGCCGACCAGGTGACTGAAACCACCCAGAAAGCTCGCAAGGAGCTCCTTCGCTACATCACCGTGCCCGGCTTCCGGCGCGGCAAGGCCCCCGCCGGACTGGCGAACCAGTTCCTGAAGCCAGAGATGGTCCAGGAGCACACCCTGGAGCTTCTGCTGCGGGAGAGCTACCCGGCCGCCCTCAAGGAGGTGGACGTCATCCCTTTCGCGGAGCCTAAGTTGGACGTCAAGGGGGCTCTGGAGGAGGGGCAGCCCTTCAGCTTCACCGCCATCGTTCCCACCATGCCGAAGGTGCGCCTGGGCCAGTACCAGGGCCTGGATGTAGAGTACCACCCGGTGACGGTGACCGACGACGACGTGGAAGCCTACCTGGAGCGCCTGCGAAAAGACACCAGCTCCCTGCGTGAGGTTGACCGGGCCGTGGCCGACCAGGACTTCGTCACACTGAGCGTGGTGGAGCTGCCCGCCGAGGGCGAGCCCAGCGCTCCCCGCACCCTTCGAGTGGTAGCGGACTCATCTGCCACTGGTCTCGAGGCAGCGGTGGTGGGTAAGCTGAAGGGGGAGGAGGTCGAGCTCGCCGCAGACGACGAAGCCGGCACGCCTGCGCGCAAGGGCACGGTCGGCGAGATCCGCGCCTTCGTGACGCCGGACCTGGACGACGAGTTCGCCACCCGTGTGAGCGACGTCACCACGATCGCCGAGCTTAGAGACGGAGTTCGTCGCCAGCTCGAGACCCAATCGCAGAGCATCGCCGAAGACGAGCTGCGAACCAACCTCCTGAACGCCATCAAGCGCACCTCGGACGTGGCTTTCCCCCGCGAGCTACTGGAGGCCGAGACAGCCGCCCGGATGAGCCGCTTCATGGAGACCCTGGAGGAGTCCCGCACGACGCTGGACATGTACCTGCGCCGGCGGGAGAAGAGCCTTCAGGAGTTCGAGACGGAGATTGAGGCCTCGTCCCGCGAGATGATCACCAACCAGCTTCTGCTTGAGGAGGTCGCGGACAAGGAGAAGCTCCTTCCGGCCGAGGAGGTCGAGGCCCCGCCAACGTCCGATGGCGAGGAAGAAGCCCCGGTAAGCTGGCTGAAGAAGACCTGGGACTTCCTCAAGGAGAACAACAGGGTTACCGCCGTCGCGACGGAGAGCCCGCAGGAGGCTAAGTGATGCTGATTCCTATGGTGGTGGAGCAGAGCGCTCGCGGTGAGCGCTCCTACGACATCTATTCGCGGCTGCTCAAGGACCGAATCATCTTCCTTGGGGGGCCCATCGATGACGACGTAGCGAACCTTGTCATCGCGCAGCTCCTCTTCCTCGAGAAAGAGGACCCCACCAAGGACATCGAGCTCTACATCAACAGCCCCGGCGGCTCCGTGACGGCCGGCATGGCCATGTATGATGCCATCAAGATCGTCAAGCCGGACGTCGCCACCATCTGCGTTGGCCTCGCGGCCAGCATGGGCGCGGTCCTGCTCTCCTGCGGAACCAAGGGCAAGCGCTATGCCCTCCCCTTCTCAGAAATCCTGATCCACCAGATAATGGGTGGGGTTCAGGGCCAGGCCACCGAGATTGACATCCACGCGCGCCGGATTCTGAAGATGCGTGACCGGCTGAATGAGCTGCTGGCGGAGAACACCGGCCAGCCCCTCAGCCGCATCGCTCAGGACACCGAGAGGGATTACTTCATGGATGCCGAAGAGGCCAAGGCTTACGGCATCGTGGATGAGGTCCTGCAGCGCGAATCCCGGTAGACGGAGCTAGCGGCCTCTGCCCTTCCCTCGAGGGTTGGGTGGGGCCTCCCCTGCCATGCCTCCAGAACACGAAGCCACCAAGAGCCACGCGATGTGGCTCTCCTGGTGTCTTCGCGTCTTGGTGGCTGGCTTACGGGCGCCGTTCCCCAGCCGGTCAGGGCGATGGCCTGAGGCGACTCTCCGCTGAGTCGACTTGATGTATGCGGCCTCACGGTCGAAAGAGATAGCTGGTGGTCGCGAATCAAACCAGCAGAGTGCCCGTTCGGTTATACTGAAGGAAGGCCTGCGCAACGCACCAACGGACCTAGAGGGACCGCTTCACCCCATGGCGTCAGATCGCCTCGGGGGCAGCCGGGCCAGCCGCACTTCCACGACAGACTGGCAGAACCTCGCGCAGAGCGCGACAGACAAGCAACTCGTGCATGGCGTGGGCTAGATGGGAGCGCTTAGCAAGTGGCGAGGGTGAACACGGATCGCGAAGGCATGCGGTGCTTGCTTTGCGGCAAGAACCGAGACCAGGTCAAGAAGCTGATCCTGGGGCTGCATGGCGGCATCTGCATCGAGTGCATTGACCTCTGCAACGACATCATCCGCAACGAACTCTTCCAGGAGGAGGACTACGGGCTCCTAGGCGGCCTGCCCAAGCCCAGGGAGATCCATCGCATCCTGAGCGAGTACGTGGTGGGGCAAGAGCGCGCCAAGCGCTCCCTCTCCGTCGCCGTCTACAACCACTTCAAGCGCATCCATGTTCCCATTACCGACGTAGAGCTCTCCAAGAGCAACATCCTGCTCATCGGCCCCACCGGCACCGGCAAGACGCTGCTGGCGCAGAGCCTGGCGCGCATCCTGAAGGTGCCCTTCGCCATGGCCGACGCCACCACGCTCACCGAAGCGGGCTACGTGGGTGAGGACGTCGAGAACATCCTGCTGAAGCTCCTCCAGGCCGCCGAGGGGTCCAACATCCAGCAGGTGATCCAAAACGCCCAGAAGGGCATCATCTTCATCGACGAGATCGACAAGATCGCCCGCAAGACCGACAACCCGTCGATCACTCGGGACGTTTCCGGCGAAGGAGTGCAGCAGGCCCTTCTGAAGATTCTGGAGGGCACGGTCGCCAACGTCCCACCCCAGGGCGGCCGGAAGCACCCGCAGCAGGAGTACGTGCAGCTCGACACGAGCAACGTCCTCTTCATCTGCGGCGGCACCTTCGAGGGCATCTCCGAGATCATCGAGCGGCGTCTCCACAACCAAACGCTCGGATTCCGCGCCAAGGTACGGACGCGCGAGGAGGCCCGAGGGCAGGATCTGCTGTCCCAGGTCACCGCGGAGGACCTGCTGAAGTACGGCCTGATCCCCGAGTTCATTGGCCGCCTGCCGGTTGTCTCCACGCTGGACCCCTTGGATGAGCCCGCTCTTGTAACAATCCTGACTGAGCCCAGAAACTCGCTCACTAAGCAGTACCAGCGAATCTTCTCCCTGGACGGGGTGGACCTGAACTTCACGCCGGAGAGCCTGAGCGCCATCGCCCGTGAGGCGATGAAGCGCAACACCGGCGCCCGGGCCTTGCGCACCATCATCGAGGAGCTGATGCTCAACATCATGTATGAGATCCCCTCGCGCAAGGACGTGAAGAAGTGCATCGTCACCGAGGAGACGGTCCTGGAGCACAAGGATCCCGCGCTGATCACCGTGAGCGAGCTTAAGGCCGCCTCGTAAGGCCTGGAGCCTCTGGAAGGCTCGGGGGGAGAAACGCTTTGCCGAGGAAAAGAGTGGCCGACGTGCCGGAGAGGAACGAGGAGGGAGTCAACGAGGTCAACGGCCGCGTGCCGTCCGTGTTGCCCCTCCTTCCCATCCGTGACACCGTCTACTTCCCGCACATGATCTTCCCGTTGACCGTTGGTCGCGAGAAGTCCATTCGTGCGCTGGAAGAGGCGCGCGCCAAGGACCGTATCATCCTTCTGGTTGCTCAGCGCGAGGTCAGCGTCGACGACCCAGACCCCGACGACGTCTACGAAGTGGGCGTTGCCGCGGAGGTCATGCACGTCCTCACGGTGCCGGACGGCACCGTCCGCGTGATGATGGAAGGCATCTGCCGAGTCCGCATCCGCAAGTTCCTCCAGACCGAGCCCTTCTTTGAGGTCCGGGTGCAGATGATGGAGGAGGAGGAGGCCGAGGGCGTTCAGGTCGAGGCCATGATGCGCACGGTCGTGGGCCAGTTCCAGCAGGTTGTGGAGCTGGGACGGCAGATCCCGCCCGAGGCCGCCGTCAGCGTCGCCCACGTGGATGAGCCTGGCCGCCTGGCCGATATGGTGACCCCCTATCTCCTCATCAAGGTGCCCGCCAAACAGGATATCCTGGAGACCACCTCCGCTAGGGAGCGGCTGGATAAGCTCGGAACGATCCTCCAGAAGGAGATCGAGATCCTCGAGATCCAGCGCAACATCAGCGAGAAGGTCCAGAAGGAGATGAACGACACCCAGAAGGAGTTCTTCCTTCGGGAGCAGCTCAAGACCATTCAGCAGGAGCTGGGCGAGCGGGATGACCGCACCACCGAGGTGGAGGAATACCGGAGCAAGGTCGCCGAGGCGAAGATGCCAGACGACGCGCGGGACCGCGCGCTGAAGGAGATCGACCGCCTGGAGAAGATGCCCTTTGCTGCTCCTGAGGGCATGGTCATCCGCACCTACCTGGACTGGCTCGTCTCCCTCCCCTGGAGCATCCAGACCCAGGAGCACCTGAAGATCGCCGAGGCGCTGGCGGTGCTGGATGAGGACCACTACGGGCTCGCGAAGGTCAAGGAGCGCATAGTGGAGTTCCTGGCCGTGCGACAGCTTGCCGGCACCATGAAGGGCCCGATTCTGTGCTTCGTGGGACCTCCTGGAGTGGGAAAGACCTCCATCGGTAAGTCCATCGCCCGCGCCCTGGGCCGCAAGTTTCACCGCATCTCTTTGGGTGGCGTGCGCGACGAGGCGGAGATCCGCGGACACCGGCGCACCTACATCGGCGCGCTGCCGGGCCGCATCATCCAGGGCGTGAAGCAGGTCGGCTCCCGCAACCCCGTCTTCATGCTGGACGAGATCGACAAGATTGGCGCGGACTTCCGGGGCGACCCGTCCGCGGCCCTGCTCGAGGCGCTGGACCCAGAGCAGAACAACGCTTTCTCCGACCACTACTTGGAGGTCCCCTTCGACCTCTCCAGCGTCATGTTCATCACCACCGCGAACCTGCTGGACCCCATTCCGCCGGCCCTCAAGGACCGCATGGAAGTGATTGGCTTCCCAGGCTACACCGAGGAGGAGAAGCTCGCTATCGCCCGCCAGTTCCTCCTACCCAAGCAGACGCGGGAGCACGGGCTCACCGACCAGAACCTGAAGGTGGAGGACTCCGCGCTTCAGAGCGTGATTCGGCAGTACACTCGCGAGGCCGGCGTTCGGAACCTGGAGCGGGAGATCGCGACGATCTGCCGGAAGGTTGCTCGGCGCGTGGCTGAGGGAAGCGAGGAGTTGTCAACGGTGACCGCCGAGGACCTTTCCACCTATCTGGGCCCCTCCAAGTTCCACTATGGGCTTGCCGAGGAGCGCGACGAAGTGGGGGTCGCCACCGGCCTCAGCGTCAGCGAGTTCGGCGGCGACGTCATCTCCATCGAAGTGACCCTGATGAAGAGCGGCGAGGGCCGGCTCCAGCTTACAGGCCAGCTTGGCGACGTGATGAAGGAATCCGCCCAGGCCGCTCTGAGCTACTGCCGGTCGCGAGCCCTGGTTCTCGGCTTGGACGAGACCTTCTACGGCAGGACCGAAATCCACATCCACGTGCCCGCGGGCGCGATCCCCAAGGACGGTCCCTCCGCCGGCATCACCTTGGCCACCGCCCTCGCTTCGGCGCTGACCAAGCGCCCCGTGCGGCGCCAGATGGCGATGACGGGGGAGATAACCCTTCGCGGCCGAGTTCTGCCTGTAGGTGGTGTTAAGGACAAGGTGCTCGCCGCCCACCGCGCCGGAGTGAAGTCGGTCATCATGCCCAAGGAGAACGAGAAGGACCTGGAGGAGATCCCGCCCAAGGTGCGGCAGGAGCTCACCTACCACTTCGTGGAGCACATGGATCAGGTGCTGGAGCTGGCTCTGACGGCGCTGGTTCAGTCGGATGATCCAACACCCGACGTGCGCGCCGCGAAGGCCGTTCCGCCCACCATGCCCGCCTAGTCCGCGCCGGCAGTCGCCGGCGGCTCGTCACGCGGCAGCCGTCGGAGCCGCAGGCCCCCGGGTTACGGATCCACTAGCCTTTGGCGGCTCGCGCTCCGCGCGACTCACGGTCGTGTCTCGTTTGGAACACGGGCCAGCTTTTCGGAGAGCGCCCAGTCACCATCTGGGGCCTGGCTCGCGCGCCCTCTCAAGTCCCGTGCCTGCCGGACCGTCACGCTTGGCGCGCGGCTCGTCCACCCTCTCCGGGGGGCGGGAAGGCGCCGCCAGCGTGCCGGGCTGCCGTACCCCGCCCGGCAGGTGTCCGCGCGTATCCTCCGCGCCTCGCCGGTGCTAGACCTTCCGCCTCGGTCGGACCCTCGACAGAGCGGATAGAGCCCCTGGGGAATACCACGCATCTATGAGTGAACCCGAGACCAGTCAGTTGTCCAAAGCCTACGAGCCGTCGGCCGTGGAGTCCCGGTGGTATGCCTATTGGGATGCCCACGGGTACTTCCAGGCGGAGCCGGAACCCGGCCGGGCGTCGTACTGCCTCACCATTCCGCCCCCCAATGTGACCGGCGAGCTGCACATCGGCCACGCGCTCCAGCATGCCATCCATGACACGCTCCTGCGCTGGAGGCGAATGAGCGGCCTCAACACGCTGTGCGTACCCGGAACGGACCACGCCAGCATCGGGACGGAGCGGCTTCTTACCCTCTCGCTGAAGAAGCAGGGCATCTCCAAGATGTCCCTGGGGCGCGATGGTTTCGTGAAGGCGGCGTGGGACTGGACCGAGAAGTACGGCGGAACCATTCTTAAGCAGCTTCGGCTCCTCGGCTGCTCCTACGACTGGCGCCGAACCCGGTTCACTATGGACGAGGGCTACGTCCGCGCGGTTCTCACAGCCTTCCTGGACTACTACGAGCGGGGCTGGATCTACCGCGGCAGCCGCGTGGGTGAGTGGTGCCCCTCCTGCAACACCTCCCTGAGCGACCTAGAAGTTGACCACGAGGAGGTCCTGAGCAGCCTGTGGCACATCCGCTACCCAATCCAGGGCGGCGGCTCCGTGACGGTCGCCACCACGCGTCCCGAGACGATGCTAGGTGACACCGCCGTGGCCGTGCACCCGGACGACCCCAGGCACAAGGGCCACCTGGGCAAGACCGTCCTGCTCCCAGTCATGGACCGCGAGATTCCCATCATCGCCGACCCCATCCTGGTGGACCCCAAGTTCGGCACCGGCGCCGTAAAGGTGACGCCAGCGCACGACCCCAACGACTTCGAGTGCGGCCAGCGCAACAACCTGCCGCGCATCTCCGTCATCGGCAAGGACGGCCGCATGACCGAGGCCGCGGGCCGGTTCGCGGGGCTAGACCGGCTTGAGGCGCGCAAGCAGGTGGTGGACGAGCTGGAGCGCCTGGGCCTACTGGAGAAGGTCGAGGAGTACACCCATGCCGTCGGCCACTGCGAGCGCTGCCACACCATCGTGGAGCCGCTGCTAACCGACCAGTGGTACCTGCGCATGCAGGACCTGGCCGCCCTGGCCACCGACGCCATCAAGTCCGGCCGTGTGCGCTTCTTCCCAGACCGCTACGCCGCAGAGGCGCTGCGCTCACTGGAGAACGTGCCGGAGTGGTGCATCTCTCGGCAACTCTTTTGGGGCCACCGGCTACCACTGTGGCACTGCCGCCAATGCGCCGCGGTCACGCCCAGTATCGACCGGCCCGCCGCCTGCAAAGCCTGCGGTTCCTCCGACCTCTACGAGGACCCAGACACGCTGGACACCTGGTTCTCCTCCGCTCTCTGGCCCTTCGCCGTACTCGGCTGGCCGGACAACACCCCGGAGATGGAGGCGTTCTACCCCACGAACTGCATGATCACGGACCGACAGATCATCCGTCTCTGGGTGCTCAGGATGGTCTACTCCGGACTGCACTTCGTGAAGGAGATCCCCTTCCCCGACGTCTACATCCACGGTACGGTCCTCACCCGTGAAGGCGTCCGGATGAGCAAGTCCAAGGGCACCGGCGGCGACCCGGTCGAGCTCATCAACAAGTACGGGGGCGACGCCACCAGGATGAGCCTACTGCTGATGGCCTCCAAGGGCCAGGACATCCGCTTCGCGGAGGAGCGGGTCGAGGGCTCCCGGCGCTTTGCCAATAAGCTCTGGAACGCCAGCCGCTTCGTGATGATGAACCTGGCGAACACTCCCCTGCCCCAGAGCCTCTCTCCGGACGCCTCCTGGCCTCTGGAGGATCGATGGATCCTCAGCCGCCTGAACCGGGTGCTGGAGACGGTTTCACGGGCCCTGGGTGAGTACGACTTTGATGACGCCGCCCAGGCGCTCTACGAGTTCGTCTGGAACGAGTTCTGCGACTGGTACGTGGAGCTCGCCAAGGCACGCTTCGGCGGGCCGGAGGAGGACGCTGCTCGGGTCCGGCAGGTACTAGCCTTCGTGCTGGAGACCTCCCTGCGCACGCTGCATCCCTTCATGCCCTTCGTCACCGAGGAGATCTGGCAGAGCCTTCGCACCCAGCTCGGGGCCACGGGGAACGACTCGCTGATGGTGCAGAGCTACCCAACAGCCGACCCCTCCCTCAGCGACGATGAAGCCGAGGAGCGCTTCTCCCGCATCGAGGAGATGGTGCGCACGGTGCGCAACCTGCGGGCTCAGGGAGGCGCGCAGCCCGCGCAGAGGGTACAGGTCTACGTAGTGCCCATCGCGGAGGACTCCATCCCACAGGTTGAGGTCCCATCGCTCACGGCCTACCTGGCTCAGCTTGCGCGCGCGGAGCTGACTCTACTCCCGCCCAAGCAGACGGGCGGGGTGCCTAGCCCCTCCGTAGCTGGAGCCACGCGCTTCGCGGAGGTTCACCTCTCTCTGGCCGGCCTGGTGGACGTGGAGAAGGAGACCGCCAAGCTCACCAGGGAGATCGAGGCCATCTCCAAGGAGCTATCGAGGGTGACCGGCAAGCTGCAGAACAGCCAGTTCCTCTCCCGCGCCCCCGCCGAAGTGGTGGACAAGGAACGCGCCATCGAGCAGGAGCTCAAGACCCGCAAACACCAGATAGAAGCCCAGCTCTCCCGCCTCAGCCAGACTAGCTAGGGGCAAGGGGTAA
>DASXUI010000037.1:0-22691 GCA_036504955.1 Armatimonadota bacterium
CGGGGCGAAGTTGCGCTGGATCAGGGTCAGGAGACCCCAGGAGATGGAGTCGTTCACCCCCCGAGGGTCACGCTCGAAGCTCCGGATCTCCTGCCACTCCAGCCGCTCCGCGCGGACCATGCACTCCAGTAGCTGCCGGTCCAGCGCGGCGTCGGGCCCCAGCTCCTGGGCCTTGAGACTATCGAGCTCCGACAACACCTCACACAGCTCGCGAGCCCGTTCATCGGCGGCCTCCGGGGTGGCGTGGGGCAGCCGCCGGTCATGATCGTGAATGCCCATGAAGGTGGCCATCACCGGATGGCACCGCATCAGGTCCTGGGCGTAGGCGCGGGCCAGGCCGTCCAGCGCCGCGTCGGCCGGGTAGGTGGAGCCTGGGTAGGAGGGGGGATGCTTATCGATGGGCGACATGAGGTCCTCCTTGGAAGGCGTAGCTAAGGCGACAGCAGCGCGAGGGTGGCAGCGGGGGCGCCTAACCAGGTGCTCCGCGCGGGCCCCCTCCTACTTAGCGCGCTGTGCCCCGCTGTCCTTCGGCGCTTGGCCCGAACGCTTGCATTGGCGCTTGGGGCTCTGTTATCATTAGGCCGGTTAGCACTCAGCAGTAGAGAGTGCTAACGCCAGTGTGGGTATGGAAGCAGGACCTGTCTCTGGGCGCCTTGCCCGCGGAGGCAGGGGGTGCCCGGTCCTGAGGGGTCGGAGCACTTGGGCTCGACCTAGCGGCGGGGGTAGGCTCGCGGCAGGGCGAGCCCGGCGAAGGGTTCGGCCCTTTGGCCATGGCGCGCGTAAGTGATGGAGGAACCAACTATGGCAGTTAGTTTGAAGCCCCTGGGCGACCGTATTGTTGTGAAGGCTTCCAGTGCCGAGGAGACCTCGGCCGGCGGCATCGTGCTTCCGGATTCCGCTCGGGAGAAGCCGCAGGAGGGTGAGGTCCTGGCCGTGGGTCCCGGCAAGTACCTGGACAACGGCAAGGTGCTTCCCATCGACGTCAAGGTGGGCGACAAGGTTCTCTACGCCAAGTACGGCGGCACGGAGATCAAGCTGGGCGCGGAGGAGTACGTCATCCTTCGCCAGGACGACATCCTGGCCGTGCGCTAGGTACCGGCTGGGTCGCGAGCAGCGGGACCGCCTTGGGGGCCCTGCGGTAGCTCTCGGTCCGCCTGGGTGTGTGGAGCGCTAGGCTTTGCGGCGTTCCTGGTACGATGCCCGCGCGGGGGCGCAAGCGCGCGGAGTGCAGGGTGAAGCAAGACTGAGGAGATGCAATAGTGGCAGCGAAGGAACTGAAGTTCGGAGAAGAGGGACGGCGTGCCCTAGAGCGGGGTGTCAACGCGCTGGCCGATGCAGTGAAGGTTACCCTCGGCCCTCGGGGCCGGAATGTCATCCTTGAGAAGAAGTACGGTTCCCCGTCCGTGGTGAATGACGGCGTGACCATCGCCAAGGAGATCCAGGTCTCCGATCCGCTGGAGAACATGGGCGCCCAGCTCGTTCGCGAGGTCGCCTCCAAGACCAACGACGTCGCTGGCGACGGCACCACCACGGCCACCGTCCTGGCCCAGGCCATCGTCCGCGAGGGCATGAAGAACGTGGCCGCCGGCGCCAAGCCGCTGGCCGTCAAGCATGGCATCGACTCCGCCGTGGACGCCTGCGTGGCCCACATCGCCACCCTAGCCACCCCCGTCGAGACCCACGACTCCATCGCTCAGGTCGCCTCCATCGCCGCCAACGACAAGACCATCGGTGACCTCATCGCCGAGGCCATGGACAAGGTCGGCAAGGACGGCGTCATCACCGTTGAGGAGTCCAAGGGCACTTCCACCTCGCTGGAGTTGGTGGAAGGCATGCAGTTCGACAAGGGCTACATCTCTCCCTACTTCGTGACCGACGCGGAGCGGATGGAAGCCATCATCGAGAACCCCTACATCCTCCTCTACGAGAAGAAGATCTCCGCCATCACGGACATCCTGCCCCTGATGGAGAAGGTCGCCGCCTCCCGCCGGCCGCTGGTCATCATCAGCGAGGACGTGGACGGCGAGGCGCTGGCCGCGCTGGTCGTGAACCGCATCCGCGGCACCATCCAGTGCGCCGCCGTGAAGGCGCCCGGCTTCGGCGATCGCCGCAAGGCAATGCTCGAGGACATCGCCATCGTCACCAAGGGCCAGTTCGTGAGTGAGGACCTTGGCCTGAAGCTCGAGAACATCGAGCTCGAGTCCCTCGGAACCGCCGCTCGCGTCCGCATCACCAAGGACGAGACCACCATCGTGGAAGGCGCCGGCTCCGCCGAGGCCATCCAGGGCCGGATCGCGCAGATCAAGCGCGCCATCGAGGATACCGACTCGGACTACGACCGCGAGAAGCTGCAGGAGCGCCTGGCGAAGCTGGCCGGCGGCGTTGCGGTCATCAAGGCCGGCGCGGCTACCGAGACCGAGCTGAAGGAGAAGAAGCTCCGCATCGAGGACGCTCTCTCCGCCACCCGCGCGGCTGTCGAGGAAGGCATCGTTGCCGGCGGCGGCGTGGCGCTGGTTCGCTGCCTGGACGCCCTTGATGCCATCAAGCTGCCTGCGGACGACCCCGACTTCGCGATCGGCGTGAACATCATTCGCCGCGCGCTGGAGTCCCCCGCCAAGTGCATCGCCGAGAACGCCGGTCTTGAGGGCGCGGTGGTGTGCGAGGCGGTCCGCAAGGGCAAAGGCTCCTACGGCCTCAACGCCGCGACCGGTGAGTACGAGGACCTGGTGAAGGCCGGCGTCGTGGACCCCGCCAAGGTCACCCGCTCCGCCCTGCAGAACGCGGCGAGCATCGCGAGCCTGGTGCTGACCACCGAGGCTCTGGTGGCCGAGATCCCCGAGAAGACCCCGCCGCCCGCTCCGGGTGGTGGACCTGGCGGCATGCCCTACTAGTCGCCTCACGGCAAGTGGCGGTTCGCGGTTGTATCACAGGACAGGGCGATGGCCTGTTGTGGCCGTTGGCAACTGACCTGGGAGTGTCCCACACTCACAACCCGAACCGCCGTGGTCATCACGCGGCGCGAACTCGCTGTTGCAGGACTAGTGGTGCGTCACGCAACTACCGGCAGACTGCTGGCACGCGGGCTGAGAACTGCGGTATCCATCAGTGTTTCTGTGACGTACTACTGGCCCCACAATGGCGAGTTCGCGCCGGCGTATGGGGCTGCCGGAGGGGAAATGCCTCGCCCTGCCGAATGAAAAGTAACCGCCGCTGCTCGCGATTGGAGCTAGCGGCGATGCAACGTCCGGGAGATGGCGGAGCTAGTCGCCGTGGCGGTCGGCCGCAGTGGCGAGCCTGTCTACAACGCCAGCAAGCCGGGCGGCGTTCCGCGCGGACTGGTCGCCGCCACCCGCGTTCCCGTGCTGGGCTGGCTCGCCAGAACGAGTCTGGGCGAGGGCATCGGCCTGCCCTGTGAATCCGCGCTCACAGAGATGGCGGCTTCAGCTGCTCACTGAGAAGATGCCCACACCACGGTATCAGGGAGATGCCATGGCGGGTGAGAGTACCTCTTCAGCCCGATCGCCTCAGAATCCCTTCCCGCGCTACTGAGCTTTTGTAGGCTTACTGTTTCACTCGCGATCGTGATGCAGGGCGGTCTGAGATTACCGCACTCTACACGTCGATGCGCCGCCTCTCTTGTGTTGAGACGGAGTGTACAGAATCTATATGGGTCATCCGGCATTGGGTACTCCAGCACGCATGTGGCGGCGGATATGGGCGGTGGCACGACTGCGTCCATTCGAGACCTCCACTGAAGCGGGAAGGTCCCAGGAGCGATACCGGCGAGCCCTCCTTACAACAGCCGTATCAGTCTTCTCCCGCCTGATCAACGTGGCGACTGTTCTGATTACGGTGCCCCTCACCTTCGAGTACCTCGGAACGGAGCGCTACGGCCTCTGGATGACCATCAGTTCCGTGATTGCCTTCCTCGGATTCTCCGACCTGGGCATCGCCAACGGGCTGTTAAATGGAATTGCCAAAGCACATGGAGAGGATGATCGTGTGCTCGCGCGCCAGTATGTGTCGAGCGCGTTCTTCTTCCTAACACTCATCTCCGTCATCCTGGGCGCTGCCTTCGCCGTCACCTATCGCTGGGTACCGTGGAGCTCGTTCTTCCGCGTGAGCTCCCCACAGGCAATGGCCGAGGCCGGACCAGCAGTGGCGGCATTCGCGGCGTGCTTTCTGCTTGGCACCCCCGCGGGCATCGTCGGTCGTGTTCAGACCGGCTATCAGGAGGGCTTCAAGGGAAACCTCTGGTCGATTGCCGGGAGCATCATGAGCCTCTTCGCCGTCCTGCTCGTGATCCGGCTTCATGGCTCTCTGATGCTGCTCGTCCTTGCCATGGCTGGCGTACCAGTCCTCTCCCAGTTGCTAAACGGCGTCTACGTTTTCTGCGTGCAGCGGCCCTGGCTGTTTCCATCGTGGGCATCTGTGACGACATCAGTATCCAAGGACCTGATGGGAACTGGGGCAGCGTTCTTCCTGCTGCAGGTTGCCGTGGCTGTCTGCTACTCCTCCGACAACATAGTTCTGGCGCGAATCCTCGGACCGGAGGTGGTAACCCAGTACTCCATTCCGTCCCGGCTCTTCAGCCAGATAACCATGTTGTGCGCCATGCTGCTGACCCCACTCTGGCCTGCCTATGGAGAGGCGCTGGCCCGGAAGGATACCGCCTGGATACGCAGGACTCTCCGCCGCTCTCTAGCGATCTCACTGGGAATCTCGGCTCCCATGGGCCTCTTCCTTGTTATCTTCGGAACCAAGATTCTGCATCTGTGGGTCGGGCCAAAGATCAATCCTTCAATGACACTGCTTGTCGGTCTCGGAATCTGGAGCGTCCTCGCAAGTGTGAGTTCCACGATCGCTACATTCATGAACGGTATGTCCATCATGGCGTTCCAGGTGAAGGTCACAACGATCGCATCAGTTGTTAACATCTGTCTTTCCGTCTACCTCACCTACCAGATCGGGCTTCCTGGGGTGCTCTATGGATCCATACTGACTCAAGCCATCGTAGTTATGATCCCGTATCTACTCTATATTCGAAGTTACCATCGAGTAACGACATAGGGCTGCTCTCTGAGCGTCGTCAGGATGCGGTGTGCAGAGAGGGGCACTCCTTGGCGGGCGGACGGACAGGAAAGACGAGTGGCACGCAACGGAAGGATGAGATCACACTCCAGATTGTGACGAGAGCAAGCGGGGAAGCCCGATTCTGAAAGGTGGATATGCGCAGCCAGTTGATTCGATTGGTTGAGTGGCGCGCCCGTCAGAGGTTAAGAGCTCAATCGAACGTTAAGATTGCCGAGTCGGCCAAAGCCAGCTTCAGGCGCTTGAGATTGCGGCCAACGAACCTCCTGACAATCGGCGAGGGCAGCATCATCGAGGGAACTCTTGTGTTTGAGAGGGATGGTGGCGAGATTGCGATTGGGGCCAACACCTTTGTTGGCCAGTCCTTGATCGCCTGCGCGACGCGCATCGAAGTTGGGGATGACGTGCATATTGCCTGGGGCTGTAATATCGTCGACCACAACTCTCACGCCATTGCGTGGAGTAAACGCAAGAACGATGTCAAGGACTGGTATGCAGGCAGAGACAAGAAGGATTGGTCCGACGTTGCAACAGTACCCGTGAAGATCGGGGACAAATGCTGGATTGGCATGAACGTGATTGTGCTGAAGGGCGTGGAGATCGGGGAAGGCGCTATTGTGGCGGCTGGCGCGGTCGTCACAAGAAGCGTGCCGCCGTGGACGATTGCCGGTGGTAATCCAGCCAGAGTCATCCGGGAGATACCGATTGAAGAGCGCTGATATGGCACTCTCATGGGAAGAAGCTGTGCAGTGGCTGAGATCACAACCGGATCAGGCTGAGCTTGTTACCGCGTGTTTCTTCGACGATCCCCTCATAGCCGCCGCCGAGCGCTACTACTCAAGTACCGAATGGCAGGCTGTTCGGGAGCTGATAGGTCCAGCGCGGGGCAAGGCCCTCGACCTCGGCGCAGGTCGGGGAATATCATCCTTTGCGCTGGCCAAGGATGGTTGGGCCGTTACCGCATTGGAGCCTGACCCGAGTCAGCTGGTTGGGGCCGGGGCGATTCGCACCTTGGCTGCCGAGGGGAATGTTGCGGTTGAGGTTGTTGAGAAGTGGGGTGAGGAGTTGCCTTTCGAAGACAGCACATTCGATCTTGTGCATGTCAGACAGGCGCTGCATCATGCCCGCGATTTGCGCCAGCTTTGCCACGGAATCGGCCGGGTACTGAAACCAGGCGGCACGATGATCGCCACCCGTGAGCCCGTCCTCTCGCATCAACGCGATCTGGACATGTTCTTGAAGATGCATCCCCTTCATCATCTATACGGCGGAGAGAACGCGTTTGTGCTTAAGGAGTATGTTTCGGCAATAGAGGCTGCTGGTATCCGGTTGGCCAAGGTGCTGAACCCGTATGAATCGAACATCAACCTGTTTCCGGATACGCGGAACTCCCTGAGGGTGCGAGCTGCTCGTAAGCTCCGTCTGCCCAGTCCGGCGCTGTTGCCGGACGCTCTACTCTCCTGGGTAGGTAAAGCATCCAATGCTCCAGGCCGCTTGTACACATTCCTAGGATACAAAGTGAAGAATGCTTGAGGCGGTCTTGGTCACAGGTGCCCACGGGTTCCTAGGGCGGCATGTCGCACGGCTCTTCGCGCTGCAGGGCCATGCGGTGGCAGGCATAGGCCATGGTGAATGGCCCCCGGAGGAGTGGAGCCGGTGGGGCCTCAGTGAGTGGCATACGAGCGCTGTCACCATAGACGCTCTGCGGCAACATGCTGGCGCGCCCTCGGTGATCGTCCACTGTGCCGGCAGTGGCTCGGTCCCGCTATCGCTAGTGAGCCCATGGGAGGACTTTCAGCGTACCGTTGCTACGACCGCCGATGTGCTCGAATACGTGCGTGTGTACTCCCCCGCCACGCGTGTCGTGTATCCATCGAGCGCCAGCGTGTATGGAGTCGCCAAGACCTTCCCGATTGGCGAGGGTTCGCGCCTGGCTCCCATCTCCCCCTACGGCGTTCACAAGTTGATGGCGGAGCAACTGGTGCAGTCCTATGGGAGGCAGTTCCAACTGCCCGGCGCGATCGTGCGTTTCTTCTCTGTCTATGGATGCGGGCTGGAGAAGCAGCTCCTTTGGGATGCTTGCCGGAAGCTGGCCGCGGGCGACTGCGTCTTCATGGGCACCGGAGATGAAGTGCGTGACTGGCTGTATGTGGGAGACGCGGCCACGCTGCTCTTGGCCGCCGCGGCAAATGCCGCCCCGCGGTGCCCCATCGCGAATGGGGGCACCGGGGAGGGCGTCAGCGTCCGCGAACTACTTCTCCAAGTGTCACACAGTCTGAACCCCAATTCGTCGGAGCCGGAGTTCTCCGGCGCGAGCCGAACCGGAGACCCGAGTCGCTACATCGCGGACATCTCGAAGGCAACCGACTGGGGATGGAAGCCGGAGAAGCACTGGCGTGATGGTGTAGCAGAGTACGTAGCATGGTGGCAGCGGCATGGGGTAGCGCGAACTGAGGCCTAGCCCGCATTATGCGCGAGGCGCTTGCGCGTCGCGCATGGCGCGGGCCTCCACCTGCTCCCGTTGATAATGCAGGCTAGGATCTTGGCCGGCAACCAAGGTAGACCTGCCAGGTAGATTCAGGGAGAAGCGTGCGTAGAGTGAGCTCTAGGATCAGGGTCGGAATCGTAGTCGGCGGCAATCCGCGCTGGCTCGGAGGGGTCAACTATCACCGAAACCTGCTCACAGCCGTTCATCGGTTTCCCCATCCAAGCATCGAACCTGTAGTCATCACCGGCAGGACGACGGATTCCCTGTTGGCGGGTTTCCCGCCTCTTGAGATAGCGCGATCAGGCATGATAGACTCACGCAGCGCGCTTGGATTCGTCCGAAAAGGGCTCTCATCCGTTAGTTCGCGCGATTGGTTGCTCCAGAAGCTGCTGGAAAAGCACCGGATCTCCTTATTGTCCCATTCACAGGCCTTGGTTGCCGGACCCACGGTGGGCTGGATTGCCGACTTCCAACACGTGCACCTGCCGGAGTTCTTCAGTCAAGAGGAACGGCTGTATAGGGATCGAACCTTTCTGGCGCTATGCGGGAAATGTGAGCAGATGATCGTCAGCAGCGAGTGCGCGAAGGCTGACCTCTCCTCTTTCGCACCCCAATACGCTCACAAGGCCAGGGTGCTGCGATTCGTTGCTACTCCGCAGGTAGTCCCTAATCTGCCAACCTTGCCGGAGCTTCAGCAGCGGTACTCCTTCGATGAGCCTTTTTTCCTGTTGCCGAATCAGTTCTGGGCGCACAAGAACCACCGCGTTGTCATCAGCGCGCTGAAGCTGGTGAAGGAACGGGGGAAACGAGCGCTTGTGCTCGCGACTGGCCTGGCTGATGACAGTCGCAACCCGGGGTTCTTCGATTCCTTGATGCAGTACGCGCGGGAGTGCGACGTGCTTGATGAGTTTCGCACGCTCGGAGTCATTCCCTTCCAGGATCTCGCCGGCTTGATGCAGTTCGCGGTCGCGTTTATTAACCCGTCGTACTTTGAAGGCTGGAGCACGACGGTGGAGGAAGCGAAGTCGATGGGCAAGGGGGTCCTTCTCTCGGATATCCCCGTGCACCGCGAGCAATCGCCTGAGCTGGGCGTATACTTCCATCCGGATGACCCCGAAGCACTCGCAGCCGCGCTGTTGGATGCATCGTCGGGCCACGATGCCAGGTCTGACGCGGACCTGCAGGCAAGGGCGCGCCAAGGTTTGCCTGCCAGGCAGGAGCGGTTTGCTGCCACGTATCAGAGCATCGTCCTCGAGGCCGCGCAGACCTCTCGCCAGAGCAGCGTGAGCGCTGGGTAAGCCGCTGGTCCCGCGCAGCCAGAGCAGCATCCCTTCCGCGAATCGGGCAAGCACCATCCTCACATCGAGTCTACAGCGGCCGGGAAAGCAGACGGACGGTCGCCGGCGGATCTGGGTCGCAGGGGAATAAGGACCTGCGTCGGATGGATTCGCGGACCGATGCCATGGGCCAGCAAGTCGGGGCCGAGCCGGCAGGATGGCGGCGGTGGGGCCGCCTTGGGGATCACCGATCGGGGGGCCGCCTCGCCGGTTTGGGGCCTCGCGTCTCGTCTGGCCGCAGGCCAACATTCTGGTCAACGACGTGAACGCCGGGCCATGGCCAGGGTCTCCGTCGGCCGGCAAGCCGCAAGAAGCCGCCTCCACTGGTCAGGAAGGACGCAGGAGCGAGCAGCCACGGAGCCTGCCACTGGAGACGGCGGCTGCTGAGCGCCATCGGCGGCGGGGGTCGTCGGTGGAGGAAACCCTGGTCGCGATGGCGTGGCCGGTGTGGGCGTTCGGCGCACAGAAGACGTCACGCTAGCGCCTTCGGGTACTTGGGGCAGTGCCGCGATGGGCATCTTCACCGTTGTGCGGGAACAGCAGTGTCGTTGGACAAGGTAATGATGCGGCCGCGATGCTGAGGCCATCCATGCTCAGACTCAATCCACGGCAGCGTCGTGGACCCGGACAAGGTCACCCGCTCGGCCCTGCGGAACCCGGCAAGCATCGCTGGTCTGGTCTTAGCGACCGAGGCATTGGTGGCGGACACCCCAGCGAATCGCCCGCCGCACTCATAGGGGTAGCGGGCCCGGCGGCATACGCCACTCAGTAGCGGCCGTGAGCCACTTCGCCACCAAGAGACCAAGCCGCCAAGGCACCCCAGGCTGGGTTCCCCTATGCGCTGGCCGCGCTTCCGTGGCTTGGTGGTAACTGGTTCCTGACCACTGGTGAAGGGCTGCCGCTCCGGCGTTGCGGATACGATCGGCGGCTTCGGGGTAACAAGATCACAGAGCTGCGCCAGGTGCGGTTTCAGGCGAGTCGCGAGGCCCTCGGAAGCGTCTAATCCGAGGGCCTCGGCGCGACTGGCGCAGGCGCCTGGCTGGCCTGGCACGGCAAGCGCGCGTGCTATAATGGGCGGGGAAGATGGAAAGGAAGCCTGCATGACCACGGTCCACGATCTCCTGGAGTACGCGCTGGCCCAGAAAGCCTCGGACCTCATGATCAAGGCGGGTAGCCCGCCGATCCTGAGAGTGGATGGACGAGTGGTCCTTACGGAGCTTCCTTCCATGTCCGCCGCTGACTGCCTGGAGACCGTACGCAGCATCCAGATGGCCGCGGGGCGTGACCAGCTGCTCAACCTGGAGGGCCAGCCCACGAAGCTGGAGCCGGCTCCGGAGATCTCCTTCCTTCAGCCAGATGAGCGCGACTACGTGTTCACCATCCCCAACCTCGTGCGGGTGCGCGCCAACGTCTTTCTGCAGCAGGGCACCCTTGCCGCCGCTCTGCGCATCGTCTCGCTCAAGCCCCACTCCCTGGATGAGCTTGGCCTTCCGCCCATTCTTAAGGACCTGGCCCTTCAGCGGGGCGGCCTCATCCTGGTTACCGGAGCTACGGGCAGCGGCAAGTCCACGACCCTGGCCGCGCTGGTCGATCACATCAACCACCACCGCCGCTGCAACGTCATCACGATCGAGGACCCGATCGAGTACGTCTTCCACGATGACCAAAGCGTGATCTACCAGCGAGAGGTGCGCAAGGATTCGCCCAGCTTCATGTCCGCTCTGCATGCCGTTCTCAGGCAGACTCCGGACGTCATCATGGTGGGCGAGATGCGCCGCCAGGAGACCATGGAGGCCACGCTGATGGCGGCCGAGATGGGCCACCTGGTGCTGAGCACCCTCCACACCATCTCCGCTCCCGCGACCGTGGACCGCATCCTTAACGCTTTCCCCGCGCAGCGTCAGGCGCAGATCCTTGCCCAGCTCACTACCACCCTCAGGGGCATCGTGGCCCAGCGGCTGGTCCAGAAGAAGGACGGAGGGCGCGTGGCGGCCGTGGAGGTGATGACCGCCTCTCCGTCCGTGCTGAAGCTGATCGAGGACGGGCAGATGGGCAACCTGGCCGCCACCATCCGCGAGGGTGGGCACTACGGCATGGTCTCCATGAACCAGTCCCTAGAGCGCCTGGTCCGCGACGACACCATCACCCTCGACGAGGCCATGGCCTCATCCCCCAACCCCACGGAACTGCGACAACTCCTTAGGCAAGGCGCTTAGGGGCAAGGGGACTGAGGGGGCTTAGGGGAAGGACCCAAGGCGGCCATCTGAGGCCCTTCCCCTAAGCCCCCTCAGTCCCCTCAGTCGCTACCCCTTAGGGTTTGGCTTGGTGCTGCCCTTGGCCAGTCCCAACACCCACTTCAGGCCGCCGGTGATGTGGTCTTGGTATCGGGGGTCGTTCCAGACCTCGATGCGGTGGCCCAGGGAGGTGTAGAAGACGCGACCCTTGCCCATCATCTTGGCCCAGGTCACCCCGTAGTCCTTGTCCTCTCGCTTGCCCTTGGAGACGTCGATGCTGCCGCCATCGATGCTAACCAGAACCCGCTTGTCGTTCCGGCTCCAGTCCTTGAACTGGTAGATCTCGTCGGTGATCTGGAAGGTGGGCGGCAGCATCTTGGTGGCCGGGTGCTTGCGATCCTCCACTACGCAGGCGACGAGCTGGTGCCAGGGATGGCCGTCGAAGTAGCCGCCGATCATCTTGCCGTACCAGGGCCACTGGTAGAGGGTGTCCGTGGCGGAGTGCATGGCCGCGAAGCCCTTGCCGCCCTCCAGCCAGTGGGTGAAGGCCTCTTTCCCCTCGCCAGTGATGGGGAGCTCGCCCGTCGTGTTGGCGAACACCACGGCGTCGAACCGCGCCAGGTTGCTGGCCGTGAAGGCCTGGGTTACCTCGTCCCCGTTGCGCGCGTACTCCACGTCCCAGAGGCCCGTCGTTCGGCCCAAGTCTTGGAGGACCTTCTCGGCGGTCGGAATCGAGTCGTGCCTGAAACCGGCGGTGTGCGTTACCACGAGGAGATGCTTGAGGGTCTTGGCGTGGACGGTGCCTGCCGGCAGCGTAGCCAGCAGCGCCGCGAGGGCGAACCAGGCGGCCAGGTGTTTGCGGAACGACATGGGACGGGCTCCTAGGTGCCTCGCGCGAAGGCAGGCGACCGCCGAGTCCGGGGCCGGGCAGGCTCGTGGAGGCACAAAGAGAGGCCGGTCCTCACGGTGAGAACCGGCCGCTTGGAATCTCCTTAGGCAGCCACGAACCGGGGGGGCTCGTAGGCTCTCTTCGGGCGGGAAGAGGCGAGCCGATAGGCGCAGGCGTCCGCCATCGCGGCAGAACGGCACAGACCCAGCGCAACAACCAAGCTACCCAGGGCCCAGCATCCAACGAGGCTCCAAAGCAGCGCCATCACTCGATCACCTCCACCCTTGTTCTACAAGACCCTCATAGGGGTTATCGGTTCCCAGCCGAGGAGGTTGAGCGGCCGGGCCACGAGCCGAGTGAACCGTGGCGCCCATCCCCGAGAAGGGCAGTGCAACAGGGCTTGGGCCCGGCTTCACGCGGCGGCAGACAGTGCCAGCCTACGCAGCCGATAGCGAGTGGTTGGTCTAGCCCGAACAACCTACGAGGGCGCGCATAAGCCCGCGTTGCGTACGGCTCGCCTGCGTCTCGCGCGTGATGCCGATAGGGTCAGTGCGCGGTGAGGGCCGGACGCGCGGCGGCGTCGCGCTCCACGCGAAAGACGCCGACGCCGGTTCGGGATCGCTGTTTCACCAGACGCGCGCCGCGGAAGCGAAGACCCCGGGGATCCGCCATCAGCAGGTCAGCCACCAGGGGTTGGCGGGTGCGCCGGCCCTCCAGGACCTGGGCCTCGGCGGCACGGGCGACGCAGCTCAGGCAGTAGTAGCGGCGCCTCAGGCAGATGCCCGCCTCCGCGATCAGCTCCACCTGTGTTGGGAAGGGCTCCAAGTTGCGGCAGATGGCGCAGCGGGGCAGACGCAGGAGATGGCTCTCGGTCTGGACTGCCAGGTCCTCCACGATCCGGTAGTGGACGTGGTTGAACCCGTCCATGCGCGCGAAGAAGGGGTGCTCCTGGCGGAGCACCTCTTCCGCCGCTCGCAAGGCGTTTTCGTTCCCGCCGGTGCGAACGGCAACCGCTACCACGGGGCCTCGGCAGACCCAGCGCAGGTGGGAGGGGTCAAAGGCCTCGGCAAGCACCGATCGAGCAGCCTCGCCCTCACGGGCGCCCCCGGCCTGCACAACCAGAAGGGAGGTCATGCCGGGGGGGCCAGGGTCGAGTTTGATGCATTCCACGGTGCGTCGGTCTGAACGGGCCATAGGAATCCAGGTTCCTGGGTCGGGCCTCCGGAGCAGCCCTTCCCATACATCACCAACAACAGCAAGCCCGCGAAGTGCCCAAGGCGCTTGCGCGACCTGTGGGGCGCGGGCTTCAGCACGCTCTGGTGAGTAGAGCAGGCTAGGCGATCCACCCACTACCTGTGTAGCCACTAGGCGCCAGGCGGGCCAGGGGTTAGCACTCTCTGGCACGTACTGCAGGCAGGAGTAGTTACCGTCCCCCCCAGCCATCATCGGCGGCCTGCCAGCTACTCCTCAGGGTGCCCGCCCATTTCCCCAGTGCCAAAGCGTCCTGGCGACGAAGGTACCCAATCCAAGAGGGGGGCAGCACCTCGCCGAACAGGGCCGTCTGGCCCTCTCCAGACCGCTGCTGTGGCCCTCAAGGGTATGACTGCCAACCAGCCGGCAAGTTCCATGCCTGGTCACGCCCGGCGTTGGGCCGTGCCAGTAGGTGCCGGGCAGGAGTGGGGCCGGGAGCAAGGAAAGCGGCCTTGGGACATACGGCCCCAGGTGGGCCTCCGATCCCGTGGATAGGTAGGGGTGGGGGGGCCCTGTAGTCTGCTTTGCCGGCCATCCAGACGTAGAGACGACTTGGGGCTGGCGGCCCAGATACCCTAGCCAGGACTAGAGAGGAGACAATCGCTCAGATGATAGAGGCCTCCGCCCCCGGGCGCTGTGGTGTGATCGGCAATCCTTCAGATCTCTACGGGGGCAGTGTCATCTCGTGCTCGCTCGCGGAGCGCGCTTGGGCTCGCCTGGAGGGAAGCCCATCCCTCACCGTGAGGAGCGGCGACCTGGTCGGCGAGATCACGGGGCCGGGCGACCTGGCGCAGGCGGGGGACTACCTTGACGTCATTCGCGCGGTGCTGGGCACCTTCTGGGAGGAGCTGCCGCACCGCCGCTTCTCGCTCTCCTGCGGCACACAGGTACCGGCCCAGAGCGGGCTGGCGGGCTCCACCTCCCTGCTCGTGGCCCTCACCGGCGCGGTGCTTCGCTTCATCGGGAGGCCCCTCAGCCCCTGGGAGGTAGCGGAGCAGGTCCACCGCATCGAGTGGGGCGTGATGGGCACGGCGTGCGGCTATCAGGACTTCCACATCGAGGTGTTTGGCGGGCTGAACTACATGGACTTCCGGCGCAAGGAGACGCTGGGCGCGACCGGTCAGGAGCCCTGGGCCACCATCGAGCCGCTGCTGCCCTACGTCCCCGAGCTGCCCTTCCTCCTAGCCTCCACCGGCGTGGAGCGCAACTCGGGCGCAGTTCACCGGCCGGTGCGTCAGCGATGGGAGGAGGGCGACCCGGAGGTCGTGGAGGCCTACCTGCGTATAACCCACCTGGCGGCGGAGGGGAAGAAGGCCCTCCTTCGGGGCGACTGGCCCGCCCTGGGTGCCCTGATGAACGAGAACCACGCCATCCAGCAGAGCCTTGGCAGCTCCCACCCGACCTGCGACGCCCTCATCGATGCGGCCCGCGCAGCGGGCGCCCATGGCGCGAAGCTCGCGGGGGCCGGCAACGGAGGTACTATCATCGCCCTCACCACGGATCCGGAAGCCTTGGGTCATAGGCTGAAGGAAGCCGGCGCCTTCCGCCTCATCACCCCCAAGCCCGGCGCGGGTCTGCTGGTGTCCGGGGAGATGGCGTAGCCGCTCTGGAAGGCCAGGCTGCCAGTGACCCCGGGGGCCGGGACCAGGAAAGGAACCAGTAGCCATATGAGGCGGCACTCCCCCTTACCACCGGTCCAGCCCTGTTGGTGCGCGCAGGATGCTCCCACTCGGCGCGAGCGTCCCGCTTGCGAGTCGGCCGCAAGCCGAGCTGCGTTGACCTATCCTGTCGCCGCCCCGTCGCTGGCCTCCAACCCAAGACCGAGGCAGTTGGGGCGCGGACGTCCCGTCTGCGCGGCGCCGTCCGGCCTCCTGGCGATGGTCAGCCTCCGGACCGATCCCCGAGTCGCAAGCGTCCCGCTTGCGACTCGGCCGTAGGCCGAGCAGGTCCTGAGCCAGGACTAGGTCGGCCGACGCCTACCTCCCCTGCCACCGCCCTCGCCCCGGAGGCAGTTGGGGCGCAGGCGTCTCGCCTGCGCGACCTGACAGCTCCCTGCGCCCTCCGGTTGTGGCCCAGGTCCGCGCGGCGTCCCCAACGAGGCAGGCATGGGCTGAGGGAAACCGTGGATCGCGCAGACGAGACGTCCGCGCCCCAACTGCCCTGGCCGAGGTCGAAAAGCCGGGCACGATCCGGCGGCGTGATGGGTCGCCCGGGAGTGAACTCCCGGGCGATCAGGCCATCGGGCGGTCGCGAGCGCAGGGGTCTGCCCTCCGGCCGGATGGCACTAGGGCTCGGTCGGTCGCGCAGGCGAGACGCCTGCGCCCCAACTGCCTCGGCTTTGGGCTGGTGGCAAGGGGCGGCTCAGCGGGGTGATGGGCCAATCCTGCTCGGCCTCCGGCCGAGTCGCAGGCGAGACACCTGCGCCGAGCGCGAGCGTCCCGCTCGCGCCGAGTGCGAGCGTCCCGCTCGCGCCACCAAGGCCGGGCCAGTAGCCACGATGGAGGGATGAGGTCCGCCGGAGTGGCGGACTCCCATGGTCCGTGACAGCGAGGGCGCCTGTGGAGCCCCTGGCTAGTGTAATCCCACAGCATCCCTGTGGAGAGGAACGAGGGTGTGCCGGGCCGGTGAACGACCCGGAACGAGGGCCCGCAGCCAATCTGGGAGGGAGCCCGAGGAAGTCCCCCGCTCCTGAGTGGGCCTCGGCCCTCTGCACCTTGTGGCAACTGGCTTGGCCGAAGGCCCCCGTGCCGGGTCGTTCATCGGCCCGGCACACCCTCGTTCCTCTCCACAGGGATGCTCCGCTCCTGCACTAGGCTGGGCCGTATCTTCGCCCGTCGGCCGGCCTCACCGGTCGGCTAGCCCCGGCGCCTACTCCCCGGGCAGCTTCTGGCCCGGGGTCACCTCTCGGGCGCTGTGGCGGAGCTTCGCCTCCCATTCCGCCTGCCTTGCGCGGGGGCCGAAGCGGTCCTCGCACAGCTTCCGCGTCAGCGGAGCCAGCGACACCACGTCGGCGACGCGCCGCATCGGCACATACCACGTGTCGCACACGAGGTCGTACTGAGGGGTGCCAATCTGGATCCCGGGGTCGATCTCCGCCGCGTCCTCCACGACTGCTTCTCTTACCTGCGCTGCCGTAAGCTCCAACCACTCCTCCTGATCCCATGGGGCCGCGAGCGGCACGTTGCTACACGAGCGGTTGTAGCTGCCGGCGCCGCGGACGCGCAAGGCGCGAGGGGAGCCCTCAGTCCTCGCGCTCCGGCGGTTGGGCGGCGCGGAGCCTGGAGCCGTCAGCGTATCTGGCGCCTGATGGCTGGGTCCGCGATCCTCGCGTCCTCGGCGAGCAGGTACGCCTGGCTCAGCACCTGCGACAGCAGGTGGTCCTCAAAGGGCAGGAACCACGCTGACTCCTCGGCGCCGCGGTTGGATGGGAGTATCAAGCGGATGTTTTCCGGCTCCATCACCACGTGCCCGCTGCCCAGGTGGATCTTGTAGGTGCACAGATCCCCCTCGACAACGAGGTAGGGGGCCCTCACCGAGCACCGAGGCGCGATCGCCAGGCTGGGCAGGAGGTTGAGAAGGAACTCATGCCGGCCCGCGCCCATCTCTCCCAGAGGCCCAAGAGCGTAGTCCTCCCAGTAGGTATGATAGCGCGGGGGCGGATTGCTCTCGATCCAAGCGGGGTCGTTGCCTACGCTGGAGACACTCACGAACAGGTCAACGTCGCGCATCACCTCACTGAAGGCCAGCGGCGGCACCTGCTCCAGAGGCACCGGCTCGCCTCCCCTCATAAACCGAACTTGGTCCGTGGCGACGTAGAGCCAGATCCCCATCTCACTAGCGGCGTCCAGGTCTTCGCGCGCCTCCACCAGGAACTCGGTGTCTAGGCCCCAGCGGGGCAGGTGGGTCCGAGCGATGGAGTCGTGCAAGTTGTCCCAGCCGCCCTGAAGGTGGTAGGTCCACCCCTTCTGGCCGCAGAGGGCGTTGAGCTGATGCTGTTTGATGATATGACCGGCGAAGCGGTTCGAGAAAACCTTGGTTCCTAGCTCCTCCTCGCGCAGTGAGTAGACCTCGCGATGGGCCTGCTTGAAGGGCTGCGTGATCCGGTGCCCCTCCAGCCAGCGGCGCCACCCGCCCACCGAGAGGGGGGAGGAGTCCATGGGGTGCCACAACTCCACCTCGCCGTCCTCCGGTAGGTCGGCGATGGGCCGGTCAGCGGAGTCCACGAGACTACCGTTGAACCAGCTACCTAGCGATGTCTCCCCATTCTGATGGAAGCGCCAGACCAGGCGGCGCGCGATCTGGCCCATCAGTGGGTGGTCGAGGTAGCGTTCCCGCCAGATGTTGAGGGGCCGCCGGCGCCCGTGCCGGTAGAGGCGCTCAATCCGGTCTCGGTGGAGCGGGAGTACGGAGCGGATCTCCTTGTCAGCCCTCTTGAGCGCCCGGAGCTCCTCTGCAAAGCCCTGCTTCACCCGGGCGGGAGGACCCTTCAGTGACCTCCCCTCGGCGGTGGTCCACCGCCACTCCGTCCGATGTGGGCCCAGAACTCGAATCTCGGCAGTGACATCGCCAAGGGCCTCGGAGAGGCGGCCGGACTCATCCAGGCCATAGGTGGGGACAGTCAGCTCCTCCACGTCCTCGGGGCTCATCCCCGCGCGCTCGGCGGCAACCCTGATCGCCGCCTCGATCTGGCTGAGTGCCGCGCTGTGCTTCACCTTCAGTCGCAGGCGCGACAACTGGGCGAGGGCCCCGAGTCCACTGAGCCTACTTAGAACGAAGAGACAAGCGTTTCCACCCTTTACCCAGAAGGGCCCGACTCCCGGGATCTTGCGATAGTAGCTCTCGGCGGCCGCACCCACGGCCCGGCAGACCTCTGGGTTGTCGCGATGGCTAAGGCACCAGATGAGGCCCGCAAGCACCGCGGCGTTGGGCTGGTAGTGCTGCCTGAGGGCCTCGAGGACGCGCGACGACAGCCCGCTGATGAGGACGGCCCGGTACTCCTCGCCATGGCGGGCAACCTGTTCGTCCACCTTCCCAAGGACCTCTGGCGTAAGCATTCCCTTAGTAGACAGGTGGGAGGTGTCCAAACTAAGGGGCAGCCAGCTCAGCACCCGTTCCTGAAACACGTCGCCACCCACCGCATCCACGAGGCGCTCCGCCTCACGCGACCACTTCGCTGAGGGCCGGGCGGCGCCTGTCTGGGCGGCGTGCCGGATCAGTGCCTCCCAGGACTCCTGCTGCTCCCTTGGCAGGCTGCCGGCGTAGCTGAGAGCGGCGTCGACCCAGGCCTGCCCTCCGACGAGGGGTAGGGGAGTGGTCCCACCAAGCAGCGAGGTGAGCTGATGCCGGATCCGAAGGTCGTCGGTTCCGAGGAGAGGCGTCGAAGGCGGCGGAAGCAGGCGGCCAAGGCTGGCGCGCATCACGTCGGTAAGCCCCGAATCGGCGGCGAACGTCTCGACGCGATTGAGCAGCAGCCCAAGGGGGACCCATGGGACCAGGGTCCCATAGGGCAGGTTGCCCGTTCGCGTTCCCGTCGCCAGGCTGGCCGCCTGGTCTAGCGCGAACTCCAGGTCGGCGCCTGTGAAGGGGAGGCCTCGGCGGAGCAGGCACGCGGCGAGGCTCTTCAGAGCCCAGAGCCGCGCCAGGACTCCTCCAGACCTTCCATCGAGGATCGGCAGGCCCCAAGCCAGTCGCTCCAGCAGGGCGCACGCCGCCTGTACCTGCTGTTCCGGAGGGCTGCCAAGGATCCGGGTGCCGCTGACGGTGGTCGCCGCGTCGTCGACGTATGGGTCGGCGGCCTTTACCTCCGCCAGGTACTCGTTCAGCGCGAGATGCCCTGCACGATACAGGTTGCCTGGATCGAGGGGGAAGCCGTCTGCGACGCAGAGCGTCATTCCCTCGCCTGACTGATCTGCTTCCTTCATAGGCTCTGGGATCACGCGAGAGGCAGTACAAGCCATTGTCCAGAAACAACTTCGCCACCAGGAGTCGCGTGCGAGCGCACGATACGGCAAGGCACTAGTCGACCCTACGTGGGTTCCCCTCTGTGTGCCTCTGTGCTCTCTGTGTCTCCGTGGTAGGGCTTTCCCTGCCCTTCTTGGTGTCTTGTGTATCGCGTGCTGGCACGCGACCCTTGGTGGTGAAGCTATTTGTGGGCACTGACTAGGGGTTCAGCAGCTCCTGGGGGCGGGTGTCCGGCCTCTGCTCGAGGAAGGCTTGGAGCTCGGCCGCGGTGGGGAAGGAGGGCTGAGCGCCGAGCCGGGTAACGGAGAAGGCTGCCGCCGAGCTGGCGAAGCGGATCGCCTCTTGAAAGGTCACGCCCGTTGAGATGGCGTGGGCCAGGGCGCCGTTGAAGCAGTCCCCCGCGCCGGTGGAGTCGACCGGCTCCACCGTGAGGGCCGGCATGGAGGTCATCTCCTTGGGGGTCACGGCGAAGGCGCCATCAGCCCCCAGGGTGATGAGGACGACGCCCACGCCCATCTCCAGCAGACGCATCGCCAGGCCGACCGTATCCCCCTGGCCCCCGGAGAGCGTGGCCGCCTCATGGCGGTTGGGCGTCAGGATGTCTACGTCCGCCAGCATGGATTGCTCTAGCCGGCAAGTGGGGGCGGGAGCGGGGTTCAGGATCGTCAGCACGCCGGCCGACTTGGCGGTGCGAAGCGCGTGCTTCACGGCGGGGACGGGGACCTCCAGTTGGGTCAGCAAGCAGTCGGCGCCCGCGATCACCTCGCGGGCGGCCTCTACGTCGTCCTGGGTGATCGCCAGGTTGGCGCCAGCGGCGACCGCGATAGAGTTCTCGCCGCGCTCATCCACGTAGATGAGGGCGACTCCGGAGGGGTGTGAGTCTGAGACTGTGACGAATTCGGTGTGGATTCCCTCCCGCCGAAGCCCCTCGAGGTAGGTGGCGCCGAAGTCATCTTGCCCCAGCTTGCCCACCAACCAAACCTCCGCGCCCAGGCGGGCGGCCGCCACAGCCTGGTTGGCTCCCTTGCCACCGGATGCGCGGACGAGGTCGCCCCCCAGCACGGTCTCCCCCGGCCCCGGGATCTGCGGCACCTTGACCACCAGGTCCGTGTTGGCCGAACCCACCACGACGATCTTGGGTCTCCCCATGGAATGGCTGACTCCCTCTACACTGCCGACTTGGTCCGCGGCCATTGTCTACTTCACCACCAAGAGTCGTGCGCTTGCGCACGATACACCAAGAGACGCCAAGAACTGCCTTACCTCTGAGACCCAGAGGGCGCAGAGGCATACAGATAAATACAAGGAATATCCAAACGTAGGTTCTCTTGGTGTCTTGGTGTCTTGGTGTCTTGGTGGTAAGGCAGTTCTTGGCATCTAGTGGTGTCTTGGTGTATCGTGCGCAAGCGCACGACTCTTGGTGGTGAGGCAGTTCGTGGCCGCTGACCTAGCCTTGGCCGCAGGCTCATAGCATCCCGCTGGCGGTGAGCTCGCCTCGCAGCCGGTGCACCGTCTCCACCAGGGCGGAGCGATCATAGTTGTTTCGGTAGCTCGCGGGGAGCATCCTTAGGGAGGAGGCCTCCAGGATAGCCAGGATCTCCATGAACTGGATCATCTTGTCGTTCCTGGAGGGGATGTAGTCCTCCGCCGCCTTCACAAGGTCCGCTTCGGTGACCTGCTTGTGCCCCGCCCGCCGCGCCCACCACCGGCTCTGGAGGGTGACGGCCTCCAGCTCCGCCGCGGAGTAGCCCTTCAGGCGCAGCGCCACAGCGCCGAGGTCCTTGGCCTTCAGGGGGACGCCGTTCTTCTTGGCCGAGATCGCCAAGACCCTCTCCGGATCCGACGCGGCGAAGAAGAAGGGGATCTTTAGGTCGCCCAGCCGGCCGGGGCGCTTCGTGGCCTCGTCCATGATGTCCGGGCGGTTGGTCGCCCAGATCCATAGGATGAGGCCCCGGTAAGCCGTGTCGCTCTGGATCTCCGCGAATTTCGCCCAGATGCGCTGCGACACGCCCTCGTCCCCACGCTCTCCACGGCCGCCATAGGCCTGGTCTATCTCGTCCACGAACACGACCACCGGCGCCAGTGAGCGGAGTAGGGTCAACACGCGGTCCGCGTTCTTCTCGGACTCGCCCACGAACTTGTCGCGGATGTCGCCAATCTTCAGGAAGGGGAGGCCGGCTCCCTTCGCCACGGCCTTGCCGATCATCGTCTTGCCGGTGCCGGGGGGGCCCACCAGTCCCACGCCCATGGGGCACTCCTTGCGGTCGCCCCCCCGCAGCAAGTCAATGACCAGCTTCAGGTCCTCCTTCACCTCCTCCAGCCCGGCGACCATCTCCAGGCCGTAGTCCGGCTCGATGACCTCGACCAGGCCGCCGTACTCCTCGCGGAAGATTTCATCCTTCCGTCGCTTCACCATGCCCAGGTCCACGCCGCAGCCGGTCTTGCGCGCCTGCTGGAAGAAGTTGCTGAGAGAGATGCGGTTCAGGCCGGCGGTGAGGTGCGCGAGCTGCTCCGGGGGCATCTGGAGAGGGACGCTGAGGTCCACGCCCGCCTGCTGGATGAACTCCTCGCGCTCATGGATATCGGGGAACTTGATCTCCACCGTGTCCATGAGGGGGTTGCTGCGAAGGTCGCGGTGCACGTCGCCCAGGTTCGTGGACACCAGGATAACCACGTTGTCTCGCCCCTTCCGAGGGAGCAGCCGTGGGTCCACAGCCCAGCGCTGGAGCGCCGTGAGGTTGCGCCGGTCGTCGAGGCTCATGAAGGCCGTGTCCGTGGCGGGGATCACCTTGTCCACATAGTCCATCACGATGAAGACGTTGTTCTGGGTCTCGACGAGGCGCTCTAGGAGGGGCAGCACCGTGCCGGGGTCGCGCAGCAGCTCCGTGTGCTCGGAGAAGGCGGCCACGTCGTTGCAGCCGGGAACGCGGAAGCCCAGGCTCTGGAACACCGTGAGGAAGCGCCCGAAGTCCTGCTTCATCTCCGGCGTGGCAAAGCTGATGCCTTCACTGATATTGTAGTAAAGGACCATCTTCTTGCCGCCGGAGAGCGCTCTCGTTAGGAACTCTCGGAGTCGCAGGAACTCGGCGCGGAAGGGGAACAGGTCCAGCACGTTGCCGTAGAGCAGGAACAGGTTGCACTCGTCGGCCTCGTACTTGCGCCGCATCTCAGTGGCCCAGGGCGGCAGATCGGCGGGCGGCTGCGAGGTGGCGGGCGAAGCCAGGCTGGTACCGTTCGGGTCTGGTGTCTGTATCATCGGCTCTGTAGCGCTCCCAGTGGTGGTCCGAGGTGGTATGAAGAGCGAAACCCTTACCGTGCTGGTGCCGGCCAGCCTGACGCAGTCTGAGGTGGCGGAGATCCGGGCGGCCGCGCCCCAGGCCGAGCCGCTGCCCTGTGGCGAGCCCGATGAGTGGATGGCGCGCGCGCCGCGGGCCGAGGTC
>DASXUI010000038.1:0-22388 GCA_036504955.1 Armatimonadota bacterium
CGTAGGGTCGTTGGTCCTCAGAGGATGTGCTTTGGTCCCTTTGGTCCCTTTGGTCTCTTGGGTCCCTTGGCTGAAGGGACCTCAGGGACATAAGAGACGTAAGGGACCCAAGGAGACCCTCTGAGGCCCCTCCCCTACGACCTCACGACCCTACGACCTAACGACCCTCCCATGATCGACACGCACGCCCATCTGAACGACCCCAAGTTCGACCTCGACCGCGAGGAGGTCCGGCTGCGCGCACGACAGGCGGGGGTGGAGCGGGTCATCCACTGCGGCTACAGCCTGGAGTCCAGCCAACTGGCGCTACGGATGGCTCGCGAGTGGGGGGACGCGGCGGCGCTTGGCATCCACCCGCACGACGCTCTCGCCCTGGACGAGGACGTGCTGAGATGGATCCGTGAGGCCGCGGCCGACCCGGCGGTGGTGGCCGTGGGCGAGGTGGGGCTGGACTTCCACTACGATCGGCCGGAGCCACACGCTCAGAAGGAGGCCCTGCGCCGCCAGTTTGTGCTGGCCCAGGAGCTGGCGCTGCCCCTGGTGCTCCATGTCCGGGAGTCGCACGCTGCCCTGGTGCAGGAACTCCAAGACCATGGCAGGGGCCCCGGAGGGGTCTTCCACTGCTTCACCGGCACCCTCGCGGAGGCCGAGGAGGCACTTGCCTTGGGCTTCTACCTGGGCGCCGGGGGCGTGGTGGCCTTCCCCAAGTCGGGGGAGCTTCGAGCCACCTTCGCCAGCGTGCCCCTCGAGCGTATCCTCCTTGAGACGGATTCCCCCTATCTGGCCCCTCCCCCGTACAGGGGCAAGCGCTGCGAGCCCGCCTACGTGGCTCGGGTGCTGGAGGTCCTGGCGGAGGTCCGCGGCATGCCACGCGAAGCCCTTGAGCAGGCGACCACGGAGAACGCCCTGCGCTGCTTCCCTAAGCTCCTCCGCTGAGCCGAGGCGGGCGGACTTCCCCCCAACTGGCCGCTGGGCGCCCCTACTCAGGGAGGGCCGGCCCGTGGGAAGGTGTCATAAAGGCAGAAGAGGTGGAATAGAACGGACTGGGGGGCCCGTCGGGCAGTGCGCTGCCGGAGGAAGGTCTCGTTCGCAGCTCAGGGGATCCCGCCGAGGGTCCCCAGGAGGAGAACTCCGCTGATACGCCAGATACACCGACTCACGCGGCGGCTTCCGCTGGGCTCCAGGCCTGTATTGGGGCTGGTCATCTACGCGGAGTCGGATGGGCATGGACTCCGGACGGAGCATGCCGACGAGACCGGCTTCGAGGGCGTCACCTGCGTGGACGACGCTGCCCGGGCCGCCTGCCTCTTCTTGGAGGCTTGGCGCCGGCATGGCTTCCGAGACGGGCGACGGGCCGCGGAGGGATTCCTCCGTTTCGTCTGCCATATGCAGCACGACAACGGCGGCTTCTACAACTTCGCGCTGGACTGGGAAGGCGACATTAACCGGACGGGGGGTACCTCCTGGCCCGGAGGTCAAGCCTGGACCGCCCGCGGCTTCCAAGCGCTGGGGAAGGCCGCCGCCTATCTGGCGAAGCCGGAGTACCGGGAGCGCTTCGAGCGCTGCCTGGCACACGAGCGCCCACCGATGCAGTTCGCAGAGATCCGCGCCCTCCAGGCGCTCGCGGTGCTGACCGTCTACCGCTCTACCCTAGACCCGCGCCTCGGTGCCATTCTGAGGGAGTGGGCGGACGAGATCGCCGCGTGCCGTGACGCCGAGGGACGGCTGCTGAACCACCCCGCGGAGCCTGAGATCCACCTCTGGGGCCGAGAACAGCCCAAGGCCCTGGCGCTGGTGGGCATGGCTCTGGACAGCCCATCACTGGTGGAGCTCGCGGTCCGGGACGCGCGCCTGGCGCTGGCTCCCTCGGTGCGTCGTCGCTTCGAGGGCCCTCAGACCCAGGTCACCTTCGAGGTGACCACCACCATCAAGTGCCTGCGGGCCGTCTGGCGCGCCAGCCATGACCCCGAGATCCTGAGCCTGATGCACGAGGCGCGCGCCTGGCTGAGGGGCCGCAACGCCGCCTGCGCTCCCGTCTACGACGCCGCCTCGGGCCTTGTCCACGACGGCGTGGACGAGACCCGTGTCAGCGCCAACTCCGGGGCGGAAGCCAACGTGGAGGGCGCGATGGCGCTATTTGAGGAGCTGCCCTGGGCCCTCTACAGCTTCCCTGTCCCAAGCCCCCACCAGCGTCACACCCGAGGGGAGTCGATCCTCCGCACCCATCCCGCCCGGTCGCCAGGGGCCAGCCCAACCCTACTCGTCCCGGAGCCGGGAGCCAGCCAGTAGGGCTGCTTCCCATCTCCCCGACCTCTCTTCCCGAGGCGGGCGAGGGGCTCCCCCTGGCGTTCCCTCATCCACCCCTCGGCTCTTTGGGGCCCCGGTGGCACGAGCGGGAGGCTCGCACTCGGCGCGAGCAGGAGGCTCGCACTCGACGCGAGCGTCTCGACCGCGACTCGGCCGCGGGTCTAGCAGGTCTGACCGCCCACGCTGCCGACCTCAACCTGGCCTCCAGACCACAACCGAGGTAGTTGGGGCGCAGGCGTCTCGCCTGCGCGGCCTAACGGGCGCTGAGGCCAACGGCCGGGCACTCAGACCAGGATGGGTCAGTGGGGGAGCCGCGGAGGCGAAGCAAGCTCGAGGCCGCGCAGGCGAGACGCCCGCGCCCCAACTGCCTCCGGTGGCAGCCGGTGGCAGGGGCGGCAGGACTCGCCAATGTGAGGCATGGCTCAGGACCTGCTCGGCCCGGGGCCGGGTCGCAAGCGGGGCGCTCGCGCCGAGTGCGAGCATCCTGCTCGCGCCACGGGGAACGGGCCAGCGGCCAGAAGGTAGCCCTGAGGCTCAGTCGGCCCCCCCTGCTCGGCAGGCGGCATGGGGGAGTGCGGGCAGGAGAGGGGGTCGGGGGCCGCGTGGTGCGCGGCCCCCGGGGAGAGAGGCCCTACCCCGCGAGCAACGGCTCTCGGAAGGCGAGGCTGGCCCAGGTCGGGTTCAGGGTGGTGGGGTCCAGCTTCCAGACGCGGCCTGAGCCGGGCCGGGACTCCACAACGGTGCCCAGGCCGAGGTGCTTCCGCAGCCAGGTGAGCTGGTTCACCATCAGCAAGCGTGGTTCGTTGGGGCTAGCGGGGCTTATCGCGATGGCTGCGGCCTGAAGCTGCCCCAGACTGCCGCCGCTGTCCTGCGCGGCATGGCTGCTGGTCGCGCTGGGGGCGGCCCCGTTGGTGAGAGCGATCCTGGACACGGTCCAGTGGCTTGTGCCCTGGGCGCCGGTGACTGACAGGACCACCGCTTCACCTACCCCACTCTCCGCGAGGTCGACGGGCACGCCCACGGTGCTGACCCTGGCGGTCACGGCGTCCGCAGCAAGGCCGGTGGTGTAGACGGCCACCTGCCAACCGGTGGCGACGCCGCTGGTGTAGGTCTGGTACAGTATGCTGAACTCGTTTAGCACGCCAGACACTACTCCTACCGCCAGGTCGCCATCAGTGGCGCTGGCGTTCGGGTTGGTCACCGTGGTTCCAGCCCCCAGGCCGACCGGGACGCCGTTGGCGACGCTGGTGACTGGTGTCAGGGTGGGATCGCTACCCACCGAGGGGGAGGTGCTCATCAGCCACAGAGCCGTTCCCACGGCGACCAGGCTCAGCCGGGGTCCGGGAGCCGCGGTGAGAGCGCTAAGGACCGCGCTGCCTCCCCCCTCCGGCACGGTGGCAAGGGCGAACTGCGTGGCCGAGGTCAGGGAGTCAACAAACAGGATGGCCAGGTTGCCGCTGGAGTCCCTGACCATCTGCTTCGCGAGACCGGCTCCGCCGGGTGCCGAGAGGCGCGCGATCTGTGATACCGTGCGGCCATCGGCGGAGATGCGGTTCACGTAGACACCGTTGCTCGTGTTTCCTGGAGCCCTGAAGAGCACCCTGGATAGGCCATCGGCGCCGATCGTCTGCGAGACAGCCACGGCGGTGGAGCTCAGGACCGTACTGAAGCTGGCGGTAGCGCCGACCGATAGCTGGGTAGCGTACGCCAGGGTCCCCGTGCCGCCAAGACCCTTCACCTGAACCGGGCTGCTCTTGTCCGTGCCGAGACCATTGTCGCCCAACTGCCCCACGTCATCAGCGCCCGTGGCGACGACCCCGCCATCTCCCAGCAGCACCAGGGTATGGACCGTTCCCCCGGAGGCACCGACCGCGCCGCCCAGTAACCCGGTGCCGCCTACCCCCACCATCTGCACCGGCACCAGGGCCCGGTTGGTGGTCGTATCGCCCAACTGCCCTCTAGAGTTGTCGCCCCAGCCAACCACGGTGCCGTTGGCTCTCACCGCAAGGGTATGGCTCCAACCGGAGGAGATGGCGACCACGCTCCCCAGCGTGCCCACGTCTCCAAGGCCGTGGACCTGAACTGGCACCAGACTGTTCGCGAGGCCGTTGTTCCCCAGCTCCCCGGAGGTGCCGACTCCCCAGGTGACCACACTGCCGTCGGATCGCCGCCCCGCGGTGAAGAAGGCGCCCGCGGTGATCGCGGTTACGCCCCCAAGGGTGCCGACGTCACCGATGCCATGTACCTGCACTGGGAAATGCTTCTCCACGGAGGTGTTGTCACCGAGGGCACCGCCGGCGTTGTACCCCCACGCCACCACGCTGCCATCGGAGAGCAGAGCGGCCGAATGCCCAAAGCCGCCCGCGAGGCCGATCACGTTCTGCAGCGTACCGGTCCCCCCCACGCCGACTACCGGCACGGGCACGTGGCTCTCACTAATGCCGCCGTTCCCCAACTGACCGTTGCTGTTGTTCCCCCAGGCCACCACGGTGCCATCGGTCAGCAGGGCCAAGCTGTGGTGGGTGCCGGCCGCGATGGCCCGCACGTTCTGCAGGAGCCCCGTGCCCCCCACTCCGACCACATGTACGGGGATGTTGCTGTCCGTAGTGCTGTTGTTGCCCAGCCGGCCGTTCACGTTGGAGCCCCAGGCCACCACGGTGCCGTCGGTCAGCAGGGCCATCCCGTGGTTCTGGCCGTTAGCGATAGCCACCACGTCGGCGAGCTGGTTGGCGCCCCCTGTGTCCACCACCGATACCGGTACCGCGCTGTTAGTGGTCCCTGGGTGGCCCAACTGTCCCAAGGGGCCGTCACCAAAGGCGCTTACCACCCCGGGGGTGGGGAAGATGACCGCGAAGGCGGAAGTGCAGAGGAGGCAGGCCATCACTGTCATACAGACCGCCAGCAGATCCCTCCCATGCGAAGGGCGCGCCCAAGCCCGAGGCCCTTCCCACCTGGCGCCGCCTTGCCCCCTGTCCACGCTGTTACTCTTTACCGCTCCTAGAGCCAGAACTCGCTTCATTTCCCACTCTCCTCGACCGCAAGGGATGCGCGCGGAGACTCGTGGCCAGGCAGAGCCCACCCTTGGGTCTTCACGCCCGGAAAGCCTTGAAGGACGCCCAGATGGCTCGCGCGCACTAGCCGCCAGCCATACAGCTCACGAGCTCTTCCTTGCTCTGTTGGCCAAGCCGCCCTTGCCATTGCGCCGCCGCCAGGCACGCCCAAACAGGGCCACACAGAGCCACAGGCATTAGGTAGGTAGCATGAAACGAGGGGGTAGGAAATGGCGGAGAGGGTCGGCGAGGGTGGGGAGGCGGCACACAGCGTGACTCAGACGTGGTAAGACCGCCCGGCGGCTGGGGAATTGGCGCGAGGATGGGCGAGGCCGAAGGCGCCCGCCGGGCCGTGATCGAGGGCACGCAGGGCCACCTCGGGCCTCGCCTGGATGCGCGGGTTAGCTAGGTCTGCAGCAGACCGGCCTCGCGAAGCTCTGAAACAAAAGTCTCCAGGTCCTGATCCAGTTTGTCGGGACCGACGTCGTACTTGTCCAGTAGGCCCGGTCGAAGGTCCTCCAAAGACCGTCCCTCGGCAAGCCCTCGCCACACCTCCGTGGCGACAGGTCCGAGCGCGAACAAGGCATCACCCTGGAGGTCCAGCAGCACCGCCTCGCCGGGCAGTTCCTCCAGGAGCACGTCGGCTCTTGGGACTGAGGCCGCGGGAGGCGCTCCCTCTGGGCACGCTTTCCCAGGCGTAAGGCTCAACTGTTGAAAAACGCGCCGTCGAGGTTGGTGGCGGCTCCCGCGGCTCGAACGGCGTCGCGCAACTTCCCGAGCCTTCGCAGCCGGGGGGCCTCGTAGGACATCCTCACGCGGCTCTCTGGGGTCTCCAAGGATGCGATCTCCCTCTTCTCCATGCAATCCTCCCTAGTGTTGGAGCTAACGTCCTGCCACTGGTCCCTGATCTTGGGGGAACTTGCGGGGCTCCGCCTCACCATTCGCCCGGAGTTGCCGGCAGAGGCCCGCGCCGCGGCCGCCCTTGACGCCAAGCGGCTACGGAGGGCACCAAGCCGTGGTGGCGGTCCAGCAGGGCTGGCCGGCACCGGACATACCGGATATCGGGCCGCTCACTCTAGTTCCTCAGAGTCGCGGAAAGTGCCTCCCGCCGCCGAGCGCGAAGGGCGAAGGGCTCCCAGGGATGCGCTGGGAGCCCTTCGGAGGTTCCGCGTACGGCCGCCCCGCGGGCCGGCAGTCCCAAGAACCTAGTCTCGGAAGGCCAGAGAGGCCCAGCTCGGGTTCAGCGTGGTGGCGTCCAGCTTCCAGATGCGGCCGGAGCCCGGCCGCGACTCGGTGACGGTCCCCAGGCCCAGGTGCTTGCGCAGCCAGGTCAGGTCGTTCGCCAACAACAGCCGTGGCTCACCGCCCACTGGGTCGTAGGCCAGGCTGATCGGTTGAAGCTGACCCAAGCTGGCGCCAACGCTCTGGGCGGGGCTGAGGGTGGTGGTGGCGGTCGCCGTGGAGGGAGGCAGTGCCACGGAGTTGGCCGTCCAGGTGGCCGTGGCCCCGGAGCCGGTAGTGGTGAGGACCTTCGCGACATCAGTCGGGGTTAGGAAGAAGCCCGTGCTTACGCCGGCCTGGGTCGCGCTAAGCTGAGAGGAACCGGCTCCTGCGTACCTCGCCAGCACCCAGCCACTCGGATTGCCGGAGGCGTAGGCGTTGTACAGCACAATAACGCGTCCATCGCTGGCGACGGCGCCAGCCACGCCCTGGTAGCCGTTCGCGGGGTCGGTGTTAGGGTTGGTGTAGACGCCGGGACTGAAGGTCAGAGCCACTCCCTCCTGCGGGGTGGACACGGAGCCGAACGACACGGCTCCGCCGATGCCTCCCGCCCGGCTGAAGAGGTACAGGCTGCCGAAGTAGTAGAACAGGTTCAGCGGCCGGCCGGCATAGGCGGTTGCAAGCGACCTTACCACGGTTCCGCCGCTCTGGGGGACCGTGACGATGGAGGCCTGCGTGGGAGCGCTCAGCGAGTCCACGAAGAGAACGGCTAGGTTGGTGCCGGCCAGAATCATGGACTGGGGGATGGGCGTACCGGCGGGCGGATCGAAGGTGGCCACGTTGGTCTTGGTCTGCCCGGCGGCCGTGAGGGTGTCGATTCGGATGGCGCTGGCATCGGCTCCCGGTGCCCAAAAGAGCACTCGGGAGAGGCCGTCAGTGCCCACGGTGTGGGTCACGGCCTGGTAGGAAGAAACCAGCGCCATGCTGTAGTCGCTCAAGGCCCCAGCCGCCACCTGTGAGACGTTGCCCAGGCTGCTGCCGAGAAGGCCACTGATGGCGCGGACGACGACGGGGATCGCCTTGGTCGTGAAGGGGTCATTGTCCCCCAACTGACCGGAGTCGTTGAAGCCCCAGGCCACCGCCGTGCCATCTCTTAGCAGGGCAAGGCTGTGGCTGCTGCCTCCGGCAATGCTCTTCACGTTGGCAAGGGGGCCGCCGCCGCCCACGGCCTGAACGACCTGGGGGCTGTTGCGCAGGGCCGAGGGACCGCTGACGCCGATGCCCAACTGGCCGCTGGAGGTATCGCCCCAGGAGACGACGCCGCCATCGGTGCGGAGCGCCAGGGAGTGGGTGCCGCCGCAAGCGATGGCGGTCACGCTCCCCAGGGTACCTCCGCCGCCCACTGCGCTAACCACGACCGGCAAAGCGTTGTTGCCGGAGAGGCTGTTCCCCAACTGGCCGCTGGTTCCAGCCCCCCATGCCACCACGGTGTGGTTGCTCTTCAGCGCCAGGGAGTGCCCAGAGCCGCAGGCGACGGCGGTCACGTTGCTCAAGCCGCTGACCGCCATGGGGAAGTTTCGACTGGGCGAGAAGGAGCCGTCCCCCAGCGCTCCCGTGGCGTTGTAGCCCCATGACACCACGGTTCCATCGGCCTTGAGGGCCAGGGAGTGCCCGAAGCCGCAGGCCACGCTCACCACATTGCCCAGGAAACCCGCGTTGCCCTCGCCGTGGACCGCCACCGGCAGGCTGGAGGTCGAGGCGGTGCCATTGCCCAACTCCCCATCAACGTTGTTGCCCCAGGCCACCACTGCTCCATCGCGCATCACGGCGACGGTGAAATCAGTGCCGGCGGAGACCGCGACCACGTTGCCCAGGAAACCGATACCACCGACCCCGCGAACGGCGATGGGCAGCAGCTGGTCGGGCCCGCCGCCGTTACCCAACTGGCCCACTGAGTTGGCGCCCCAGGCGTAGACCGTGCCGTCCGCCGATAGAGCGACGGCGTGGTTCTGTCCGACTGCCACCTGCACGATGTTGGAGAGCTGCTGGGGCCCCGCCATCACCATCGCGGGCACCGGCTGGTCCGTAGTGTTGCCGTTGCCCACCTGCCCGTGGAAATTGTAACCAAAGCCACGCAGGTTGCCCGGCGCCGCCAAACCAGGCGATGCCCAGCTCATGCCGCATAGGACACAAGCAAGCACGAGGGCGCAGGCCGCGATCCTTCGTGGCCATCTAGAAACATTGTCTGCCATCAGCAAATCCCCCTATCCATGGCTCGTGCGCGGCCACAATCCTTGCCCCACTCTGGCTCCGCGGGGCCAGCGGAGTATCCCAAGCCATCGCAGGCAGGCCTGCGCGCCTCGACGGAGGCCTCGAGACCCGAGACAGGTGACGAGAGGGCGTCCTGGGTGGCGCGGCAGCCTGGGCGTGCTCAGCTATTGAAGAAGGCGCCGTCGAGGTTGGTGGCGGCACCCGCAGCCTTCACCACCTCACGAAGCCGCCCCACGCGCCTCAGCCGAGGCGCCTCATAGGGGGCTCGATCACCCCCGGTCCGCGCCGCCTCAGCGACCTCGGGCTTCCCACTATCCATGCAGCGTCTCCTCTTCTAAGCCCGGTGAACCGCGGCCACGCCCAGGAAACAGGCGCTCCATAGCCGGCAGTCGAACCGGGGAACCGACTTGCTGGTCGACTCGTGCCACGCCCTGCCACTTTCCCCAGGGCAAGAGCAGGGAGGTGCTCCGCGGCAGCGCCTGCCAAAGGCGCCTCACCGCCCCGAAGCTACCGGTGAGGGCTGCCGGAGGCCAGGCGGGGCACGGCGCGCGCGCCTTGTGCGCGGTGAGGTCTCGGTGAGCGAAGCTCCTTCGCCCCTTATCGGCAAGCAGCCTACCTTACTGGAGCTTGGTGGCGCCTCTACTCGCGGGAATGACCCCTTCCGGCACCAGCGGCACGCTTAGCCTTTGCTATCCACGAGAGCGTGGGGAAGCCCGCGCCATGCGCGACGCACAAGCGCCTCGTGCACTATGCGGGTCAGGCCGCACGGGGAACTCCGAGCCGCGACCGGCACTGCCCATGGGCGCTCCAGTCCGGCTCCGAACTACAGGTCGGCCCCCAAGGGCCTGGGCAAGGTTGGACCAGGGCTGGCCAAGCCGAAGATACACCTGCTTATGTGTTCGCCAGAGCCGCTCAGTCCCATTCCCTGACGCGGAAGGAATGTAGGCCGCGGCCGTACGGCGAGCGAGGTTCCGGCCGCGAACTGTCTGGCTCCGCCCCCCGGCAGGGGCTCCCGTCTGACGCCAGATGGGATCGGCACCGGTGCCTCGCAGGCCGGGCTGGGTGAGCGGTGCCCCGAAGTCGAATGGAGTCTCAGGAGCTGGCTCCTGAGGCCCCGGAAGGTGACCGCGACTGTCCTGCTTGTGCTGCCGGCGGCAAGCCCGTGTGCCCCACGCACGGCAGGGCGCCCGAGTGCATCGAGGGCTGCTCCCGCCTGCGGCGGCGGCGATGACTGGGGGACTGAACTGGACGCGGAGCTTGGGTTGCTGCTGTGGGGGCTCAGGGGCGCCTTGGCCCACGGTCTCGCGACGCCCGGCCCCGCTGGGGGGACCCGGGAGCCTTCTGCTGACCTCGCCGTGGATTGGCAGCGCTTCCTGCTGCTGGTGGACCACCACCGGGTCGCCTCTCTGGTCCGCAAGGGACTGGAGGGATGTCCCCTACCGGAGCCGGCGGCCCAGGCTCTGCTGGAGCGCGCGCGGCTCAACGGCTTCAGGGCCCTGGCGCTGGCTCGGGAGCTGGCACAGGTGGTCCTGGGTCTCGATGGGATAGGCATCCGGCCGCTGGCCCTCAAGGGGCCGGTGCTGGCGCTGAGGGCCTACGGAAGCCTGACGGCCCGCCACGCCGGAGACCTGGACCTATGGGTTCCGGAGGGCGACCTGGAGCGTGCGGCTGAGCTCCTTCAGACCCGTGGATACCGTTACCTGGACCGAGTGGAGGGGTTCAGTCCGCGACAGCGGGCGGCCCTCGCGCGGCGCATCCACCATCTGGAGATGCTTCAGCCCGAGGAGGGGATCCGGGTGGAGTTGCACACGCGGCTCACCCGAAATCCGCACCTGTTCCCCCTACCGCCTGAGAAGTGCTTGGAGCGGGCTGAGCCGACCGTGGTAGCGGGCGTTCCTGTGGCAGGGCTGTGCCGTCGAGACCAGGCACTGCACCTCTGCGTCCACGCCGCCGTACACGGCTGGCACCGGCTCTTCTGGCTGGCTGACGTAGCGGAGGTGTTCCGAAACCTATCCCCCAATGAGTGGGGGGAGGTGTGGTCCCTGGGAACAGCAAGGGGCCTCCAGCGGGTGGTCGCCCAGGCACCGGTGCTGTGCCACACGCTGATTGGAGACCCCCTTCCGGAGGAGGCGCGACACCTTGCCGAAAGGGATCCCCGCGTAGGCGCGCTGGTGCGAGAGGCGCTGTGGGCCATCGAAGCGGCTCAGAGCGACTACCCGGGACCCCGACGGGGCGCCCGGTACTCGCTCTGCTACGCCCCCCATCTGCGCAAAGACCGCCGCTACCAGTTCTGGCAGGCCTCGCAGTGCCTCTCCGGGAGCCAGGCTGACTTCGAGGCACTCCCGCTGCCCGATTGGCTCTTCCCCGCCTATCCTCTCCTGCGCCCCTGGCTCTTCGCCCGCCGGCTGGCGCGTAGACTCGCCGGCCCCTCTTCAGGGCACCAGTGAGATCCCCTTGCGTCCCTTACGTCTCTTAGGTCCCTTGCGTCCCTTGGCCAAAGGGATGCAAGGGACCTAAAGGACCTAAGGACCACCATGGCATGCGGTCAGTCTCCAAAAGCCATGGAGGACCAGGTTGGGTTGAGCGTGGTCGGATCCAGCTTCCAGACACGGCCGGAGCCTAGCCTGGACTCGGTCACCACTCCCAGACCCAGGTGTTTGCGGTTCCATGTCATGTCGTTCATCAGAAGCAGTCGAGGGGCGCCCTGGGCGGGATCGAAGGCCAAGTTCACAGGCTGGAGTTGCCCCAGGCTAGCACCGCAGAGCTGGGCGGGTGATGCGCTGTGATCCGTGAAGGCCGGTGCGGGGATCAGCGTCGCGGTACCCACATCCCAGGCAGCCTGCGCCCCGATACCAGAGGTAGCCAGCACTTAGGCATGGTTGAAAGTCCCGAGGCAGAAGTCGGTTCCGACCCCAGGGGCACCGAAGGGGATCGCTGACCAAGTGGTGGCGGAGGTATAGGAGGCGAGACAGCAGGGGCCAGAGCCAGAGGCTTGGTAGGTGTTGTACAACACCGCCTTCACGCCCCCACTACCCATGCGACCCACGGCTCCCCTCCACCCAAGCACCGGGTTTGGCAAAGGGTTGTCAAGGGTCTCGACCGGTCCCAGTTCAAGGGTGAAGCCTTTCGCGATGCCTGGTATGGTGCAGGCGCTCACGTTCCCCCCGGCGCCCGGCACACGCATCCACAGGATAGGGAGGGGCCCCATATGGTCCAGGTTCATTGCCTCAAAGCCTGAGGGGATCGGTGTCGGCAGAGTCCTGACAAGAGATCCGCCGCTCTCCGGAAGCACGGCCACTGAGACCAGCGACCCCGCGCTGTCCGCGAACAACAGGATCAGGTCCGTGTCCGCGAGGACCATGTCGATAGGGCGAGGTGTACCGGCCGGCGGGTCGAAGGTGGCTACGGTGGACTTGGTCTGACCGCTGGCTGCCAGGGTATCGATGCGGATGGAGTTGCTGCCGGCGCCGGGCGCCCAGTAGAGGATGCGGGACAGGCCATCGTTGCCAACGGCATGGTCCACGGCTCGGTACGTCGCGGCCAGGGCGATACTGGAGTTGCTGGACGGGCCCGAAGAGACATGAGATAGGCTCGAAAGCGCGCCGCCGCCACCTACCTGCTGAACCACCACGGGGACCAGCCGGTTGGAGCCCTGGCCGTCGCCTAGCTGCCCGCTGGACGCGGCTCCCCAGGCGACCGCCGTACCGTCGCGAAGCAGGGCCAGGCTGTGGCTGCTGCCCGCGGCGATGCCCACCACACTCGCGAGATGCCCCCCACCGCCTACCGCCTGAACCGGCACGGGGGTGCTTCTGTCGGTGCTGCTGTTGTCTCCCAACTGGCCGGCGGAGTTGGTGCCCCAGGCAACCATTGTTCCATCGCCCAGCAGGGCCAGGCAGTGGGTCAGCCCGCCGAAGATCGCGGTCACGTTGGACAGCATGCCGCTGCCTCCCACCGCCAGTACCTGGACCGGTGACATGGAGTTGGAGGCACTCCCGTTGCCAAGCTCGCCATGGAGCCCGTAGCCCCAGGTCTTGACGGTATGATCGTTCATCAGGGCCATAGAGTGCACGCTGCTGGCTGCCACCGCGGTTGCCGGTCCGCCCAACCCCAGAACAGAGACGGGGAAGCTCCGGTTCGCCGAGCCGCCATCGCCCAGGACACCATAGGAGTCCTGCCCCCAGCTCACCACGGTGCCATCAGCTCGCAGGGCTATCACATGGAACTCCCCGCACGCGATGGCGACCACGTCGCCAAGGGTGCCAGTGCCGCCGATCCCGTTCACCACAACCGGCGCTGACTGGTTCGCTGTGCCGCCGTCCCCAAGCTGCCCCTGCGAACCGATTCCCCAGGTGACCACGGTGCCGTCGCGCCTCAGTGCCACGCTGAAGGCCCAGCCGGCCGCGACCTGAACGACGTCTGTCAGAAAGCCGCCCCCGCCTACGCCATGTACCTGGGTTGCCTGTGTAGCCGGCGCTCCGGTCCCACCGAGTCCTAGCTGACCATAGCCGTTCTGCCCCCAGGTCCAGACGCTGCCATCGGCGGCAAGTGCCACGGCATGGTAGCCGCCGCACGCCACCTGCACGATGCTCGAGAGCGGCCCGCCGGAACCTAATACGGCGACGGGCAGGGACCTGTTGGTCTGGCTGCCATCCCCCAACTGCCCCCAGTCGTTCGACCCGAAGCTGAACAGATTGCCCGGCGCCGCACTGGCCGAAGCCCCCAGAGCAGCGCTAAGAACGAGGGACAGCACTAACCCCCTGATGCAGGAGTTCGCTTGAGTCACAGCCATTCAGTCGACCTCCCGCAACCAGACACGATTGCTCCCAACGATAGCCCCACGGGTCGCACTGCTGATCGGTCGCTGATGCCCGAGGGCCATCCGGACAGGGACCGCCTTCGGGCCCAGGCCTTGGGCGCTGAGGGTGTGACGATGAGCCCTTAGCGTTATGCCATGAGCAAGCCCTATGTCATGGCTACCTCTAACGGCCAGGTGGGAGTGGAGCTGGGGATTGGGTCAGCGCTCGAAGCGGAGGAGGAAGAAGCCCACGCCCACGGCGCGCAGGAGCAGGGCGCCGCAGTGCGAGGTGGTCTTGGGGGTGATCGGCTGGCGCAGGGTCTCTGCCTCAGCCTGCATACGGGGGACATCCAGGTACTCTGAGACCAAGGGAGACGCGGCGAACCTGCCAAGCGTGGCGCTGAGGTCCTCCCAGGCGTCCAGGAGCCGGGGGGCCACGTCGGCCGCTTGGTACCCCCGCCGCTGGTTCAGCCGCACGGCGTCCGGCAGCAGCCCCACTAGCGCGCGCCGGGCCAGCCTGCGGGTCTCGCCCACCTTCCGGAAGTGGGCCAGGGGGATGCCCCAGCAGAGCTCCACGAGCCGGCGGTCCAGGGTGGGATCGCGCGCCTCCAGGCCATGCCCTGCCCCCAGGGCATGCCAGACACCCAGCGACGAGATGGCGGGTGGGCTGGAGGCGAAGCTTCGCTGATCCTCCACGCGGGCGGGGGGCAGGAGGCAGGGATCGTGGCCGGCGGCGCGCATCCTGTCCGTCAGCTCCAGTTCGCGGCCCAGCTCCGGGCGGAGGAAGGAGTAGACGCGCCAGGGCTCCCTACCTTGAAGGAAGCGGTGGCACTGATCCTTCGCCAGGTAGACCCAGGGCCGCAGGGCGTGCTTCACGGCGGGTAGAGCTCCGCTCACCTCGAAGATACCGCGAAGCTCCTGAAGGTCCCCCATCCCACCCGCGGGGGTGGAGGGTGTCCAGGAGAGGGTGCCATTCCCGCCCTGGCCTGTGAGCAGAACCCGCGTGCCGTAGTCCTGGGCGGCAGCCAGCAGGTCGGACAACCAGTACCAGTTGCCGGCGGCATGGCCGGGCTCGTCGGTGACCGCCAGGATCTTGCGGATCCCTTCCAGAGGCGAGACGCCCTCGGCGCGGAGGAGCACCGTGTCGATGTTGCCGGCATGGTGGGCCGTCGCCAGCGCCAGAGGGCCCTCCTCCCCGAAGCGCCCCTCGGCCACCAACCCCTCCGTGGGGTGGGAGGGTACGGAGACGAAAGCTCTCAGTCTCCCCTGCTTCCGCTCCAGCTCCCGCGCCGCGAGGGCACAGACGGCGCCGGAGTCTAGGCCCCCGCTGAGGGTGGCCGCCAGGGAGCCGGCGCACCGAAGACGCGCGCGCACTGCGTCGGAGAGGACCGCCAGCATCGCTTCCGCGCTCTCGTCCTCGGAGAGGGGTAGGGAGGGGGAGTCCTCCACGCGCCAGTACCGTGTCAGCTCCGTGGCCTCGGGCATCACCCACAGGCGGTGCGCGGGCGGCAGACGCCGCAGATCCTGGTAGCTGGAGAGGCTGCCGTCGCCGGGCCAGCAGGTGAGGATCTGCGCCAACTGGAGCTGGCTGGGCCGGCGCGGCACCTGCGGGAGGGCGAGCAGAGCCTTCAGCGAGGTGGCGAAGGCGAGGAGCTCCGGTGTCTGGTAGTAGTGCAGGGCGGTGTTGCCGGTGGGGTCCCGCGCCAGCAGCAACCGTCCACGCCGCGAGTCCCACAGGGCGAAGGACCAGTCCCCCAGCAGCCGAGTGACACAGGCATCGCCCCAATGCAGGAAGGCGGCCAGGATGAGACGGCGGTCACTGTAGGGTGGGCTCGTGGTAAGTCCGGGGCCACCCTCCAGCTCTCGAAGCAGCTCCTCGCGGTTGTCCAGGCGCGCGGCCGCCACCAGCACCGTCTCCCGATCCTCGCTGAGCAGAGGTCGGAAGTCCCGCGCCGCCTCCGGGGTGGAGACGAGCAGATGCTGGCCCATCGCCATCGGCCCCCGCTGCCACACCTCCTGCCCGTCCGGCCCCCAGGCGGCCTGAGCGGCCATCATCCGCTCCAGATCCCTGGTAGCCGGTGCCGCTCCATCCCGCCGGAAGATGCCCAGTATCCCGCTCATCCCACCCCTCTGCTACGCCGCCTATCCGGCAACCCGCCGTCGATAGGCTCCTCGGCCGGGCGTAGTCCGGCACTTGCATGGGCCCGGCACTGTTCTGGCTTGGGCCTCTGAGGTCGGTCTCGTGCGAGCCATCGGTGCAGGCTGCCGCTCCACTGATTGACATAACGAACAGCCGAGCTCACAATGCCAGTACTCGGTCACTGATCGCCGTGCGAGGATATGGCCCTTTCACCAGAGCCTGCCTCATGAAGCCTTCGGCTTGCGGCCCAGGAACCCTTGAGTCCCGCGCCCGGCCGCCCTCTGGAGGCCCCGGTACCGGGCCGCGCCGCCGGCCGCCGAGCCTCAGTCAGCCACTTGATGAACGTCCTGTGACTGCTCAACCACCAGGATATCAATGTACCAGGAAGGGCAATTGAAGCCCTACCCCAGAGGCACAGAGGGCGCGGAGGCACACAGAGAGGTATCCAGCTTGGGGTCTCTTGGTGCCCCATGCGCTCGCGCACGATTCCTGGTGGTGAGGTTGTTCCCGGACACTGACTTAGCCGGCAGGGGCGAACTGCCCCGCTTCAGTAGCCGTAGTAAGGGGATCAGACACCTCGTCGAGATGGGAGACCCTCCATGCCCCTCCGCTCACCCGGGCATCGATGCCTCCGCGGCTTAACGCTGGTTGAGCTGCTGGTCGTCATAGGTATCCTCAGCATACTTGTCGGCATCCTGCTGGGAGCGCTGGGAACGGCCCGGCGCAGAGCGGATGAGCCCGGCTGCATCAGCAACCTGCGGCAGACGGGCAGCGCTATCCGTCAGTACATGGACGACCACGAACTGCGGCCGCCCAGCCCTCACCTTCTCCATCCTAAGTACGTGTCGGACAAGCGCCTCTTCTTATGCTCGCGAGACACCTGGACGGACGAAGGCGGCTGGGCGTGGCTACGAGAGGGCTGCCTGGCCACCCCGCCGGAGCACTGGCCGATCGCCATCTCCTACCTCTACCCGTGGCCCCGCGAGACCGGCCAAGATCGGGATCCCTCCCTGGAGTGGCTCAGGGCCCAGTCAGCGCCAGGACGGCCTGGTTACCTCGCCTGCGTACTGCACGGACAGCCGATCCCTGGGACCGGCTTGCATCGGCCCCCCGTCTTTGAGGGACGTGTCTTGCGCCTGTGCTTCGATGGCAGTGTTGTGGTGGTGGACGTCCGCTACCGAGCACCGGGCCTCTTCGCGCCCCTGACGGCCGTGACCGGGCTGGAGCACTGACTCCCGGCGAGTGAGACCAGCTCTCCGGCACGGCCACTGAAGGCCGCAAGCCCTAGACCAGTGCCCAGAAACAACCTCACCACGAGGACACCGCAAGACACCAAGAACCGCCTCAGCACAGGGAGGCACAGAGGCACACAGAGAGGAAACCAGCTTAGGTTCTCTTGGTGCCTCGTGCGCTAGCACACGACCCTTGGTGGTGAAGCTACCGATCTGCATTCACTGGGTCAGCGCCATCTCCGAGAGCCTGTGGAACCCTGCGCCCGGCACGACGCAGGTTGGACCAGCATGGAGGTCAGCGATGCGCGAAGGTCTGTACCGGCTGGGCCTGGGGACCCTCTGCGGCCTGCCGCTGGGCGCGGCGGTCTTCGGACTGGTGGGGCTGGGGCGATACGCATCCACGGGTGAGTTGTGGTCCTGCCTGGAGTTCGGCATCATCGGTCTCGTTTGGGGTACCGTGGCCGGAGGCATCATCAGCGTCAGGGATGTGCCCCTGTGGCACTCCGTGGGCGGTTCCGTGATCGCCGCAGTGGGGCTCGCGGCGCTGATCGCCGGCGTCCATATGGCCGTGGTCAGCCTACGCTCGCCGGTCAGGGCTCTAGGCTTCGTGGTCTGGGCCTCCCGGGACCTGGGAATCGCGGGGGCGCTATCAGCGTGGGCCATCGACTCCGCGCTCGCGGCCGCCCGCGAGCGGGGCTTCGGATCCCCCGCCAGCGTCGCCCCACCGTCGAGACCCGCCGACCCGGGCAGGACCTATCGCCTCTAGCCTCCACGATATCGCCCCGCGCGCAGGGCAAGATGGGGCGCCACACCCGTTCTGGGTACCACCTCCCAGGCATCCCAACCCCTCGGCGCTAACACGCGCCAGCGCCGCGCCAAGGTCGTTCCCCCGAATGGGGCGCCGGGCGCACGCTCCAGGAGAGCCCCGTTCCGCGTCGAAGTTGTGGGGCGGCAGTCATCCGGGGCGCGGCATGGCCGGCTGTTTGGGGTAAACTCCAGGAAACAGGGTGTTCCCTGGAGTGGACATCCCGTACAGCATACCTAACTATTCGAGCGCTCCCTAGCCAAGGGAAGGTGGGGCGGAGGCCGGGCAGGCACCAGGTTGCCGGGCCCGCTCCCCAGGGTTGTTGGGGCATGCCTGGCCTGACGCGCACCGAGAGCCTGTGGTGACCCGCATTCCACGCGAGGCACAGGCGCCTCGGGACCGTAGTTAGCCCGGCGTGAAGTCCCCAAGTGCCGTCCCTTCCGGCGCAGGCGCGGTCCGCGCGGATGAGCAAGGAACGTGGCAGCGATGCAAATAGACAGAAAGAGGCTCGTGATGGAACTGAACATACAGGTCCGGAAAGTGGACGACGTTGCCGTGGTGGTCTTGTCTGGCGAGCTCGATACCTATAGCTGCCCAAACCTGAGACAGTCCGTAGGCGACCTGGTGGATCAGGGCCATCTGAAGATCGTGCTGAACCTGAAGGACGTGGAGTACGTGGACAGCGCCGGGCTGGGAACCCTGGTAGGAAACCTCAAGAGGGTAACCGAGAAGGGCGGTCAGCTCAAGTTGGTGAACTGCAACGCCCAGATCCAGAAGGTCTTCAATATCACGGGCCTGGTACGCATCTTCGAGCAGTACGACTCCGAGGAGGCGGCCATCAAGAGCTTCCCACCAAGCTAGCTGGGGCATCACAGGTCCTGGAGCTCGACTCGTGGCGCCCCAGCGCACATCCGCCCAAAATGGCATAGGGCACGCAATGCTCGCGTGCCGTGCAGGGCGAGAGCTATCACGCTCCGTCCGTGACCAGGTCGGGCTCGGTGCTCCCACCTAGGGGAGGAACGTACGCCTGTTCGCCGCTACCGCCCGTGCTCTTCTTGAAATGGCACAGGGTTTGATCGACAATAAAGAGTGAGTACCACGCGGACCATCGATGGGACAGGAGGGCTTTTCTGTCCCCGCGGCCTGGGCCGCTTGTGAGGGGCTAACGCCGGCACACCAAGAGCCCATCTTGGAGCGGCTGCCCTCCTCACTGAAGCCCTTTGCCTGGTTCCACCGAAGCGTGGTAGCAAGGATTGGAGGCATACCCATGTGGCAACGGTTCACCGAGCGGACCCGCCGGGTGATCTTCTTCGCTCAAGAAGAGGCCGCCAGGCTGGGCGAAAACTACGTCGGCACCGAGCATCTGCTATTGGGGCTGGTTCGCGAGAATGATTCCGTCGCCGCACGGATCCTGGAGCGGCTAGGGGTCAACCTGGGCCGCGTTCGCCAGGAGATCGAGCGCCAGGTAGCTAGGGGAGACGGCCGGTTGGGCCAGGAGATGCAGCTCACTCCCCGGGCCAAGCGCGTTATCGACCTCGCCTACGAAGAGGCCCGGCAGCTCAATAACAACTATATTGGTACGGAGCACCTGCTCCTAGGCCTGGTACGCGAGAGCGAAGGCATCGCCGGACGCGTGCTGGCCCGACTGGGCGTGGACCTGGAGCGCACACGCCGCGAGGTGATGGCTCTGCAGGATGGAGATGTGGCCATGAGCCCCGCCAAGACGCGCTCGCGCACCCCCACCCTCGATGAGTTCGGCCGCGACCTGACCGAGCTTGCCCAAAACGACAAGCTGGATCCCTGCATCGGGCGCGGAACCGAGATCGAGCGGGTGATTCAGATCCTCAGCCGTCGCACCAAGAACAACCCCGTCCTCATTGGCGAGCCCGGCGTCGGAAAAACCGCCGTCACCGAGGGGTTGGCGCAGAGGATCGTTCGACAAGATATCCCGGAGCCGCTGAAGGACAAGCGCATCGTCTCCCTGGACCTGGCAGGCCTGGTGGCCGGCACCAAGTACCGGGGCGAGTTCGAGGAGCGCATGAAGCGCGTGATGGAGGAGGTCCGCAAGGCCCAGGGAGAGGTGATCCTCTTCATCGACGAGCTCCACACCCTGGTGGGTGCCGGGGCCGCCGAGGGCGCCATCGACGCCTCCAACATCCTTAAGCCGGCGCTGGCCCGAGGCGAGCTGCAGTGCGTGGGCGCCACCACCATGGAGGAGTACCGCAAGTACATCGAGCGGGACGCCGCCCTGGCCCGTCGCTTCCAGCCTGTCAAGGTGGCCGAGCCCAGCGAAGAGGACACCGTCGCCATCCTGAAGGGGCTGCGGGACCGCTACGAGCAGCACCACCAGGTGGAGATCACCGACGGCGCGCTGGAAGGCGCCGCCAAGCTGGCCCACCGCTACATCACGGACCGCTTCCTGCCGGACAAGGCCATCGACCTCATCGACGAGGCCAGCTCCCGGGTTCGGCTGCAGCTCAGCCTTCCGCCTCAGGAGCTTCGCGAGGCCAAGCAGAAGCTGGAGTCCATCGAGCGCGAGCGCGGCGGCCTGGCCATGCGCGAAGCCTATGAGCGCAATGAGGACCTGCGCGGCGAGAAGGAGACCCTACAGGCCGAGGTCGCCCGCCTGGAGCAGGAGTGGCAGAACCGCAACCGCGACATCCGCCCCGTGGTGGGCGAGGATGAGATCGCCCAGATCGTTCAGAGCTGGACCGGCATCCCCGTCACTCGCCTGGTGGAGGCGGAGACCACCAAGCTGCTCCGCATGGAGGAGGTTCTGCACGAGAAGGTGATCGGTCAGGACGAGGCCGTCACGGCCGTGTCCCGCGCCGTGCGCCGCGCCCGGTCCGGCCTCAAGGACCCCAAGCGGCCCATGGGTACCTTCATCTTCCTGGGACCCACCGGCGTGGGAAAGACCTACCTGGCTCGCACGCTGGCGCACTTCCTGTTCGAGAACGACAACGCGATGATCCGCATCGACATGTCGGAGTACATGGAGCGCTTCGCCGTGTCCCGACTGGTGGGCGCGCCTCCCGGCTACATCGGCTACGAGGAGGGCGGCCAGCTCACGGAGGCCGTGCGGCGCAACCCCTACTCGGTCGTGCTGCTGGACGAGATCGAGAAGGCCCATCCGGACGTCTTCAACATCCTGCTGCAGGTGATGGAGGACGGGCGCCTGACGGACGCTCAGGGCCGCGTGGTGGACTTCAAGAACACGGTCATCATCATGACCTCCAACGTGGGCGCTCAGAACCTGGACGAAGGCCGCAGTGTGGGCTTCCGCGCGGTGAAGAGCATCGACGTGGACGGCAAGGGCTACGAGAGCATGAAGCAGCGCATCGGCGACGAGTTGAAGCGCACCTTCAGGCCCGAGTTCCTGAACCGGGTGGACGAAGTCATCTTCTTCCATCCGCTGACCCAGGAGCAGATCCTGAGCATCGTAGACACCGAGCTGGCGAACGTGCTGCACCAGATCAAGAGCCAAGGCATGACGCTGGAAGTCTCCCGAGAGGTCAAGGAGCTGCTGGGCAAGGAGGGCTTCGACCCCGCCTTCGGTGCCCGGCCGCTGCGCCGCGCCGTACAGCGTCTGATCGAGGACCCGCTCTCCGAGGAGATGCTCATCGGCCGCTTCACCTCCGGGGACACCATCCGCGCGGAGGTAGAGGACGGCAAGGTCATCTTCAAGGGAACCCCAGTGCCCGAGCCCATCGGCGGGTAGAAGCCGCGGGCTGGTGGACAGAACAGCCACCACCAAGACACAAAGACACCAAGAAGACCCAACCGCCGAGGCATCGCGGGTGGGTCTTCTTGGTGTCTTTGTGTCTTGGTGGTGCTTTCATGCTCGCTGAGTGAGGAGGCGTTATGGCTGAGGTGAGGTTCAGGCTGGAGAACGGCGACCCCGCGCCGGAGATTGAGCTGCTGGACACGGACGGGCAGCCGTGGAAGCTGAGCGACTACCGGGGGAAGATGGTGATTCTGCACTTCTGCCGGGGCGTCTACTGCCATACCACCCGCGGCGAGTTCGCCCTCTGGAGCACCTTCAACCACATCTTCCAGGCGATGAACGCGGAGCTGGTCTTCGTGGTCCGTGGGGGGCGAGAGCAGCACCGGGAGTACCGCGAGACCTGGTCGATCCGCCCTCGAATCCTCATCGACGAGGAGGGGAAGGTGGGCGAGGACTACGGGATCTACCGCCCCAACTCCCACGAGATCGAGGCCTACCCCAACTACAAGGCCTCTGCCCTCTACCTCATCGACAGCAAGGGCGCCGTCTCTCAGTTCTGGCTTCTCAGCGGCCCCCGAGGCCGCCCCGACCCCGAGTGCCTGCTTGGAATCCTGGCCCTGGCCAAGGAGAACGACTGGACGTATTAGGGTCGTTGGGTCACAAGGTCGGAGGGTCGTAGGGGAAGGCCCTCGGAGGGTAACCCTGGGGATGCGTAACAGGGTTCGAGGGCGGAGGAGGCTCCGCTCCTTCGACCAGACGGCCTACACCGCCCCTCGCGTGGAAACGCGCGCCGGCACATGAGTAAGCGGGGGTTCGGCGCCACCCCGCCGAACCCCCGCGCGC
>DASXUI010000039.1:0-1540 GCA_036504955.1 Armatimonadota bacterium
CCCTCCTCCCTCACACCGAGGCCTTGTTCGCCTCTTCACCTCTTCAGTCTCCTCGCCCCCTCAGGTCCTTCACGGCTTCGCGTTGGATGTCCTCGATCACCGCCATCGGCTTGGAGATCTGCAGGAGGTCCGTGGGGCTCATGGCGGCCATCAGGCGCGGGCAGAACCAGGTGGCGCAGATCATCGGCCGGTCCTCCAGCGCCAGTTCGCAGCCCGTGGGTGTGAGGTGGGCGCAGACGTTGCACTTGTCCATGGCGACCTTGGGCCTGCCCAGCGAGGCCAGCCTGATGGCCGTGTGCCTAAGGGTGTTCCACAGCTCCCAGACGGGCGAGAGGAGCGTGGTGCCGAAGGAGGGGGCCGGGTGGTCCGTGTCTGCCCGGACGGCGGCATCCATCACGGAGAAGCGGTCCGTGGCCTCCCGGCAGCAGTTGCCGCAGGAGGCACAGATGGAGCCGTAGGCGTTGGTCACCTCGTACACCTCGAGCTGCGCCTGCCGCCTTCGGCCGTCCATCTCGGCGCCCCCGGCGCTCCTGGGAGCTCGACGGCCGTCCTTCGTCTCCGCCGGCGCGCGGGACTGAAGCCACATGAGCTCCAGGTTGTAGTAGACCCCCCAACGGAGGAAGAACCAGGCCCTGGTACCGAATCCCGCCACTCTTCGCCGCGCCCCTCTATGTTAGTTTGCCGTAGTAGACAAGCAGATAGCTCGGCGCGCTCCAGGGCACTCGCTGGGTCCCGTGAATGCCTTGCGCCGTCTCCATGATACGCCATCCGGCGTTGCGGCGCCATGCAAGGAGCAGCTTGTAAGCAACGCCCATACGTGGGCCGGCGTTGGAGGAGCCAAGAAGGGCGGTCAGAACAGCGAAGGGGACCTCAAGTGGTGGAGAGGGAATAGCCCGCGCGTTCCGGCCGCCGACGGCGCCGCGAGGCGGCCCGCGAATGTGGTGAGCGGGGAGAAGGAGGAATCGTGGCGATCACTCGTCGGGCTGCCTTGGGCGGCCTGCTGCTGGGCGCGGGGTACGCGCTCCTTGGGGAGGACATTCCAATGGCATCGGCCGCCACTGCACAGGGCTCTTCGCCCAAGGCCATGCGCGTCTACGTGGGCCGCTACACCTGGGGCCCGGGGGCGGGCAAGGGAATCGGCATCTACCGCCTGGACCTAGCCTCCGGCGCGCTGACGCCTGAGGGGGAGGCCCCCGTGGTGGACAGCCCGTCCTTCCTGGCGATACATCCCAGCCGGAAGTACCTCTACGCCGTCAACGAGGTTGGGCAGTTCCAGGGCAAGCCTCAGGGCGCCGTTACCGCCTTCGCCGTGGACCCCAAGGACGGGAAGCTCACGGTCCTGAACCAGCAGCCCTCCGGCGGCAACGGTCCGTGCTTCGTCACGGTCGACCACAGCGGCAGAAACGCCCTGGTGGCCAACTACGGCAGCGGCAGTATCGCCGTGCTCCCCATCGGCGCCGCGGGGCGGCTGGGCGCGCATTCGTCCGTCGACCAGCACCACGGGAAGGGCGTCAACCCTCAGCGTCAGGAGGGGCCGCAC
>DASXUI010000040.1:0-1742 GCA_036504955.1 Armatimonadota bacterium
CTCGTCGATGAGCTTGCTGTCGTCCTGGTCCGGGTTCCACAGAAGCCGGGCGAGGACCCAGGAGCGCATCTCGGACATCTCGGAACCGTGCGACTGGTAGGCCCCCTGTTCGAAGAGCCCGCGCACCTTGTGGTCACGGAAGAAGCGAACGTTGGGACCGAGTGCGAACCAGTTGGGGTGCGGAAGCACGTAGTCCGTGAAGTTGGTGGTGTAGTCCCACACGTAGAGGCGGTCCGCCACCCGGGACCAATCGGTCATGTCCTTGGCGAAGGAGGCGTTGCTGGGGTCAGTGAGCGGAGCCGCGAAGTTGCACTCGATGGAGCAGAGGCGGACGATCACGTTCTTCCGGGGCTTCAGCATCTTGGGTGCCTGGCGGGTGTACTGGTAGGCCAGGGTGTCGATGGAGACCTTCGGGAACTCCGGCTCAATCTTCTCCGCCACGTAGTTCACGAAGTCGAGAAGGGTGCCGGAGTGGCTGCCCTCCCGGTCATCGATGGCCTTGCAGTTGGGGCACTCGCAGGGGTTGAAGCAGTCGTTCTGGGAGAGTGAGAGGATCGAGGCGTCGGGCGACTCCCGCAGCCACTCCTTCACCCGCCCCACCACGAAGTCTCGCAGCTCCCGGTTGGTTAGGCAGAGCTGGGCGTTCTGAGTGGTCCGCTTGCCGCCGACTAGGCTGTACCACTCCGGGTGCGTGGCGAAGTAGGTGTCCGGAGGGACGAGAGGGTAGAAGGTGTGAACGAAGCCCTTGTAGATCACCTTGCCGCCCATCTCGGGGGTCAGGCGCGCGGCCTGGCCGTTGACCCCGTTCCGGTTGGCCCAGTCACCGTCGAAGGCTGGAAACCAGAAGGGCTCGCGCATCTCGAAGGCGGACTTGATGTCCCGGTTCACCTCGGGCAGCGAGAGGGTGGGCCGGCTGGGAATGGTGCTGGCCCAGGGCGCCCACCACCGAATACCGAGGTCATCCTGAAGGAAGCGGTAGACGGCGTAGAGCGTACCCCTGGGGCGCCCGCCGGCCAGGAGCATCCGCTGCCCCTGAGTGCGGATCACGCCTTCCTCGGAACCCAGCTTCGAGAGGTCGACCCCCGGGAAGCACTGCTTTGCCAGGGGGCCATCGCCCACGATGAGGGCCCGACTTGGCGCATCTTTCGCTCGCTCCTCGACCTTGAACTCCCCGCCACACACCTTCGCGAGGGTGTCCGCCAACTCCGCGGCGGCACGGCGCTCCGGGGCGGTGGCTCCCGGCTGTACGAGGACAACCATCCTGGCCTTTCCTTTCGAAGCTAAGGTGATCTTCGCGTCGGCGGTCCCCAACACGGCGAAGAGATCGGCGGCAACCAGCAACAGCAGCAGGGAACGCATCCAGCTCCCCTCCTTTCTTTGCTATCTCCCTTCGGGCTGGCCCACGGCACTCCTGGCGCCCGCCGGCCCCTCCTCGAAACCGACGCTTCTTGACTCCCCTTTCCGGGTCTCCGTAGAATGGGGCGAAGCGGCCCGTCAGGGCCACGCATGGGAGGTGCTATGAACGCGGGTAAGCTGCAGGAGATTCTGGACCGCTCCTACGAGGACCTCTACGACTTCCGGGAGGGCGAGGTCACCTCCAAACGGCGGGGGGCCAGCCTGCTGCCGGACGGGGAGCGCGAGGAGCTAGACCTCTTCCTCAGCCACTCGCTGACGGACGACGACCCAGAGGAGATGGGCACCACGCTCAACGAGCTGGAGTCGATTCTGGGGGAAGACGAGAG
>DASXUI010000041.1:0-3204 GCA_036504955.1 Armatimonadota bacterium
GTCCTTGGCCGCCAGACTCTCCAGAAGCTCGTAGCTGCCGTCCTGGGACCCGTCGTCCACGTAGATGACCTCATAGGGCATCGCCAGTGGGTCGAGTGCGGCGCCGATCCGCTCTTGGAGCGTCCGAAGATTCCCCACCTCGTTGAAGACGGGTATGACCAGCGATAGATCGGGCGATGCTGCCATGGGTACGCCTCACCAACGGTTTCGTTCTAGTCTGACCTGCACAAGGCACGGCGCGAAAGCGCCTCGTGCCTGGCGCGGGCTTCCACACGCTCTCGTGTATAGCCCAGGCCAACCAACTGCCCTTTCGACCGAGCGCCCAAGATCCTCAAGTCCCCGCCGCCGCTGGCTTCACCTATGTTCGGCCACTTGATACGTGCGAAGGCTTTACTGTTCTAATAGCGACTCAGAGAAAGGCAACACTGACATTTCCCTGAACCGGGAGCTCGGTTCTCCTGTCAGACCAGGGTGCTAGGCTGGTTGTGAACCAAGCGGCGGTAGCCGGTGATGGGTGCTTTGGCAGAGCCTCGCCTCTGGCCGTCATCGGAATACCTCCGCGGGAACGTCTGGTCCGCAGACGCGGGGCCAGCGCCTCCGTTTTCGCCCACAGGGAGGGTGAAAGGGGGCCTGGCCTCGTTACTCGATCGGCAGTCCTTCCGCCCCTCAACCCACGACCGCTCCCTGGACTCTACCCTAGCGACGCGAGCTTCGCCAGCGTCTCATCGTAGGGGGCCGGCTCCTCCACGTTCTGGCGCAGGAACCCCCCAATCGACTCGTGGTGGAGGATGGCGCTGTCGATCTTCGGGTTGCTCCCCTGGGCGTAGGCACCGATGTTGATCAGCTCCTCGGAGTTATGGTAGGTCGCCATCAGGTCTCTCACCTGCCCGGCCTTGTCCCGGTGCGTCGGCTCGGTAAGATCCCCCATCAGGCGGCTCACGCTCGCAAGCACGTCGATGGCCGGGTAGTGGTTGCGTTGAGCCAGGTGCCGGGAGAGCACGATGTGGCCATCCAGGATGCTGCGCACCGCGTCCGCCACCGGCTCGTTCATGTCGTCGCCGTCCACCAGCACGGTGTAGAGGCCGGTGATCGACCCCTTCTGCGCGGTCCCCGAACGCTCCAGCAGGCGCGGCAGGAGGGCGAAGACTGAGGGGGTGTAGCCACGGGTCGTCGGAGGCTCCCCCACCGCCAGCCCGAGGTCGCGTTGTGCCCAGGCAAAGCGCGTGACGGAATCCATCATCAGCAGGACGTCCTTGCCCAGGTCCCGGAAGTACTCCGCGATGGTGGTGGCTACGAGCGCGCCCTTGATTCGGGCGATGGCCACCTGGTCAGACGTCGCCACCACAACTACCGAGCGGCGAAGCCCCTCTTCCCCAAGATCCTTCTCAATGAACTCCCGGACCTCACGACCGCGCTCACCGATGAGCGCGATCACGTTCACGTCCGCCTCGGTGTTTCGGGCGATCATGCCCAGCAAGGTGCTCTTGCCCACGCCGCTGCCGGCAAAGATACCCACGCGCTGCCCGCGCCCGCAGGTGATGAGGCCATCGATGGCCCGCACGCCCACGGACATGGTGCGGTGGATGCGCGCCCGCTCCAGCGGGTGGGGAGGCTGGCGATTCACGGAGACCTCGCGCTCGGCCATGAAGCCGCCCCGACCATCAATGGGGCGCCCCAGTCCATCCAGAACGCGCCCCAGCATCGAGGTGCCTACCTTCACCCTGAGGGTGCTGCCGGTGGTCTCCACCGTCGCTCCCGGAGGGATTCCCTCCATCTCACCCAGAGGCATCAGCAGCACGCGGTCGCTGCGGAAGCCGACCACCTCCGCGGCAATGGCGCGCTCGCCGGACCGCCGGCGGATGTAGCAGAGGTCTCCCACGGCCGCTTCCGGCCCCTCGGACTCGATCAGGACGCCGAGCACCTGGCACACCCGCCCGCAGGCGGTGATGGGGTCCAACCGTGACAGGCGCTCTGTGTACCTACTCAGATCCGGGGTGGTAAGCATGCTCCTCCTCTGTCAGCGCCGCCCGTACCCGGCCGGTCTGAGGCCGCACCCGAGCATCCCAGTAACCCTTCTGGGTCTCCACCAGGCAACCGCCGCGCTCCACCCGGCGGTCCGCCAGGATCTGCAGCTCCGAAACGCCGGCCGCCAGGGACTTCAGCTCCTCCCGGGCCGCCATCACGGACCCCAGGTCCTCCGGATTCACCTGCATCTGAACCAGGCCCGCGTCGCGAACCCGTTGAAGGCAAGCCTTAGCTGTCTCCAAGGCCACGGGATGGCCGCTCTCGACCTCGTAATGGACGATGGCCGAGGCGATCTCCAGGGCCAATCCCACCAACGCAGGCTCGATCTCCAGAGAGAACCGGTCTAGCTGCGCCCGCTGGTCCTCCTGGATCCCCAGCAGCTCCTGGTGAAGCCGGGAGCTCTCCTGAGCCCCTTCCTGGCGGCCCAGCTCGATCCCATCCTGATGGGCCTGCCGGCGGACCGACTCCGCCTCGGATCGGGCCTGAGCCAGCAGGGCCTCGGCCTGCCGCCTGGCTTCGTCGAGAATGGCCTGGGCCACCTCTTCGGGGGAGGGGGGCGGCGGTCCAAGGTCGACCTCCTCCTCGGGCACCTCCTCCTCGATGGGCTCCTCAGGGAGCTCCTCCTCTGGCTCAACATCGAAGACCGGCGGCTCCAGTCGAAAGACCGCGGCCTGCTCCAGCTGAGCCCGCGCGCCTTCGGCCTTGAGGATGCTACTCAATGAGGTTGTCCTCGACGCCACGAGCGATGACGAGCTCTCCGGCCTCTTCGAGCTGCCGGACGATGGCCACGATCTTCTGCTGCGCCATCTCCACGTCACGCACGCGCACCGGGCCCATCATCTCCATGTCCTCGCGGAAGCCCTGAGCCGCGCGCTCCGACATGTTGCGGAAGATGATGTCTCGGAAGGACTCGTTGGTGCCCTTCAGCGCCAGTCGCAGGTCGTCGGACTCCACCTCGCGGAGGATGAGCTGAATCGTGCGATTGTCCAGCTTCTGGATGTCCTCGAAGACGAACATGAGCTGCTTGACCTCGTCAGCCAGCTCCGGTTGCTCCGAGGCCAGGGACTGCAGGATCACGCGCTCCGTACTTCGATCGCCACGGTTGAGGATCTCCACCAGAGACTGCGGGCCGCCGACGGTGGTGGTGACTCGGTCCACCATGGTCGTCAGCTTGGCCTG
>DASXUI010000042.1:0-4839 GCA_036504955.1 Armatimonadota bacterium
CACAAGATCAACCTGACCTACGTCGTCGCCAACGGCGGCCCGGCGCCCCTGCTCGAGTCCACCATCCTTGACGCGGATGGTCTCCTCGCGCTTCTGGAGGAGGTACCGGTCAAGGACCTGGAGGAGTCGCGGCTGCTCCAGACGATGCCTCAGGAGCTGCGGCATCTGGAGCAGCAGCTCGCCCGAAGGGTCGTCACTCGGCACAAGAAGCAGCGTCAGGGGCGGGCTGTCGGCCCTCCTGAGGACCCCAACGGGCTTTTCAGGCAGAAGCCAGTGCACCCTCTCCTCATCGAGGAGAACAAGAAGGCGCTTCTGGACCTGGGGCTGCCGCCGGAGGTCTACGACGACCCGGAGGCCTGCGTGAAGGACGCCAGCCGCACTCGGGTCTCCCTCCTCTTCGGTTCCGAGCCGCGGGAGGTGGACCTTTGGGAGTTCCGCTCCAAGCGCGGCGGACACGACTTCCTTCGTGCTGAGCCGTACCGGGGTCGGTACACCCGTCTGGACCCTTCGTGGATAGGGCGGGTGGCGCTGGACGCGGAGACCTCGCGGATAGTGGGCGTGCCCGTGATGCCCCTCAATGGGCAGCTTCGCTTCCGGCCCTACCTCATCTCCGAGGACCGCTTCGCTTGGATTGGCGGCAGCTCCCAGCGCGGTCTTGAGGAGATGACCGTCACCAACCCGGTAACCCGCCAGGAAGAGACCATCCTGGTGGCGCTCAACGTGATCCACACCACCGAGGAGGTGCCGCTGGAGTCCATGCCCTATTGGCTCCGGCCCACCAGACCGGACCCCAGGGTGCCGTTGTGGAAGTATGAGCTTCGGATCACCTTTGAGCTGAATCCCCTGGACCCCTTCGCCGAGCCCTATCTGTACGACGGCGTGATCGCCACCCCACGACGCCTGGACGATTGGGTGGGCTGGGTCGGACGGGTTAAGTTCAACAACAACTTCTCCGTTAGGAGTGTTGCCGTTGGGAAGCGCCCGGACGGCACGATCGAGCGCCGCCGCATCTTCGAGTACCTGATGGCGGGGGGCGACCACGTAGTTCAGCATGCCTGGGGCTACTTCGACGGCCTCATCCCCACCAGCCTGCCGTGGGACCCCACGGGGCGGCTGATCCTTCCCCCAAACACCCCCTTCGTTGACCCCCAGACCGGACAGGTGTACCACCTGCCCGGCGGGCAGTCCGTATAGGCCGACACCCATCTCTCCAAGGCGCCTCTCTCAGCGCCTGCTGGCGTCTCCTCCTGTGCCCCCTGCACGTGTGGCTCTCTTGCTGCACGTCAGCTTCTGGGTCTCGCCTCGCCGCTTTGCCCTTGCCCCCGGTGGAACCCGCGTGACTTGGTCTGTGTATCCATTGGTGTGGCCGGGACGGCGAGGCTGACGATGGGGTCCGGCGACCAATGTGCCGTCGGCGGAGGCGAGACATGGAGTTTGAGGAGGGGCAGATCCTACGGTTGGCCGACGGCGTCCATCTGCGGAACGCGGTGGACAACTGCCTGTGGGCGGACCTGGGGAACGGGGCCGTGGTGGTGGATACGTTGGAGGATCCTGGGCTGGCTCCCAGGATCGAGCAGTACGTCCATGAGATCACCGGCCAGCAGGTCCGGTGGGTCATCAACACCCACTGGGACGAGGACCACATAGCAGGCAACCCCTACTTCGCGTCGAGGGGCGCCACGATCATCGCCCACGAGTCCTGCGGGCCGGCCACGGATGCCCGGGACGGCCAGCCGGACGTAACCTTCGGCGGGAGCTACGTGCTTGAGGGGGATGGCCGCGAGGCCCGCATTGAGTGGCTTGGCGGGACGCACACGCCCGCCGACTCGGTGGTGTACCTCCCCTGGGCGAAGGTGCTCCACGTCGCGGACCTGTTTGGCTGGGGATTGGCGATGCAGCGAGGCGATACGCCGGAGAGGGCGGCGCGGACCGACGAGGTGTTGGGGCGGATCCTCTCGTACGAGGCGGAGATCGTGGTCTGCGGCCACGGGCCCGTTCTGACCCAGGAGCACGTGAGGCGGTACCTGAACTACTTCCGGGAGCTGACCGCCACCGTACCCCGGCTCGCCGCCGAAGGGCGCAGCCTAGAGCAGATCCAGGCCGCCTTCCCGCCTCCGGAGGACATGGCCGACTGGTGGCGCTTCGTGGACTGGAAGCATCAGCGCAACGTAGAGCGGATGGCGCTGCCCGTAGGGTGATGGGCGGACGTCTCTAGGGCCATGGCGACTGGGCCGGGAGGGGGAGGGCGGGATGAAGGCTAAGGCGGCCATCTTCGTGGAGGAGCGGAAGCCGCTCGTGATCGATGAGATCACGGTCGATGGGCCTCGTGAGGGGGAGGTACTGGTCAAGCTGACGGCCACCGGCATCTGCCACACTGACCTCCATGAGATGAGCGGCAACGCGAACAACCCCCTGATGCCCGCGGTGCTGGGGCACGAGGGGGCGGGCATGGTGGTGGAGGTCGGGCCCGGTGTGAGGTCTTTGAAGGAGGGGGATCATGTGATCCCGCTCTTCATCCCAGAGTGCGGGGAGTGCCCGCAGTGCCGCTCTCCCCTCACCAACCTGTGCAGCGCGATCGACGACACGCTGGAGATCGGTATGATGCCGGATGGCACCAGCCGGCTGCACTGGCGTGGCAGAGAGCTTCACCATTTCATGGGCACGTCGACCTTCGCCGAGTACACCGTGGTCCCGGAGATCGCGGCCGCCAAGGTACGCCCGGACGCGCCCCTCGACCGCCTGGGGCTCTTGGGATGTGGCATCACCACGGGCGTGGGGGCCGCGCTGTGGACCGCAGGGGTGACGGAGGGGGCGACCACGGCCGTCTTCGGCTGCGGGCCCATCGGGCTCAGCGCGGTACAGGGCTGCAGACTGGCTGGGGCCAGCCAGGTGATCGCGCTGGACCTGCACGAGGAGCGCCTGGAGATGGCCCGCCTGATGGGGGCCACGCACACCATCAACGCGGCCCAGGAGGACGGCGTATCGGCCGTGAAGCAGCTCACCGACGGGGGCGCCGACTTCACGTTCGAGGCAACCGGAAACACCGAAGTGATGCGCCAGGCCTTCGAGGCGTGCCGCTATGGCGGCGGCAAGTGCTGTCTCATCGGTGTGGCGGCCAAGGGGAAGGAACTCTGCGTGGTGCCGAGGATGCTCATCTCCGGCCGCTCGCTGACAGGCACCGCCTTCGGAGGCTGCAGCGGGCGCTCACAGCTTCCCGAGTTGGTGGACTGGTATATGGAGGGGCGACTGAAGGTCGATGAGTTGGTAACGGAGTTCATCGCGCTGGAAGAGATCAACGAGGCGTTGGAGAAGATGAAACGTGATGAGGGGTACCGCTACATTGTTCGGTACGAGTAGCGGCTAGGAGTCTGTCCTCGCAACTATCCCCACAGGGGCTCCTGCCGCGCCGTTCCGGCCCGGGCCGCCGCGCGCCGCTTGGGTACACAGTCCCATCCCCCTGTGTCAGGAGAGTGCCAACTCATGGACTACGCTGCCGTCCTGCTCCTTGCCCTGCCCCTGCTTCTCTGCGCTGCTGACAGCTCCATCGCCGCCGAGGGTAGATGGAAGAAGCACGTTATCAACGCAACCTCCAGCTTCGAGTGCGCCGGTGTTGGCGACATCAACGGCGATGGAAAGCTCGACATCGTCTGCGGCGACTCGTGGTACGAGGCCCCTACCTGGAAGCGCCACCACTTCAGGGACGTCGCGCCCGCTGGCCACTACTACAAGGACTTCTCCAACTTCGTTACCGACGTGAACGGCGATGGCCTCCCGGACGTCGTCATCGCCAGCTACTTCGACAGCTCCCTCGTGTGGGTGGAGCATCCCAGGAAGCTGGGCGACCCCTGGGTGGAGCACCCTATCGACAAGCCCGGGCCAATCGAAGCACTGGCCCTCGCGGACATCAACGGCGACGGGAGGCCGGAGCTGCTCCCCAACTCCGTGAACGTGGTGGTCTGGTACGAGTGGAAGCCCGGCAAGGGCAGCGTGGAGTGGATCAAGCACGACCTGGGCACCGAGGGCGCCGGCCACGGCCTTGGCTACGGCGACGTGAACGGTGACGGCCGGGTGGACATCATCACTCCTACCGGCTGGTTCGAGCACCCCGCCAACCCCGCTGACAAGTGGGTGTTTCACAAGGAGTTCGACCTTGGTCCCACTGGCCTCTCCATCCTCGCCTACGACGTGGACGGCGACGGCCTGAGCGACATCGTGTGGGGTATGGGCCACGACTACGGTATGTTCTGGCTGAAGCAGACCCGGGGGCCCGGCGGCTCTCGCCAGTGGGAGAAGCGGACCATCGACAAGAGCTGGTCCGAGTCCCACGTGCTGATGCCGGTTGACCTGGACAACGATGGAGATCCGTGGCTCGTAACGGGTAAGCGGGTCTACGCCCATGAGGCAGAGCCCGGCGCCACCGACGCTCCCTGCGTGTATGCCTACCGGTACAACAAGAAGGACCACAACTGGGACAAGATGGTGATCAGCGAGAGCGCGCCCGCCGCCAACGCCCCCGCCACCGCCGAGGAGCGCAGCGCCCAGAAGGACTTCGCACCGAACAGCCCCGGCACCGGCCTCGAGATCACCGCGGTGGACCTTTTCAAGAACGGCGGCCTATGCCTGGTCTGCCCCGGCAAGACCGGCCTGTACGTCTTCGAGGACACCAAGCACAAGCGCAAGCCCAGGAAGTAGGCAGGTAGGTCGGCGGCAAGGAGTGAGGGGGTGTGTGGGTGAGGGGGTGAGGGGGTGAAAGGGCCTCAGAAGCTGGCCTGTGGTTGCCAGAGTCGCCAAGCTGAGGTCCTTTCACCCCCTCACCCCCTCACCTACACACCCCCTCAC
>DASXUI010000043.1:0-6570 GCA_036504955.1 Armatimonadota bacterium
ACTTGACGGCCGCCTCCAGGACGCGGCGTGAGTAGCCCTTGTACCTACAGTCCTCATCCGTGCCAACGCCGCCAATACCGTCCATCCGCACCTTACACTGACCGATGCGTATGGTCATCGGGTGGATGTGGAGGCGACTGACCGACTGGCCCTCCACCCACAGATCGAGCCGGTGGCTCCCCCACTCCGTTCGCTTCGCGGTAACGCCGTCACCCAGTTGCTGGGTCCCCTGCTCCATCACGCCTCCCTTCCTGTTCTAGTCTCCGTGTGTCACCATTTGGCCGCGCGCCCTCAGGTTCCTGCGTGCGTGCCGCCTCGGCTGCCCTGCTGCCGAACGGCGCGGGGCCAGCGCCCTCACCAGATCGCGAGGCAAGCGAGGAGGCTTCCACGGAGGCAAGGGCGCCCTGAGCCGCCAATAGGTCCCTGACGTCAGGCCAGGCTGGACCCCGGCGAGGGCGGGGGTGACGACGGCGAAGTGACGCTCCAGTAGCGCCGGGCAGGAGGGGCATATGGGCGAGCGGGTTCGAGCGGTGATGGTGGGCTGTGGTGGGATCAGCCACGCGTGGCTCACGGCGGCCAGAGACATACCGGAGCTTGATATGGTGGGCTTGGTCGACCTCCGCGAGGAGGCCGCAAGTGGTCGGTCTCAGGAGTTCGGTCTCACCAGCGCCGTGGTCAGCGCCGACCTGGAGGCCGTTCTAGACGAGCTGTCGCCGGATGCCGTCTTCGACTGCACGCCGCCCGAGGTGCACGTAGACATCACCGTCCGGGCACTGGAGCACGGATGCCACGTGCTGGGGGAGAAGCCCTTGGCGGACAGCATGGCCAACGCCCGCCGCTGCCTGGAGGCCGCCAGCAAGGCGGACAGGCTGTTCGCCGTCATCCAGAACCGGCGCTACGACCCACGGATCCGACGCCTGCGGAAGCTGCTGATCTCGGGCGAGCTCGGGAAGCTGACCACGCTGAACAGCGACTTCTACATCGGTGCCCACTTCGGCGGCTTCCGCGACCAAATGGAGCACGTCCTACTCATGGACATGGCGATCCACACCTTCGATGCCGCGCGGTTCATCTCAGGCGCGGACCCCGTGTCCGTCTACTGTAAGGAGTGGAACCCGGCCGGCTCCTGGTACGACCACGACGCCTCGGCCGTCGCGGTCTTCGGGATAACCGGCGGCCTGGTCTACACGTACCGCGGAAGCTGGTGCAGCGAGGGGCTGAACACGACCTGGGAGTGTGACTGGCGGGCTATCGGCACCCAGGGAAGCGCTACCTGGGACGGAGCCGAAGCCTATCGAGCCCAGAAGGTCTCCGCGACGGGAGGCTTCCACTCCGACATGGCGGACGTCGTGGTGCCCCCGGCTGGCCCGGACACAAGGAGTGGCGGGCACGCCGGTCTCCTTCGCGAGTTCGTGGACTGCGTGCTCCACGGCGGCACTCCGGAGACCGTGGGCACCGACAACATCAAGAGCCTGGCAATGGTCCTTGGCGCCGTCGAGAGCGCCGAGACGGGGCGGGAGGTAGAGGTCCGCCTCTAGGGAAGCGGGGCAGCCCAGGCGCCTACCATGTCAGCGACCACAAACCACTTCAGCGGCGAGGCACCAGGAGGACCCACAATGGGTCTCCCTCCGCGCCTTCGTGCCAAGGCAGTTCTTGGTGCCTCTTGGTGACTCAGTGTCTTGGTGGTGAAGTAGCTCCTTGCCGCTGCCTAAGGCCGCTAGGGCTCGAAGCGCGAGAGGACACCGCGCTCCGCCTTGTACCAGTACCCGTCGCGCCAGAAGTACCAGGCGGCGTTCGAGCCGAACTCCGTCTCCTGAGGGCTCCTCCGGGTAAGCACCACCCGCAGGCCCCGGTAGAGCGCCACCTCGCCATTGGGTGCCATCGCTACGATCTGCCGGTCCTCGCCGAACGGGGAGAGCTGCCGGAACCCCTCCTCAACGGGCGGCTTCAGCCACGCCGCCAAGGCGCCCGTAGCGCCGGGTACGGAGTAGGCGATCCAGCCCTTCAGCACCTGGTAGCCTAGCCCTGGACTGGGTGCGACGGCCACCCAGTCCGTATGGAACACCTCACCGCCCGGTGCCCACAGGACGACCCGGTAGAGCTCCTCGGACCCCGACGTACGCTGCCGGTAGGCCACCAGGGTGCCATCGGTGAGGGGATACTCCGACACGTACGCACCATCGGAGATGGCGGTCGCGACTCCCCCCACGCTCCGGTAGATCCGGTGATCGGTGTCGGAGGCGTAGACCAGGGTCCCCGACTCTGATAGGTCCGCACCAGAGCCGGACCCGACGGACAGCACCGATGACTGCCCGGTGGCGAGGTCAAGCAGCTCCCACCCCCCCTTTGCGGCCCAGAGCGCGCGTCCGCCCGAGGCCACCATCGACGACGGGTCCGCCAGCGTGCCCAGCGAGCGGACCTGCCCGCCGCGCCACTCGTACACATCGAATTCCATCCCCACGTGCGGCACCTTGGGCGCCACCCACAAGGCTCCCGCCGGCGTAAGGTACCCATAGACCGGAGCATCAGCGTCCGCCACGGTCTCGACCGCCTGGTCGGCATCCTTACCCCGAGTGCGCACCTTCAGCACTGACTGCGTACCCGACGCCTCCACGTAGAGGATCCGGGTGGCATCCACATCCACGATGCCGCCGGGGACGGTCTCCACCTCATGCCATTGCCGTACGGGCGACGAGTCCGGCGGCATGGGGTCGATCCCCAGAGACCACCTGAGCAGGGCGACTGCGTCGTCGAGCCGCACCCAGCCGTCCCCGCGCGTGCCATCGGCCCAGGCGGGTGACACGTCAGCCCATGAGACGATGTCTGAGGGCGAACTGATCCCGATGGCCGCCCGTGTCACCTGAATGACCTGGCCCAATGTAGGCTTCCCGGAGGCGGAGGCCTGCGCCAGGACCGGCGTTGCCACCAGGAGCGCTGTCGCCAGCACGCCCCTGGAGATGCGGCAGGCCACCAGGTAGAGCGGCAGGGGTGCACGGCGCGGAGCGCCGGCCGGGCTGTGGGGAACCATCGTTCCACTCCTCGGGCCCCGCGAACGCGCATGGTGGCAGGAGGCCCATACGGCCACTTCCTCACGCGCGCCCAAGCTCCTGTCGCTCACTCTCTTAGCCCATGCTATGCATGGCGCGCCTGCGGCTCGGCAGCTGCTCGGGAGAGGATCCATCGGCCCGCCGGTATCCTCCACCCCTCGCGGCCACCGGCTCGTTCCCCGTGGCACGAGCAAGATGCTCGCACTCGGCGCGAGCGCCCTGCGTGTGACTGGGCCGAGGGCCGAGAAGGAGCTAGCCTGCTCTAGGGCGCACCAAGCCGCCTCACCCCGCCACTAGCTGCCACTGGAGGTAGCTGGGGCGCAAGCGTCTCGCCTGCACGACCTGGCGGCGGCCCACAACTGGAGGGTCTGGGCTGCCCGGATGTAGGGTCCCTTGAAGTGCAACACGGGATCGGGGGGGCTGAAGGCCGCGCAGGCGAGACGCCCGCGCCCCAACTACATCAGTCCGGGAGCCGTGGGCCGGGCGCGGCCCTGCGGGGTGAGGGGCAATGCCTTCTCGGCCTACGGCCGAGTCGCAGGCAAGGGGCACGCGCCAGCAGGGCTTGGCCCGGAGAGAGGGGTGAGTTCCGGCCCGCTAGGACTGGCCGGGGTCCTTGTAGTCGACGACCTGCTGAGACAGCCCTCCGTCGATCAGGTAGGTTGCTCCGGTCACGTAGTCGGCCTCCCTCGAAGCCAGCCAGGCGGCCAGACCAGCCACTTCGCTAGCGCGACCGAAGCGGCCCCAGGGTATCTCCTCGCACACCGACTCCTTCGCAGCCTTGTCCTCGATCACGTCTTCGTTCATTGGCGTGATGATGGCGCCGGGGGCGACTCCGTTCACGCGAATCCTGTGCGGGGCAAGCTCCATCGCCAAGGTCTTGGTGAGCATTCCCACCCCGCCCTTGGCGGCGCAGTAGGGTGCGAAGCGCGGCTTGGCCACCTCCTGGTGAACAGACGTCACGTTGATGATCGCGCCGTGGCCCGCCTTCACCATCTCCCGCGCGCAGGCCTGAGAAACGAAGAAGGCGCCTCGCAAGTCTACGTTCACCATCAGGTCCCAGTCCTGCTCAGTCACCTTGAGGAAGGGGACCTCCTTCTGAACGCCGGCGTTGTTGACACAGATGTCGAGGCCGCCCAAGGCCTCAACGGCCTTTGCCACCATCGACGCAATCTGGTCAACTTGGGTGACGTCGGCCAGCACCGCTACCGCCCGGCGGCCCCTCTTCTCAATCTGCTTCACCACGCGCTCCGCTGCTTCGGGGTGGGCCACGTAGTTCACGGCTACGTCCGCTCCCTCCTCCGCGTACCGGAGCGCTATGGCCCGCCCGATCCCCGTATTGGCGCCCGTGATGAGAGCGCGTCGCCCCTCTAGAAGCATGCTGCCCCTCCTCGTGCGTCCCTCACTTGCTCAGCTCCTCCAGCGTGAGGATGTAGAAGCCGTTCTGCTCGACCGATACCGCCAGGCCCCGAAGATCCCTGCCGAAGCTCTCGCCCGAATCGACCCAACCGCCGAACTCGCTGTTGTAGGTCCGGGCACGGTAGCGACGATCAGGCTTCAGTAGCCCGCGGAGGCTCCAGGGCACCACCAGGGTCCTGTTCGCGCTGTTGCCCAGGCACACGGTGATGCAGCCATCACGCTGGAAGGCCAACAGCGTGGCGTCCGCGCTCCAGTCCTCCAGGTGCTTCGTCATGTCCTCGCCGCAGACGGTGACCGGCCAGGGGGACTCGACCTTCTCGGAGGCGTACAGGCGGAGGTCGCGTCCCTCGCGAGCAACGAAGAAGCTCAGCTCCCGGCCCAGGCACGGCAGGCGGCTGAGCGACAGCCACTTCCAGGACGGCGGCAGGCGAGGGTCCACCTTCACGCCCTCCGGGCTGGTGAGAACGCCACCGAGGCCTTCGATGGCCGCCCACAGGTAGCGCGGGGGCTCCCAGGGCGACAGGCGCATCCCACGGTTCACAAGGCTGGCGCCGTCGAACCACTCGGAGAACTGGCCGGGAACGGTGTTGTTCTTCCGCGGCGCCTGGAGGTAGCTACGGTAGCCCTGATGCAGCCCCCTCACCATGAACTCCGGATGGTACTTGGCCGCGGCGAAGGCGTACCAGAACACCACACCGGGCCACACGCCGCCCATCAGCCCCACCTGCGTTGAGGGGTCGTAGTAAGGGCTCTGGTCCGAAACCACCCGTAGACCTGCCTCGGTCCAGAAGTCCGGGCTGTTGAGGCGCGAGATGATGCGGAACGCCACGTCGTCGGGAGCCACCCCGAACATCACGGGGAAGACCTGGTCGCTGGTGACGTCGGTGTGGTGACCTCCGTCCACGTCGATGTTAAGGTAGTAGAGGCCGTTTCTTGGGTTGAGCAAATGGGTGTTGATCGCCTCGCGGAGCTTCCCGGCCTCGGCCTCCAGCTCCTCGGCCATGTCCTTACTCCCCCGATAGGCGGCCAGCCTGGCGGAAACCATCAGTGCCGCGTAGCAGAGCGAGTTGATCTCCGTCACCGCCCCGTTGATGGAGTAGTTGGGTATCACGTTGCGCCAGGACGCGATCCCCCACACGTTCTGGCCCCTGGCGGAGCAGAAGACCAGTCCCCTATCGTCACGCTGGCTAAGGATGTACCTGGCCGCGCCCTCGACGGCGGGGAGGAGCTCCTCCACCAGGTCCTTGTCGCCGGTCGCGAAGCAGTGGTGCCCAACGGCCAGGATGAAGAGCGGCGTGTCGTCGTTGATGTTGAGGCCGTAGTCCTCGATGTGGCCGTCCAGAGCGCTGAAGTACTCCGCGATCTTGCCATTCGGATACCGCATACGGCTGGTCGTTCGAAGGATTTCGCGCGAGAACTTGGGCTCCATCCAGTCGTTGCCGTGCACGAACCAGGCCACGTCCCGAATGACCACGTTCGAGGAGACCCCAGGCTCATTGGTGAAGGCGCGAGAGACGGGATAGGTGCCCATCACCCGGCGCATGTTGGCTTTGCTCCACTGAACGCCCTGGTTGATAACGGGGTCCGGCGTCTCCATCCGGGAGATGTCCAGGACCTCCTGGTAGTGATCCAGGGTTAGGTCGAGGGCCTTCTCGAAGTCGCGTGCCTCACTGAAGATCCGGCGCGCCTCGGCCGACCCTCGCGGCGAGAAGGCCAGGACCACTGCCAGGCGCTTTGCCTCGCCGGGCGCCAGGTCCACACCCACCTCAACCACCCCGAAGAGTGAACCCTTGGCCCTCACCTGTCTGGTGAGCTCCGAGGCACTCACCGGGTCGTCCGCCCGGCTTACGTCGTGGGTGGTCATGTAGTCGGCTGCCGGCTCCGAGAACCCGAGCACCCGAACCCAGTCTGTCTGGCTGGTGTTCCACGCCAGCAGCGCTCCGAGCTCCTTGTCGAAGCATCCCTCGACGTCCTCGGGTGTCGCGCCCCTCAAGTTGGCGAAGGCGGTGACGTGGAGGGGACGGGTAGACGAGGACTCGTTCCGGAGCGTGATCACCTGGTAGACGACGGCGGGGTCCTCCTCCAGGGTGTTGGGAATGAAGAGCGT
>DASXUI010000044.1:0-9697 GCA_036504955.1 Armatimonadota bacterium
CAACACACCGTTGCAGCCCGTTACCGTTGGCCGGAGGAGCCGCGGCGCTTGGACCCAAGGCCTCCGGGGCACCTCCGCGCGGAGCGCCAATGCCAGCCCACCCCTTCACGGGGTGGGCGATCGGTCCCACCGACCCGGGCCTATGCACCCACCTCCACCCTCCGAGGCCCCTCCCAACGACTCAACGACCTGACGACCCAACGACCCCTCATCACTGGTACAGCGTCGGGCTCGTCTTCCAGTCCTTGTCCTTGTCCTGGGCGTACTGCGTGACTCGTGGGCGGCGCTCCCGGAGGCGGACCGACTCGATGCCCAGCAGGTAGCCGGTGGAGAGGGGGCTCTTGCCCACGCACTCCAGTCTCAGGGTGTACTTGCCGGGGTCCGGCCAGAAGTCCAGTAGGTGGGCCTCCGTGTCGGTGGTGTTGGCGCTGTAGAGGTCGATGGGGTCCCCCAGCTTCACGCCGTTCAGGTAGGCCTGGTACCGGCCGAAGTCGTAGGACTTGCAGAGGTTGAGCAGCAGGCGCAGCGGCTCCTTCTTGGTCACCTGGAAGGGGACCTCCAGCCAGGCGCCCTCGGGTTTCTCCGGCCTGTAGAGGAGCTGCGGGCCGTCGAAGAGGTCCAGCCGCTGGGTCTCCGCGGCTCCGGCGCCGTGGTACGCCGCGTCCCGGAAGTCGCGGGCGTAGGCGATGACGCGCTCCAGGCTGGGCAGCTTCCGCTCAGCGCCCTCGGGCGCGCGGGCGGTGAAGGTGGGCTCGCCCGTCTGGTACCAGAAGGCCACGCTGGAGTAGTCATCCTCGCGCTCGTTCCAGCTCATCGTCTTGCGGTCGGGGTTCTCGTCAGAGGAGATCCAGCCGAAGTGCTCGAGGGTGACCTTGATGCCCTTGTTGAAGACGATGGGGTCCGCCAGGTGCCACCGGTAGGCGCTGGTGTGGCCGCCCACGATGCCCCACTGGTCGAAGTACGGGACGCCGAAGTAGGGGGTGCTGGTGGTTTTCAGCCCCCAGGCTGAGAGAAAGTAGTCCTCCGTGCCGGTTCCCCAGATGGAGGGCTTGGCCTCGCCGTCGATGTAGATCTTCTCGTCGCCCTCGCCAAACCAGGATGGGCTCCGCGTCCGAACCGCGAGCACGGTCCCCACGTAGTGGCCCTTGCCGGTGGTCTCCAGCAGTGTGTAGTCCTTGCCGTGCTGAACGGGGTACTCCTGGCGGTACTGAGCGTAGAAGTAGGGGGTATCCTTCGGAATCCGGTCCTTCTTGATCCAGTCCACGTTGTAGTAGAGCAGGTTGATGGACTGCTTGCTCTGGTTCACGACCTCGATGCGCGCGTGCTTACGGAAGGGCATCTGCCAGAAGCAGTTGTAGGAGTCCGCGTCCTCCACGATGACGGGCAGACTGCGAACGTCGCTCCGGCGCCCGAAGCAGTTGGCGAAGAAGTCGCCTACGGGCGCCTCGATGGCGGGCCGTTTGCTGCCGTCCCAGTAGACGCGCAGCAGCATCTCCTGGTGGTTTGCCGAACCCTGGGGCGCCCAATCCTGCGGCTCTGGCCCCAGGAAGGTCATCCAGATGTGGGTGATGACGCCCGGGCCGTCCTCATCGAGAACCACGTGGGTCTCGCCCGGCGGAACGCGGAAGTTGTCGGAGTTGCTCCGCTCCGTGAGGTCGCCCAGGGGGTCGGCGGTGGGTGAGTACTTGCCGTCCGGTCCCTTGCGGAAGGTGGAGGTGGCTCTGCGGCTCCGGCCCTCGATGGGCCTGGCGAGCCCCTCAAGCAGCGGCTCCGCCAGGAGCCGAGACGACAGACAGAGGAGGGCGCCCAACGGCAGGAGCGGAAACGCCAGGCGTCGCGCAAGGGCCCGCGGCCCGGCGGTGGAGCGAGGCAACGTGCTCTGGTCTACCAGCCTCATCAACATGAGTGCTTCATCCCTTCAAGTGAGGTCTGTCTGGGATAGAGCCGAAATGAGGCAGCCCCAGCGAAGGGGCGCCGCTCGGCTGTCTTGATGCCAGGTTCCCCGGTGGGTGGCCGCATCCCTGGCAGCGGGGGCTGTGGCCCCGGCGTCTAGTGCCCGCAAAGCCGGACATGGGCTCCCTCGCGGCGAAAACTTACAGGGGGAGACCAACGTCGCGGCGAGTAGCCCTTGGCGCGGGCGGAGGCAACCCGCCGGGCCGTGGTGATCGACCCCTCGGACATGGCGCGACTACTCGGCGGAATCCAAGCGATTGAGGAGGCAGAGAATGAGCGATGCGGCCGCCGGCCAGCGGATGATCAGCGAGATTCGGGAGCAGCCCGTGGCCCTGGCCCGGATGCTGGAGGCCGAGGGCGAGCGGGTGTGGGCCCTGGCGGAGCGGTGGCGCGAGAACCCGCCCCGGTACCTCTCCTTTGCCGCCCGAGGCACCTCGGACCACGCCGCCATCTACGCCAAGTACCTCTTCGAGACCACCACCGGCATCCCGGTGATGCTGGCGGCCCCTTCCATCAACAGCATCTACCAGGCGCCGCTCAAAGTGGACGGAGGGCTCTTCGTCGGCATCTCCCAGTCCGGCGAGGCCGCGGACGTGATCGCCGTGCTGGAGCACGCCCGGAAGGGCGGCGCCGACACGCTGGCCCTGACCAACGTGCCCGACTCGCCGCTGGTGGGCGCCGCCGAGTTCGCCGTGGGGCTGCACGCCAACCGCGAGTACGCGGTGGCCGCGACCAAGACCTTCACCAACACGCTGGGCGCCCTACTGCTGCTGGCCTCCGCCATCGCCGGCAGCAAGACGCTGCTGGAGTACCTCCAGCGCCTGCCCGCCCTCATCTCCCAGGTGCTGGCCAGCGAGGATAGCATCCGCCGGTGCGTGGAGCGCTTCCGATACCTGGAGGAGTGCGTGGTGCTGGGGCGCGGCTACAACCTCTCCATCGCCCTGGAGCTGGCGCTGAAGCTGCGCGAGACCTCCTACATCCGCGCGCAGCCCTTCGCCTCGCCGGACTTCCTACACGGCCCCATCGCGGTCATCGAGCGGGGCTACCCCGTCATCGCCATCGCGAACCAGGGCGCCGCCCTGAAGACCGTCCTCGAGGTCATGGAGGAGACGCAGCGCCGAGGAGCGGAGGTCGTGGCGATCGGGAACGCCCCCGAGGCCCTCGACATGGCCACCATCGCGATTCCCACCAACCCCGAGGAAGAGGTCCCCGAGGTGATCAGCCCCTTCCCCTCCATCGTCGCCGGCCAGATCCTGGCCCAAGCCGTCGCCGTGATCAAGGGGAACGATCCCGACAGCCCCCGAGGCCTCCACAAGGTGACCGTCACCCACTGAGGGGCGGGTTGTAGGGTCGTTGGGAGGGGCCTCGGAGGGTGGAGGTGGGTGCGGGTGGCAGGAGTCCGTGCCCGGCGGCGGTCCGCCCGGCGGTGAATCGCCGGGCTCAGGGGCTCAATCCTCCTGAAAGGAGGGTTCTGACCCCAAGGTCCCACGGTGGTTCAGAACCCCGGTTTAGCGGGATTGAGCCTCGGAGCCCGGCGATTCACCGCCGGGCGGAGGGCCGCTGGGCACCGACTCCTGCCACCCGCACCGATCCGCACCCTCCGAGGCCCTTCCCCTACGACCCAACGACCCGCCCCTCAGGCCCGTCCCCTACGACCCTACGACCCTACGACCTTACGACCCGCCCTTCACTCCTTCGCCAACTCCCGCAGGCGGAGGGGATGCTGGGCCTGGTCTCCCGTAACCAGGGCGGCCACCCACTGGGCCAGGCGCTCCCCCAGCTTCCGGCAGGAGTCGACCTCCTTCTCTGAGCGGGGCTCACCGGCGACCACTGAGCCGTAGTGCAGCGTGAACTGCTTGCCCACGTAGTCCGTGACGCCGAAAACCAGGAAGCCGAAGTTCATCAGCACCACCAGCGTGGAGAGGCAGGCGATCTCCGCGCCCCCGCCCCAGCCGCCGGACGAGGAGAAGGCGCAGGCGATCTTGCCGTCTACCTTCCCCCACTCGTCGGCCATCGCCTCATCCCAGAAGCGCTTCATCTTCCAGGACATCGCGCCCATGTTGGTGGGGCTGCCGACCGCCAGGCCGTCGCACCAGCGCAGGTCCTCCGGCCGGGCGGCCTCGATGCTGAGGAGGCGCACCTCGGTGCCGGGCACGCTCTCCGCGCCCTGAGCCACCAAGGCGGCCATCTTTCCCGTGTTGCCGGAGCTGGTGTCGAACAGCACCAGAACTCGACCCATGCGTTCCCTCCCGTGATCGCCTGCACTCGCGAGGCGACCCAGCCCCACGATCCCCGTCGAGCGCTGCTATCCCTCGTCGTAGCCCTTCAGCGGGCGGATCCAGATGTTGCGGAAGCGCACCAGGTCACCGTGGTCCTGGAGGCCGATGGGACCGACCTCTGGCTGAGGCTCGTAGTGGGGGGCATCGCGGTGGCGGGTGGGGCCCTTCAGCTCGGTCGCGTTGTGGATGACCACTCCGTTGTGGAGCAGGGTGACTCGCGCGGGTCGGGTAAGCTGGTCGCCCTCGAAGCGCGGCCCCTGCCAGAGGACGTCGAAGGACTGCCACTCCCCCGGCTTGCGGGAGGCGTTCACCAGCGGAGGGTACTGCCCGTACATGGCTCCGGCCAGGCCGTCGGCGTAGGTGATGTTCTTGTAGCAATCCAGTACCTGGATCTCGTAGCGGCCCATTAGGAAGACGCCGCTGTTCCCGCGCCCCTGGTCCTCGCCCTTCACCTCGGAGGGTGAGGCCCACTCGATGTGGAGCTGGCAGTCCCCGAAGTGCTCCTTGGTCTCGATGCTCCCGGAGTGGGGCTCCACCTCCATGGCGCCGTCCACCAGCCGCCAGCCGGGCTCGCCGCCGCCGGACTTCTGCCAAGCGTCCAGGTTGGTGCCGTCGAAGAGGCAGACGGCGTCGGAGGGAGGCGTGCCGGGGCGATCCTGGGTGCTCTCCGTCCCCGGCTGAACGACCGGTGGCTGAGGCCTCTGGGCGTCATGAACCCTGTAGGGCATGCCTGGAATCATGGGTGTATCGGTGTAGCCAGGGTTATGCGGCATGAAGCGTCTCCTTCTCTTCACAGTCTGCCGGACCAAGATCCCTCGCGCCAACCCCAGTCCGGGCGGCACGGGGCACCTCGTTGTAGGTGCTCTCCTCCTGCAACCCCTTGATTCGCGCTCCTCCCCGCGGAGACCTTATGGCCTAGCCGCCACGCCTCGCCCCTCGGCGGCTGGCCGGACGGCCCTCTGGCATCACCCAGATGGGCTACCAGCCACGGCAGAAAGGGCGCTACAACCCCTGTAGCGGGCATCCCAGGTCACCGGGCACTTGGCGACCCCTCGGGCGCCGACTGGTGTGTGAGGGGCGGGCTGGTGCCACTGGGAGATGGGCATGCAAGGAGCAGAGGCGGCGATGGGGAGAGGACTCAACCGAAGCAAACTCAAGGCGCTGCTGGCGCTGGCCTGCTGGGCCGGACTGTCCGCCTGCGGAGCACAGGCGGGAGCTGGCGGCCCCTACCGGGTACCGGTGAGGCTGGTTCCCAGCATGGAGGCGACCGGTGAGACGCAGACCGTCTCCTTCGGCCTGCCGCTGCCGCCCGGCCTGCTGCAGAGCACGGACCTGGTGGCGGTGACGGACAGTGGGGGCAAGGAGATACCGGCGCACGTGAAGAGCCTGGGTCCGTGGCGCTCCATCCCGCCTGGCTCACTGCTCCCGGCCGGCCTTCCCAAGCCTCAGAAGCCCGGCATCCGAAGCGTGCTCATCCAGATCTCCCGCACCTTCACCGACGTGAAGCCCGAGACCGTAACGGTGGAACTGGGCACGCGACGCACCCAGGACGTGGCCCAGGAGGTGCCAGTCAGAAGCACCTGGCGCCTGGCCAAGGAGGGCACCTATGGCGCGGAGGACGGCGTCCGAGAGCCAAAGGTCTACGCTCTGCTTCCCTCCGAGTGGCTCGCCGCCAGCGGCATCGTCCCCCTGGGCACGCCGTCGGCCTACCACGGCTTCCTGAGCGCCTTCGACCGGGGACAGATCGACTTCTTCAGCACCGCCATCAACGACACGGGCCCCAAGGCCGCGCCCGATACCCGAATCCCCTACAAGACCGACAACGAGCCCTGGCTCTACGACCGGGCCCAGGCCTTCCTCAACGGCTACCTACGCACCGGCCGGCTGGAGTTCCTGCGCGAGGGGCATCGCGCCGCCCAGCACTACGCCAGTCTGCTCTACACGGACGCGGATAAGGACCCCTCCGGCAAGGTCCCGCCGGAGTGGATCCGGGGCTTCTTCAGGCTCAAGAGCCCTGTGACGGAGTACTACAAGGACGGCAAGTACAGCTACGCGGAGTGCCTGGCCACCGACTATTGGCTCACCGGCGACGACTCCCTGCTGCCCCGCATCGCCGACGTGGCCTCCGCGCTGAAGACCTCCGTGCCGCTCACCCAGCCCTTCACCGGCGACTACGCCACCGCCGCGCACCTGGCCTGGTGGACGGAGCGCCACTGGGCGAACGGCCTCCTGGGCGTGGTGGTCGCCTATGAGGTCACCGGCGACCGCGGCCTGCCGGACTACCTGCGCAAGTCGATCGATGCCTTCTGGCAGTTGCAGAACCACCCCTTGGGAGGCAAGCCGGTGAACGGCGCCTTCAACCACTACGTGACCGAGGGCGGCACCGACGTCCTGAGTTTCTCGCCCTGGATGAGCTCGCTGCTCGCCTACGCCCTGCTGCGCGCCTACTTCACCCTCGGTGAGCCCCGCATCCCCGCCATGCTGGCCGGCTTGGCCCAGGCGGAGGTAGATCGGGCGCTCTACACCGCCACCTTCGAGGGCGAGGGCAGCTTCCGAATCCCCCGCTACGTCGCCGCCAGCTACGGCGACCCCAAAGCCCTGGACAAGGAGAACGATCCCGAAACCGACCGGGAGCACTCCATCGACGTCGCCTACGTGACGGCGCTGGGCGCCCTCTTCACCCAGGACGCCGAGCAGCGGAAGAGCCTCGTGGAGGCCACCCGGAGCCTTCTCGTCTCGAATGAGGCCGTGCTGAAGAAGTGGACTCGCGCCGCCGGCTGGCCGGGCAACGGGCAGCCCCTCTACCGGCTGAACCCGCCCCGCAAGTACGCCTGGTGGTTCAAGAACGCGGGCGGAGTCGGCTGGGCCCTCGGCGGCCCCACCATCCTGCCTCCCCCGGACAACGCCCCCGCCGGCACCGTTTCCGCGCCCCAGGCCAACTCCGGCGGCGGGTGAGGCAGACAGGTAGCCGAGGGATGAAGCGGCGGCAGGCCACCAACCGTCGGTTGCCTGAATGGGTGCAGGGGTGAGGGGTGGGGAGGCCCCACAGGGAGAGAGTCTGGGGTGGAGGGAGAGCACGGAGGCTTGACACCCTCCGGACGCTTGCCGTACAATCGCCAAGTCACCCAGTGAGTGGTACCAGCACTTGCTAAGGATCAGGAACGGAACGATGCGAACCATCAGCCAGCGACTAGCTCAATTCCAGAGAGCGCCCCTCTCGGCGTGTGCTTTCGGCTCGTCCGTCGCCTGCTCGTTCGCGGCCGTCGGTGCCAAGGCCGACATGGGCCTCGGCTATCGACCGGAGGGCACCGCTCCGATCTGACACGTTCTTCAGACCAGACTTGAAGCAAGCGTGAAGGCGCTCGGAGCGGGGGATGCCCCCACCGAGCGCCTTTTTGGTTGTCTAGAGTGAACGGGGGGGTGATGCACGAGCGGAGGGTCACGAGCGACGGGTGGCACGAGCGGCGGGTGGAGCGAGCGGTGGGAGCACGAGCGGCTGAACCCGCTCGCTGCGCGGCCTTCGGCCGGGCGCCCGCCTTCGCGGGCGCGGTAGGGTGCCCCCCGATGGTCGGCGAAACCACCGGCAGTGCGGCCCGCGAAGGCGGGGCGCCGGCGGCACCGCAGGGGCCGTCGCGCAGCGAGCGGGTTCAGCCGCTCGTGCCACCCGTCGCTCATGCGCCCCTCGCTGCCCGGCTGCCGCAAGGTCCCCACGCGCCCCTCTCGGTTGAGAGGGGCGCTCCCCTGGAAGGGTATCGAGGGGATACCTCTGGGGTTCTATAGATTGGAAGCAAGATGAACCTGAAGTCTCAGTGTGAGCGCAAAGACGGCTACTACGAACTCTCCGAGGGCGTTGAGCTGCCCATCCGCCTCTTCCTGAATGAGCCGCTCTTCCGGGAGGCGGAGGAGACCGTCTTCACGCAGGCCAAGGCCGCCACGGAGTTCCCGGGAGTGCGGGACGTGGTCATCACGCCGGATACGCACTCCGGCTTCGTGGTGCCCATCGGCTGCGTCATGGCTACGGAGGGCACGCTGTGCCAGGCGCCGGTCGGCTACGACATCGGCTGCGGGATGGCGGCCTTCCGTAGCGACGCCACCGTTGAGCGCGACCTGACGAAGGGGCGCCTCCAGGAGTTCTCCCGCAGGGTCATGGAGCGGGTGGGGATGGGGGCCGGCCACGGGAGCGGCTACGAGGTCACTCCCCGGCGCTTCCAGGAGGTCATCCGCCAGGGCGCCCGAGCACTGGGTGAGAGCCGCGACAACGTGGAGCGCGACTTCCTGCCGGTGGAGGACTCCTGGGACCCACCCAAGGGCTCCCGCTGCTGGCGCGGGCAGACTCAGCTTGGGTCCCTGGGCGGGGGCAACCACTTCCTGGAGGTCCAGCACGACCAGGACGGCCACCTGTGGTGCATGGTCCACACCGGCTCTCGGGGCTTCGGTCACGGGCTGGCGACCTGGTACATCCAGAAGGGGAAGGAGTTCCTCCAGGCCCGAGGCATCGACATGCGGGGCGGAGCGGAGGCGGTCTACTTCACCCAGGACAACCCGCTCTACACCGACTACAAGAACGCGGTGGCGGCGGGAGCCAACTACGCCATCGCCAACCGGCTGCTGATCTGGCTCGCAGCGCGGGAGGTCTTCGAGTCGGTGTTTTGCCATGAGGCGGAGCTGGTCTACGAGATCAGCCACAACCTGGTGCAGGAGGAGTACGTACCGTCGCTGGGCGGAACCTTCATGGTGCACCGGAAGGGCGCCACGCGCGCCTTCCCGGCGGGCCACCCGATGCTGAAGGGCACTCGATGGGAGGCAACGGGGCATCCGGTGCTCATCCCTGGCTCCATGGGAGACACCTCCTACGTGCTCTTCGCGGAGCCGGGTGTGGAGCACTCCCTCTACTCCGTGAACCACGGATGCGGGCGCAAGATGTCCCGCACCCAGGCGAAGAAGAGCTTCACGCAGCAGCAGGTGAACCGCAGGATGGCTGAGCTGGGCGTGCTGGTGAACGGCGGCGGAGACGTCCCCATCGACGAGTCCCCCTTCGTCTACAAGTCCTCCTCGGAGGTGATCGCCGCCGTCGTGGAAGCCGGTCTCGCCCGAGTGGCCTACACGCTCACCCCTCTGGCCTCGCTGAAGGGGGTGGACTGAAGAGCGGGTCGTAGGGTCGTAAGGTCGTAGGGTCGTAGGGGAGGGGCCTCAGAGGGTGGGGAGTGGTCGGACGGGTCGGACCGGGCAGACGGTGAGGGCCTCAGGGGCAGCTCGGCGGTGTAGCCACGGGTGATAGCCCAGCCGGCCGTCCGCCCGGCGGTGAATCGCCGGGCTCCGGGGCTCAATCCTCCTGAAGGAGGGTTCTGACCCCAAGCTGCACCTGAGCGCCCTAACCGATACGGTGGTCTGACCCCAAGTTGCACCCTGGGTTCAGAACCCCGGTTCACCGGGATTGAGCCTCGGAGCCCGGCGATTCACCGCCG
>DASXUI010000045.1:0-3684 GCA_036504955.1 Armatimonadota bacterium
GAGGGTGTGCTTTGGTCCCTTATGTCCCTTAGGTCACTTCGGCAGAGAGACGCAAGGGACCAAAGCACACCCTCCGAGGCCCCTCCCCTACGACCCTACGACCTTACGACCCGCCACTCGGGAGATCCCAATGGACCTTACTCAGACTCTGGTGTTCGCGGTAGCACTGCTGGTACCCGCCGTGGCCTCCTCGGGGGCGGTGAAGGAGCGGGTGAAGCCCGTGGTGGTGCTCAAGGCGCGGCCCTTCTCGCTGCAAGACGTGAGGCTGCTGGAGGGCCCCTTCCTGCGCTCCCAGGAGCTGGACCACAAGTACCTGCTGAGCCTGGAGCCGGACCGCCTGCTGCGCAACTTCCGGGTGAACGCCGGCCTGCCCTCCACGGCTCAGCCGCTGGGCGGGTGGGAGGCGCCGGAGGTGGAGGTCCGCGGTCACTTCGTGGGGCACTACCTCTCCGCCTGCTCCATGATGTACGCCAGCACCGGCGACTCGGAGCTGAAGCGACGGGTGGACACGGTGGTGGCGGGCCTCGCGGAGTGCCAGAAGGCTCTCGGCAGCGGCTATCTGAGCGCCTTCCCGGAGAGCTACATGGAGCGCGTGGAGGCGCGGAAGCAGGTGTGGGCCCCCTGGTACACGCTCCACAAGATCTACGCGGGTCTTCAGGACGCCTACGTCCATTGCGGGAACCGGCAGGCCCTGAAGATGGCCCGCGCCATGGCGGAGTGGGCGGCCCGGCGCGAGGCGAAGCTGAGTGACGCCGACTTCCAGGCGATGCTGGGCAACGAGCACGGCGGCATGAACGAGACGCTGGCCAACCTCTACGCCCTTACGGGGGACAAGCAGGACCTGGCGCTCTCACAGCGCTTCAACCATCACGCCGTCATGGACCCGCTGTCGCAGGGGAAGGACATCCTCACCGGCCTGCACGCCAACACTCAGATCCCCAAGTTCATCGGCGCCGCCCGGGAGTACGAGCTTACCGGCGAGTCCTGGCTCCACGACGCGGCCACCAACTTCTGGAACGTGGTGGTCCACGAGCGGTCCTACGTGATCGGCGGCCACAGCGACGGTGAGATGTTCAGCCCCAAGGAGCGGCTCTCCACCGCCTTTGGGCCCAGCACCACGGAGACCTGCAACACCTACAACATGCTGAAGCTCACCCGCCACCTCTTCCAGTGGGAGCCCAAGGCGGAGTACGCGGACTACATGGAGCGCGCCCTCTACAACCACATCCTGGCCTCCCAGAACGACGAGACGGGAATGATGTGCTACTACGTGCCCCTGCGCTCCGGCTCCAAGAAGGTGTTCGGCGGCCCGCTGGATGCCTTCTGGTGCTGCACCGGCACCGGCGTGGAGAACCACGCCAAGCACGCGGAGAGCATCTACTTCCACGAGGGCGGCAGCACGCTGGACGTGAACCTCTTCATCGCCTCGGAGCTGAAGTGGCGGGAGAAGGGGCTGACGCTCCGGCAGGAGACGCGCTTCCCGGAGGAGGCCGCCACCCGCCTCCGGCTCACCTGCGCGGAGCCCACCCGCCTGACGTTGAAGCTGCGTCACCCCTTCTGGTGCACTGCCGGGTACGCGATCCAAGTTAATGGGAAGGACGTCCCGGACGCCAGCACGCCCGGCAGCTACGCCACGGTGACGCGCACCTGGAAGACGGGGGACCTGGTAGAGGTCTCGCTGCCCATGACCCTTCGCGAGGAGGGCTTCAAGGACAACCCGCGCCGCTTCGCGCTCCTCTACGGCCCAATCGTGCTCTGCGCCGCCACGGACTCCGCCGGCACGGCCCCGGACATCATCTCAGAGCCCTCCCGGGTGCCGTCCTTGCTCGCGCCGGTCGCCGGCCGGCCGCTTACCTTCAGGATTCCCACGGACCTCTTCGGCCGGCCCGGTGACCAGACGCCGAACGGGTCGACGCTGACCCCCTTCTACCGTATGCGCGACCAGCACTACGTGGTCTACTGGGACGCCCTGACTCAGGAGGAGTGGATCGCGAAGGCGATACGCGTTCAGGACGAGCTGGCCCAGCGCCGCGCCCTGGACGCCCGCACGATCGACAGCGTGACCATCGGCGACGAGAAGAGCGAGCGCGACCACTCCTTTGCCGGGGAGCGGATCAGCACGGGCCCCCTGGGAGACAGCACCTGGCGGCACGCCGTGGACGGGGGATGGTTCTCCTACACGTTGAAGGTGCGCCCCAACACGGACCAGGACCTGCGTCTCACCTTCTGGGGCAGCGACAACGGCCGTACCTTCGACATCCTGGTGGACGGCCGGAAGCTCCTAACGCAGACGCTCTCGGGCGCCCACCCCAACGAGCTCTTCGATGAGACGGTCCCCCTGCCCAAGGAGCTGACCGCGGACAAGCAGACCATCACAATCCGCTTCCAAGCACCCCCCACCGGCTTCGCGGGCGGCTTGTTTGGGCTGAGGGTTGTGAGGCGGGTCGTTGGGTTGTTGGGTCGTTAGGGAAGAGCCTCAGAGGGTCTCCTTTGGTCCCTTGGGTCTCCTTGGTCTCTTACGTCTCTCTGCTGAAGTGACCTAAGGGACGAAAGGGACCTAACCCAGATTATGCATGAGGAGCGTGAGAGGACGACAGGGCGTTCGGTGAGAGGAGGGCCGGGGAGAGACAGGGGAAAGCCTTCCTGGGTGTGGTAAAGGGAGTTGACAGACAACCGTTACCTCACTAAGAAAGGCTTCCCCATGGCCTCTTCGGCCCCGACCCTCTCCTTCCCTGGCTTCCTGCGCCAGCCGATTCAGGTCGCCTTCGATGCTCCCGAGGTCAGCTCCGATGCCGGCTGGCTTCTCCTGGCTCAGTTGGACCAGGAGGTGGGACTCACCGAAGCGCTGGCCGGAGCTCTCACTGACGCCCGAGAAGCCCCCAAGGTCCAGCACGATCTGCTCACCTAGCTCCGCCAGCGCGTCTACTCGATCGCCGCCGGCTACGAGGACTGCAACGACGCGGACTTCCTGCGCGCCGACCCGCTGCTCAAGGCGGTCCTGAGTCGCCTGCCCTCCCAGGAGGATCTCGCCAGCCAGCCCACCCTCTCGCGCTTCGAGAACGGCCGGACTCCTCAGGAGCTCCAGGCCCTCGCCCGAGCCCTGGTCACCTGCTTTGTGGAGAGCCGTCGCGCCCGTCCGCCCCGCCGGCTTATCCTCGACCTGGACGGCACCGAGGACCTCGTCCACGGCCAGCAGCACTTCGCCTTCTACAACCGCCACGTGGGTAACTACTGCTTCTTCCCGCTCTTGGTCTTCGCCACCTGTGACCAGGAACGCGACCAGGTCCCCCTGGGAGCGCTGCTGCGCTCCGGCAAGGCCTCCGCCGCCGAGGGGGCCCAGGAGTACCTGGCCTGGCTGCTGCCCGCCTTCCCTCGCCTGAAGCTCCAGGTCCGCCTGGACGGCGGCTTCGCCGTGCCCGCTCTCTACGAGGGGCTCGAGGCCCAGGGCATCGACTACGTCATCAACCTGCCTCAGAACTCCCGGCTGAGGGTTCTGGCCGAACCCCTGATGGCTCAGGCCCGACGCCTCCAGCAGCGTCAGGGGGGGACGGTCACCCTCTTCGGCTCCCTGCGCTACCGGGCCCACTCCTGGCGACGCTCCCGCTGGGTGGTGGTCAAGGCCGAGGTGACCCCCCAGGGAGACAACCCTCGCTTCCTGGTCCTGCCCGCTCTGCGAGGCAGCCC
>DASXUI010000046.1:0-7083 GCA_036504955.1 Armatimonadota bacterium
TCACCGGGGGCGGGGATGGGCACTTCCACTAGCTGGAGGCCCGGCTCTGGTCCCAGCTTCCGAACAGCACGCATAGTCGATGGCATAGGCACCTCACTGCCTTGGTTATGTGCTTCGGGGATCCCGGAGCGAAGGTGAGCCCCCGCGGGTGTGGCGGTCAGGCGCGGAGAGCGCGCGGGCGCGCGTCGGCCTGGTGGACCTCGCGCGTGCCTGCCCCTGCCGTTTCCAGGATACCAGATGTGGGCCGGGCGTGGGGCGGCCGCGCGGTTCCAGGCGCGTGGACCTCCGGACCCAGAGCGGATTGGCCCTACAGAGGTCCGCTCCGTGCAAGGCAGCTGGCCCGCAAGCCGAGCCAGTCTCCGGCCGAGACCTGGCACCAGCCTCCCCCCAAGCCTCCGAGTGGCGCCCAGGGCAGTTGGGGCGCAGGCGTCCCGCCTACGCGGCGCCGTCCACCCTCCATGCGATGGCTTACCACCAGCCCGCCCCTCGTGGCGCGAGCGTCCCGCTTGCGACTCGGCCGCAGGCCGAGCAGTCCTGGCCCATCGCTCCGCTGAGTCACACCCGGCCTCCAACCCCCGGCCGTTGCAGTTGGGGCGCAGGCGTCCCGCCTGCGCGATTCCGAACACGCTCCGCCCCCACGGCTCTCCCACTGACCCAGCCTGGTCTGGGTGTCCAGCCGTTGGCCCTCAGCGCCCGTTAGGCCGCGCAGGCGAGACGCCTGCGCCCCAACTGCCTCGGCTGTGGCCTGGAGGCCAGGTTGGGGGCGGCAGCGTGAGGGGTCGGACCTGCTCGGCCTGCGGCCGAGTGCGAGCATTTCGCTCGCTCCACGGGGGCGGGCTGGCGGCCTGGAGGGAGGGTGCGGTCCAGCCGGGCTGGTGGACCCCTGCTCGGCCTGGGCCGACAGGGGGGGCCGTTGGTGCGCCTGATGACTGCGCGGCCGAAGGCCACTCGAGGGCGAGCTACCTGGAGCTGCCTCCGGGCAGGAGGCCCTGTTGCCGGACTACGGGCGACCCACTCGCCCACCTGGGCAAGGCCGCTCGTCCGGGTTGTGAACTCAGCGCCGCGGCGGCTCGTCCGAGGGGATGGGGAGGGCGCCGCTCTCCACCGGGATTCGGGGGTCTCCCAGGGGCTTCAGAAGGCGGATCTGGTGGATGGGGAAGTACAGCAGGCTGCCATCGGTCTTGGTGAGTCGGAGCCAGTCCCCGTCCGCCGCCTCCAGCACGCCCTGGTCGTGGAAGTCGTTCTGTCCGCCGGTGGTCCAGATCTCGATCTTGATGCCGACGAGCTCATCGATCAGTCTATGCACGGATACTGAGTCCTTTGTTCTTGGAGGGATGGTCGCCGACGCGCGCGCGGCGCCCTTCGGGCCGGCGGCCACCTTCACGACCTTCTGGCGGCCGTAGTAGAGGTGCTCCGCAACCCGCCTGACGTGAAGCCAGGTGCTGTCGTACGCCAACAGCACCCCAGCGTCCGACACGTGCTGGAAGTTGGTGTGCGACGTGATAAAGATCCGCTTGCCCAGCAGCGGACGCAGCGGGTCGGAGGCAGTGCTAGGCAAGGCTACTCAGGTCCGTCTGACGGGATGGGCAGCGCGCCGTTCTGAGACCGTGATCGGGGGTTCTCCGTCAGCCTCACCTGCCGAACCTGGCTGACCGAGAGGCACAGCAAGGCGGAGTCCGACTGAAGCATCAGCCAGGTGTCATCCGCCGCCTCAAGGGTTCCCCTATCTCGCCGCTCCGACATGCCTGAGCCGCTGTCGACCTCAACCTTCATCCCTACCCACTGGCCTATCAGACTTGGCATGGTACCCCGATCACCTATTGGCGGAGCCGGCGGGTCCGGGCCCTCTCGCCTCGACAACCTGCCCCTCCATATTGAGACGCGCAGCAGGCGGTGCCGCGAGATACACCGGTGGACATCAAAGGACTGAATGTAGAGCCAGGTCTGGTCATGAGCCGCCAGGATGCCAATGATGGGGTCGCCAGTGTTGCCGTCCACGTGGACCGCGACGCGCGCTCCCACCAAGGGGTCAGGTACCTTGGACATACGTATCCCTGACCGCGGCGAAAGGACCCGTCGCTCAGGCAGCGCCGGCTACAGGAAAACCTTGGGCAGGTACTCGGGGGCATCCTCGAAGGGCGGTTGGGCCCCCCGGGCAACGTCGTAGAGGCGCCGGTGGGTCTCGGTCGCGGCCGCCTGCAGTGGCTCGTAGGGGCGGTTGCACACGTCCAGGAAACCTATGTTCCAGTTCTCGCCGTCGAAGCGGCCCAGGGCGGACTCGTCATAGAGCGTGAAGTAGTGAACCCCCACGCAGGCGGGCTGCGCCGCGGCGTTCTCCACGTAGTACCGGAACGCCTGCCCCCGCGCGGCCTGGTCCTTCACCCGGCCGATGCCGCTGCCCGGAAGCCCCACGTCCAGCGCCCCGAAGTGCCACTCGCCCACCATCACGGGAACCCCCAGCAGACGATGGATCTCCGTTACAAGGTCTGCGGGCACATGGTCATTGTAACAGTTCATGCTGAAGACGTCGAAGCAGCGCATCCCCTCCAGCGCCCAGGCCGGCGGAACCGTGTAGTAGCGTGCACCCAGGTTCAGGTGGTTGGGGTCCACCTTCCTGCACGCTTCCGTCAGGCCGCCGAACAGCCTGGCCACCATGACGGAGGAGAACTCCTTCAGGTCGGCCTCGGCCTTCCGGTTCAGTGGCGACTGCCACCCGGTCTCGACGGCCCTCAGGCTGGCCTCGGGTCCCCAGGCCTCCCGCATACCCTCGTCGCTGCCGTAGCGCTCCGCCAGGAATCTCCGAAGCGCCCGGCGGCAAGGTCCCTCCGGCGCGTTGAACAGGAGCCCCGCCGCCGGCGCCTCGGCGGAGAAGCCCCAGGTGGGCTCGTTCATCAAGAAGTAGCCGATCAGCGCCGGGTCATCCGCGGTCTCCCTCAGGTCCTCCGCATACTCGGCGGCCTCCTCCGCGAACGCGGGGTGGAAGACGTCCGGGAAGTCCCGGTAGACCATGGGCGTACGACTGAACGCTGGGTGAAGCGGCCGCACGTAGGGAAAGCCGGCGGCCTTGGCTATCCGCCACTCCGACCAGTTCGCCACGGTGTTGAAGCCCATGCCCCTCAGCTCGCCCAGGGCTATCTGGGCCCAACACTCGTGGTAGCGCTCCGGCCCGAAGGCCCGGATCAGGTTCGCGGCCAGGTAGTTGATGGTCGGTCCGCCCCCGTGTCCCCCGCCGTAGATGGCCCGGAACTCCCCCTCGGGATCGGGCATCCAAGAGAGCGCAGGCCTCAGCCCCTGATAGGCGGACTGGCAGTCCACCGTCACGCAGTCCATCCCAGACGACCAGAAGGGATGGCCGTCCGGGTCGACCAGCCACCATCGCCCCTCGTCCTGAAGGGTCCTGAAGAACCCCGTTGCCTGATGCCGCTTCCCGGTCCACCCTCCCCAGCGGCTGAAGCCCTCCGGCCACTCCCGGTTGGCAGCCGCCTCAAGCTGGCCCTTGAGGCGGGCGACGACCTCTTCCGCGTCCTTGCTCTTTGCCGGCCACTGATGGAGGGTGCTTTGCCCAAGCTCGTCCAGAAGGGGGCCTTTGGGGAGCACCAGCTCAGACTCCGCCAGCCTCGGGGGCTCCTCCACCTGCGCCGTGAAGTCCGTCATGCACCACCGCGCCGGCTCATCGCCCTTCCGGAGCACCGTAAGGGTCATCCGGTCGACCCGGCTGAGGTCTACCCGGTCGCCTCCGCACATCGGCTTCAGGCACGAACCCTCCCTGGGGTACTGCCACCGGTTCTGGTCAACGGCGCTCAGCTCCATTCGGAGCCTGGCCGAGCACTGGTTCAGGGCGCTGAAGATGAGTTGGAAGGTGGGGCCGTCCTCGCCTTCCTGAAGGCGAAGCGCCAGCACCACAAGCTGGCTGCCGTCCACCAGGAAGTCTGCGGTCAGGTAGCGCGCCCCCGCCAGAGCCCCCGTCGGGAACCGGTATCCGAGGCCCTGCTCCTCAACCGACGCGGTGTACCAAGTGGCGTCCGCCATGGGCGCGGGGGTCTCCTCACGCGTGAGAGCGCCCAGCGTATGGCCTGGCGACAGGTGAAGTGGTAGCTGCGAAGGACTCATGGGAGGCTCCTCTGAAGGACCGGTGCGAACCGGCCCGACTCCTGTCAGCGTACGAACGCCTAGCGCGGGTTGTGCTGTCTTGCGACGCCGCTGGGGTGGGGGCCCAGCGGGCCTCAAGCCACCACTTCACAGCGGCGCAGGCTTTCCCTGCTCCCATGGGGTGGGCACAGACCGGTCCGCCACTCCCATCGGGATCCGCGAACGACAGGGCGCCCATGGGATGGACTCCATGGGCGCCCTGTCTGGTTCATGCGTGTCCCGCGAGGCATGGCCCCGCTGACGCTAGGCGGGGAACTGCGTGATGATTCCCACCACGTAGCGGAGCATCAGGACGACGTCCTGGACGTTGAGCTTGTTGTCCTTGTTGACGTCGGCCAGCGTGGTCTGGTCGGCGGTGGGGGTGCCCAGCCCGACGACCCATCGCAGCACCTGAACGACGTCCGCGATGTTGATCTTGCCGTCGCTGTTCACATCGCCCTTCTTGGCCGCCGGGGCCGTAGCGATGGCGATGGAGTCGAAGTGCGGCACCGACGCACCGTAGCCGTACAGCACCACCTTGTGGTCGCCGGTCAGGCGCTGGGTGGTGATGCTGGTGTACCACTGGTGGTTCACGTAGAAGTCCATGTCGTTGCCGCGGCGAACCGTGGTCAGAGTGATCGGGAAGTCCGCCGGGGAGGCGCCGTGAACATCGCCGCTCTCAGGGCCCCACACGTGCAGCATGGGCATGTTGCCTGCGGAGAGGGTCTCGATGCCGTACTCGATGAAGTGGTTGAACCCACCATCACCCGTGTAGAGCTGCTGGATGGCATTAATGCCACCAGGGCCGAAGCTGTCGATGGACTTGACCACGGTCTCGGTCACCGTCGCGGCCGCCGGGAAGGAGGCCTTGGATCGAATGCCCCATCGGTTTCCGGCACCGGGGCCCGTGAGGACCAGCTCGCCGCCAGCTTCGGAGGTCGTGCCCTCGCCGGTTCCCTCCTCGGTGGCCGTCTGCCACTTGGACTGGTCCAGATCGGTGCCGTTGAAGTCATCATAGACCGGCGGCGGGAAGAGCGAGGAGGCAGCCAGAGCGACGTCCACGGTCTGAGCCCCGCCGGCCGCCATGGTGACAGGCTTGGGCGCGGAGCGGTCAGCCCCGTAAGCCGCGGCCACAACGGTGTAGTCGCCGGGGTTCAGAGGCAGCGTGTACTTGCCCGCCGCGTCTGTCTTGGCGGTGAGCGTGTTGCCCGCGCCGGCTACCATCACGCCCGCGTTGGCCGCCGGGGTTCCGCCGACGGACACCGTTCCGGAAAGCGTGCCGGTGGTGACCGGGTTGCTGGAGGCAACGTAGTCCAACGCCACGGTGTTGTGCGTCTGCCCCATGGGATTGGGCGAGTAAGCGTAGACCACCACGCGGTGGTTGGAGGGCATGTTCGACGTCGTGGCACTGAAGCACAGGCGGTCCGTCGTGTCGCTCTTGCCCTTGATGTAGAAGTCGTAGGTGTTGCCGGTCCGCACGACCGAGAAGATGGCCGGCAGGTCGGCGGCGTCGAAGGTCGAGAACAGGAACTGGTCGGCTTCGCGGCTAACCCAGGGGGCACGTCCGCCGTTGAGCTGCAGGCGGCCCACGTCGGCGCGAAACTCAACGTCCAGGTGCGGCTGGGTATTCCAGTTGGGGGTACCCGCGCCGTCCCATAGGGACACGATGGGGTACCAGGTTTTCCCCGTAGGCACCGGGTCCATCTTCACCTTCATCACTGAGTAGGTGGAGGAGAAGGCGGTAGTGCTCATGATGCCCTGTCGGCGCCAGCTCTGGATGTCGCTGCCGTCGATGATCAGGTCTGAGCCCTCGAAGCTGAAGGAGGGAGGTCCCTGACCCTCGACGGTGACGGGGGTCCACTTGGCCGTGTCCACCGCTGGGCCGTCGAAGTTGTCGTAGATAGGCGGATCCGTGGCGGGGGTAAGCGCCAGGTCGGCCGTGGCGCCGGCGACGGCCACCGTGACCGCCTTCGTGGCGGGGGTAGAGGCCAGGTTGGCGGCGGTCAGCGTGTAGCTGCCCGGCAGGACCCAGTAGCTGTAGGAGCCGTCAGCTCCAGCGATCACCGGTGGGAACAGCGTGTCGTCCGAGGAGACCCGTGCCCCCGCGGCGCCGGTGCCGGAGACCTTGCCGGTGACCAGAGCCATCGGCGTGGCGCCGGTGCCCTTCACGTTCTTCCACGTGGTGTTGGAGCCGGCGAAGCCGTACAGCATCAGCCGATAGCTGTCACCCAGACCCCCTGCGGTGCGGGAGACCTGCACGGTCTTCACCCCGCCGGAGACGGTGTAGAACTCCAGGTTGTCGCCGTTGCGGGTCACGCCCAGGGTGATGGGAGTCGCGGCACCCTTGCCGCCGTCCCAGGCCTTGTCTCCGTCAGGATAGGAGCGCCAGACGTGGAGGGGGTTGTCCGCGTTGTTGTCGATGGCCCACTCTACCCAGCCGCCGTTCCGACCCACCAGCCGCATGATGGCGTTCACGCCGTCAAAGGAGTCCAGCTCAGCCTCAACCGAGGACTGCGGGCCGAACACCGCGTTGCTGATGATGCCGAAGCGGGAGTCGCCTACCTTCGCGTCGCCCTGCAGGTAGCTGATGGAGACGGCCTTGTTGGCTACCGCGACTTCACCGGCGTGGTTGAAGGAGATGGCGAAGGGTGACCATTTGGTAGTGTTCAGCGCGTCCGCGGGAGTGCTGAAGTCATCGTTGAAGTCAGCGGCCATCGTGGGGGGAGCCACGGCGACCAGGCCACATAGAACCAACCCCAGGGCCCAGGGGAGTGCTCGGATGGCGCGCCAGGACGGTCGACCTATCGAGCCTCTGCTCATTGGTACGCTCCTTCTCTCATACGGGGTGCCGAGGAGTGGCAGCCAGCGGCACCGGATCCGACACGAAGCGCGGAACCTATTGGCTGCACTGTTCGGGTTGGCTATGCTTTCTCCTGCAGGGCGACACAAATGCGT
>DASXUI010000047.1:0-8621 GCA_036504955.1 Armatimonadota bacterium
GGTCGGCCTGCGGCCGCGTCGAACGCGGGAGGCTCGCGCCGAGGGCGAGCCTCCCGCTTGCGCCACCAGGGCCTGGACGGAGCTGGCGGCGGTCTTGATAGGGGATAAACGCAAAGGGGACGCCAGCCCACGGCGGCGTCCCCCTATCGTGTATGCGGTACCGGCTCGGGTTACCCTTCCCCGACCGCGAGCCTCTGGTCCATGGGGACGTAGTCCCTGAGCGTGGGGCCGGTGTAGACCTGCCGTGGCCGGAAGATCTTGCTGGTAGGATCGTCGTGCTGCTCTTTCCAGTGGGCGATCCAGCCGGGCAGGCGGCCTATGGCGAACATCACCGTGAACATGTTGGTGGGGATGCCGATGGCGCGCAGGATGATACCGCTGTAGAAGTCCACGTTCGGGTACAGCTTGCGGTCCACGAAGTAGGGGTCTGCCAGCGCCAACTCCTCCAGCTTCATGGCGGTGTCCAGCAGCGGGTCCTTGCGGTTCATCTTGGTCAGCACCCGGTCGCAGGCTTCCTTCAGCAGTTTGGCGCGCGGATCGTAGTTCTTGTAGATGCGATGGCCGAAGCCGAAGAGCTTGAAGGGGTCGTTCTTGTCCTTGGCCATCTCGATGCACTTCTCCGGCGTGAGGCCACCCGCTCGGATGCGCTGGAGCATCTGAATGACCTCCACGTTCGCGCCGCCGTGCAGCGGGCCCCACAGCGCGCAGACGCCGGAGGCGCAGGCCGCGAAGAGGTTGGCCTTGGCGGAGCCGACCGCCCGCACCGTCGCGGTGCCGCAGTTCTGCTCGTGGTCCGCGTGAAGGATGAAGAGCAGGTTGAAGGCATCCTCGATGTCGTCGTCCACGATGTACTGCTCGTAGGGCATCGAGAACATCATGTGGAGGAAGTTGGCGCAGTAGCGGAGCTTGGGGTCCGGATAGATGAAGGGAAGCCCGTTCGACCGCCGGTAGGTGTAGGCAGCGATCGTCCGCACCTTACTGATCAGGCGCGCGGCGGCCTCCTCGAACATCTCGTGGTCGTCCAGGCCCTCCAGGAACTCGACGTGGAAGCAGGAGAGGGTGTTCAGCGCGGCGGAGAGGATGGCCATCGGTGGGGCCGTAACGGGGAAGCCCTCGAAGTGGTGGCGCATCGCCTCGTGCAGGTGCTCGTTGTCGGTGAGCCGCTTGCGGAACTGTTTGTACTGGTCCCGGGTCGGCAGTTCCCCGAAGATCAGCAGCCAGGCGACCTCGATGAAGTTGGGCTTCCGACGCTGGGCGAACTGCTCGATGGGGATGCCGCGGTAGCGCAGGATTCCCTTTTCGCCATCGATGAAGGTGATGGCGCTCTTGCAGGACCCGGTGCTCATGAGTGCCGGGTCCAGGGTGGTCAGTCCGGTCTGGTCGCGCAGCTTGCTGATGTCGATCGCACGCTCGCCCTCAGTACCCGTGACTATGGGGAACTCCAGTTCTTTCCCGTCCACGATGAGCTTGGCACTCTCGCCCATGGTCTCCGCGATTCTCCTTCTCTCCTGCGCACAGGACTGCTCTGACTACCTCTTGGTTCTCGTGCCGGGGGCAGGATTCCTCTGAAGCAGGCAGGCAGAGGCATGGTGTGGGGGATGAGGGAGGGCTGAAGCGAGGGGCTACACGATACCGGCGCGGACCAGGTCCTTCAGCATCAGAATGCCCACGGGCTTGCCGAAGTCATCGATGACAGGGATCTCGCCGATTTTCGCGCCGGAAGAGGCCGCTTTAGCCTCCATGAGCTGCAAGCCATCGGCGGCCAGAGCATCGGGGCCGATGGTGACCGGGTTGTGGGTCATCACGGACTCGGCGGTCTCGGAGAGCACCTGATCGCCCCTCAGAAAGGCCCGGCGAAGGTCGCCGTCCGTGATCAGTCCACAGAGCATGCCCGCCTCATCCACCACGCAGGCGGCGCCCGCGCTGGCTCGGGTGATGGCGATGAGGACATCCTTCACGGAGGCAGTTCGGGTTGCCAGCGCCAACTGGTCGCCGCTGCGCATCACGTCCGCTGTTCGCAGCAGGAGGCGGCGGCCCAGGGACCCGCCCGGATGGAAGCGGGCGTAGTCCTCCCGGGTGAAGCGGCGCGCGTGCATCACGGTGAGCGCCAGGGCGTCGCCCAGCGCGATCATGCAGGTGGTAGAGGCGGTGGGCGCCAGGTTCAGCGGACACGCCTCCTGCTTCACCGTCGTGTCTACCACGGCGTTGGCGTAGCGCGCCAGCGTGGACTGTGAGCCGCTGGTGAAGGCGATGATGGGCACTCCCAGCCGATGGATGGAGGGGAGGATGGCTGTCAGCTCGTCTGTCTCGCCGCTCTGGGAGAGCGCGATCAGAAGGTCCTCGGGCGCCAGGACGCCCAGGTCCCCGTGGATCCCCTCGCTGGGGTGAAGGAAGAGGGCGGGAGTGCCGGTGCTGGACAGGGTGCCGGCAATCTTGCGCCCGACGGCCCCGCTTTTGCCCATGCCGGTGACCACCACCTTCCCCTGGCACCGCAGTACCATCTCCACGGCGTTCTCGAAGCCGCCCCCCAGCCGCTCGGCGACCGTCTTCAGCGCCTCTACCTCGATGGAGAGCACCTCTACCCCAAACTGGCTGTGCGTCATTGCTGGCTGCTCCCCTCGGTGGCCCTAAGGACCTGGTCCATCTGAAGCGCGGGACGGAGGATGCGCTCCAGGTCGCTCAGGGGCAGCATCGTGGTGGAGTCGGAGAGGCCCTTCTCAGGCTCCGGGTGTACCTCAAGGAACAGCCCGTCGACGCCGACGGCGCAGGCGGCGCGCAGTAGGTGCGGCGCGTACTGGCGCTGTCCGGCGGTGGAATCGCCCGCGCCCCCCGGAAGCTGCAGGGAGTGAGTGCCGTCGTAGACGACCGGGAACCCAAGTTCCCGCATAATGGCGAGCCCTCGGAAGTCTACTACCAGGTTCCCGTAGCCGAAGGTGGCGCCGCGCTCCGTGAGCAGAAGGCTCTGGCTGCCCGTGGAGGTGACCTTGCCGACGACGTTCCGCATGTCCCACGGCGCCAGGAACTGGCCCTTCTTCACATTGACGGCCTTACCCGTCTCCGCTGCGGCGATGACAAGGTCCGTCTGCCGGCAGAGGAAAGCGGGGATCTGGAGAATGTCCGCCACCTGGGCGGCGGCAGCCACCTGGCCGACCTCGTGAACATCCGTGCAGATGGGGAGGCGGAACTCTGCGGCGACGCGCGAGAGGATACTGAGCCCCTCCTGGAGGCCAGGCCCTCGGAAGGAGCTCACGCTGGTGCGGTTGGCCTTATCGAAGGAGGCCTTGAAAACTAAGGGGAGGCTCAGCCGCGAGCACAGATCCGAGAGGTGATTGGCGATGCGGCGGCAGAGGTCGAGGCTTTCGGCGACGCAGGGACCCGCGATGAGGGCGAGGGGTTCCGCGCCTCCGAAGGTGACAGCGCCCGCCTTCACTGAGTGGGTCTGCATACCTCCAGGATACCAGAGACGCCCCGGCAGGCAAAGCGCGACGCGGCCAGGGGGATTGACTACACGTGTCGTCCGATGTATGCTCGGTCTGACTACATAGGTAGTCTGAGCAAGGAAGGGTCGTAGAAGTGGTAGGAAGGAGCCGAAGGTATGTCAAGGCCCACCATCGGACAGGCTGAGCTGGAGGTTCTCAGCTACATAGCCGATCACCCGCCGGCGACGGTGCGTGAGGTTGCCGACCACCTCGCCACCACCAAGGGGCAGTCCCGAACGACGGCGCTGAGCATGATGGAGCGACTACGGCGCAAGGGGTTCATCACCCGTGATAGGGATGAGAGCGGCGTCTACCGGTACGCCCCAAGCAGCCCCAAGTCTGAGGTGATGAGGGGGCTGGTGGGAGACTTCCTTGAGAGAACGCTGGGCGGTTCGGTATCGCCGTTCGTCGCCTACCTATCCGAGGAGGCCGAGTTGAGTGACGCGCAGGTGGCGGAGCTGAAGCGGATGGTCGAGAGGCTGGAGGCGCGACGCGGGGAGGGGAAGGTATGAGCAATGTCGATGCTTGGCTCCCGGCGCTGCTGAACGGCGGCCTGGCGGGGCTTGGGAGGGCGTCTCTTCAGGGCGGCGCGGCGCTGCTTGCCGTGTGGCTCATCGTGCGCGGTCTCAAGCGACTGCGTCCGCAGACGGCCTGTTGGCTGTGGCGCCTCGCCTATCTGAAGGCGCTCCTGGCGCTCCTGGTGCCCGGCGCACTGGCTCTGCCGCCGCTGCCGGCCGAGAGGCCCTCGCCCGTGCTGGCCTCGGCGGCGACCTCTCGCGAGATACCTCCCGCCGATGGGGTCGTGAGCAAGGCCACGCCGGAGCCCCGGGTGCCGGGGAGTACTGCTGCCCGCTCAGCACCCGAGGTGGTCAAGCCGGCGAGCGGCGGAGTGGATCTACCGGACTCTCCCTGGCGTCATCCACTTCTGCCGTCGGTGCTGGTGGCAGCCTGGGCCCTCGGGGTAGTCGCCGGCCTCTTGAGGCTCTGGCGCGAGCAGAGGTGGGTTCGAGAGCTGAGGCAGCGGGCCAGAGCCGTCTACGAGGGGGCGGCGCATCAGGAGCTGAAGCAGGCCTGTCGCGGCGCCCGTCTGAGCAGGGCGCCCCAACTGCTGGCAAGCGACGAGGTCCACAGCCCCATGCTCACCGGAATACTGCGTCCCGCCGTTTTGCTCCCTACTTCAGTGGCCAACGCTGAGTGTTCCCTAGAGCGGCCCATGCTGCTGGCCCACGAGGTGGCGCACCTCCGGCGCAAAGACCTGCTCTGGAGTTGGGTGCCGGCCCTCTGCGAGCTTCTGCTCTTTTTCCACCCCTGCCATTGGCTGGCGCGGGGTGAGTGGCGGCTGGCGGAAGACCTCTCCTGCGATGCCGCCGCGCTCTCCCTTCAGGGCGCCGACGCTGCTTGCTACGCCAGGGCTCTCGTCTCGGCCGCCCAGGGAGGGACCCTCTCCTTTGGGACCTGGGCCTCCGCTGCCACTCGAGGCTCTTACACCACGCTGCTTCGGAGGGTTCAAGCGATGAGTGACACCCTTGGGTTTACGCGACGAGCCTCGGTCTGGTCCACCTTCAGCATCGCCCTGGCGGCCACCCTGGCGCTACCCCCCTGGTCGCTGGTTGCCAGGGCCTCAGACAGCGCGGCTCCACTTGGCAGGAAGCCACCTCGCGTCGAGGCCCCCGCGCCGACGGCAACCGGTGTGGGCCGTTCAGAGATGCCCGCCACTGTGGGTCCCGGGCGCATCGTCGAGGGTGCGGTGCTCGGTCCGGACGGCCGGGGAGTCCGGGGCGCCAGGGTCACTCAGTTGGGGTCGGTGCACCCGGACGGCCTGTCGCGCGCTCGACTGGCGTCGTGCACGACGGACGCCTGGGGGCGGTTCCGGCTCCGGACTGTCCCCGGAAGCGAGCTCCTAGCCGAGGCCGCGGGTTACGGAGTGGACTCCGCTAGCATCGCTCCGGCGGGGGCCAAGACGCTGATCAGGCTCCGCCCAGCGACCGAGTTCCGAGCCCTGGTCCTGGGGCCGGACGGCAGCCCCGCGGCGAGGGTGCCCTTCCGCGTAACCGACGTCTACGAGATGGCGCGCCCAGTGGTTGGAGCTCCCTTCCGGGCCCACAGCGTAATGCTGCCGTCTGTGCCGGGCGAGCTCGATCCGTATCGCGGCGTGACCTCCCCTCACGGCGTCCTGCGGATCGCCGGGCTGCCCCGGGCCCGCCCCGGATGGGATTGCCGGATCCGAATGGTGACGGGGGCCCCCCGCTACATTGACTTCGGGGGCGTCTTGGGCACCACGCGGGGACTGAAGCTCTCCAGCGGAGCCGTCAGCGACCTGGGAACCCTGAAGCTGCTCCTTGCCGGCTCGATCTCGGGCCGCGTCGTCTTTGGCGATACTGGGCAACCAGTGAGGGGGGTACGGGTAACCGGCAGCGCCACGTCAGGATGGAACACGCCGCGCGGGGCCGAGCAGCCCTCCTGGTGCGAGGCCGTCACCGACGCTGATGGTCGGTATGTGCTTCCCCGGCTGGCGGAGGGCCCGTACCGCGTGGGGCCAGACATGCGGGACGCGCCACTTGGCGCCAACTGGTGCTCCGTGTCCAACCCCAAGGTTCAGGTGACCGGCGGACAGCGCAGCACTGGTGTGGACTTCCGTCTGGAGCGCGGCGGGCTTGTGGCCGGGACTGTCACAGGCAGCGACGGAATCCCGCTGGCGCGGGTCATGGTGGGTGCGCACGGGCCTCGTGAGCAGATGGATATGGATGGTCGTGACAACCAGTATGCTGCCACCGACCGGAAGGGACGCTACCGGTTCCGGCTGCCAGCCGGCTCCGCCAGCATCTTCGTGAACTCGGCGCCCAAGGGCTACTTCAAGGGTGATGACAGCCATGGGGTTACCATCACGCTCAGAGAGGGTGACTCGGTGACGAGGGACTTCGTCCTGGAGCCGGCTGCCGGACGGCCCTGAGGTGACCGCCAGGAATCCGCCCTCCCTCTCGCCACGCGGAGCCTTGCGCGGGAGAAGGGAGGGCGGCGCGCACCTCCACAGGTTCTCCTCCAGCCACGAGGGCTAGCTGAGCGTTGTCTCCAGCCCGACGACGAAGCGGAGCAGCCGCACCACGTCCGCGATGGAGATCTTCCCGTCTCCGGAGGGGGCGCCTCCGGTTCCCGCGGGGGCCAGGTCCCCTGCCTTCTGCTGGTCGGGTGTCAGCGTTGTCAGCCCGACGACCCCCTGCAACAGCAGCACCACGTCGGCGATGCCTACCTTGCCGTCACCGTTCACGTCACCCGGCACCACCGCCGGTGCCGCGGAGGCCTCAGGAATTGGGAAGCTCTTGGAGTAGATGTAGTCGCCGGAGTTGTTGCCGTTGCCATCCGCGGCGTTCCCGGCCACATAGAGAGTCACCGGCCCGAACCCAGCCGCGGGGGCCTGCCACTGGAACTGCCAGGAGACGGGGCCATCGGCCGTGCCGTCAGAGGTGCCGTCCGCAGTGTGTTCGATCGTGCTGGTGCCGGAGCTGGGCTCCAACTGGGTGTTCACGGCGTCGGTAACCGCGAAGGCGCCGGCGACCTGGCCAGCGGTAGCACTCCCTGGAGACGAGAGCGCCGAGGCCTCGAACCCCCAACGCTGCTGTCCAGCCTGCTGGAGCGTGACGACGAGGTTGTACACCTTGCCGGGGTCATACCCGGACGCAGGGAGTCCACCCACCGTCAGGCTGCCCGGCCCGCTGTTCAGAGGGAAGGAGGCGTGGCATCCGGCTCGGGCGCAGGTGCCCTGCCCTGGGGCCCCCGTATTACCCGGCGGAGGGCCGAAGGAGTGCGCCCACGCCCGGCCCCCCGCGGCGCTCGTAAGGGCCAGCGCCAGTACAGCCCCCACGCATAGCCTTCCCGGTGATCCAGGGAAGCATCTCGTCCGCCTGGCATGCCAGGCAGGCACGGAGGCTTCCGCTTGCTCGCGACCCATCATTGATACAGTACCCCCAGTCTGGACGCCCAACGTTGATGCGGCCGGCGGCCGTCCTCAGGCGCCCAGCCATCCGACGACCACGGTTCGCGCGCGGCTCCACCGGCAATGTAGCGGGCTTGTACCTCGGAAGGCACTAACGGGGGATAGGCAAGCGGTTAGAGTTCGGTTAGAAGCACCGTCGATAGGGGAGCATACCAGACCCGCGCGATGCACGATGCGCTTACGCGCCGTGCATGGCGCGGGCTTCCACGCTCTGGTGAGCAGTGGAGGAAAGGGACACGCCGCTCCGCGGCTTGCCCCCTCTCTGAAGTGGCGAGGCGCGGGGGCCGGTCCCCGCGCCTCGGCACCTACCGATGGCCGCCCTCAGGAGAGCGTGGGCTCAAGCCCCGCAACGAAGCGCAGCAGCCGCACGACGTCCGAGATCGTCACCTTCCCGTCCCCGGGTGGGGCGCCCCCTGTGCCCGCGGGCGCGACGTCTCCCGCCTTCTGCTGGTCCGGCGTCAGGGTAGCTAACCCAGCGACGGCCCGGAGCAGAAGGACGACATCCGAGATGCCCACGGTTCCGTTGCCATCCACGTCTCCCAGCTTGACGGCGGGAGGGGCCGTGGCCTCCGCCACGGGGTAGCTGACCGTGTAGACGTAGTCACCGGCCGCGGTGCCGTCGGCGTCACAGGCGTTGCCGGCCAGGTAGATCGTGGCGGAGCCGGTTCCGGCGGGAGGGGCTTGCCACTGGAGGTGCCAGGTGACCGGTCCGTTAGCCGTGCCTTCGTAGGTACCCTTGTCGGTTTGCTCGACGATGGCGGAGCCCAGGTCTGGGTCGAGCTGGGTGTTGATGGCGTCTGTTAGGGCAAAGGCCCCGACGACCTGGCCGTCCTTGGGCGCGCCGGGCGAACCCAAGGAGCTGGCCTCGAAGCCCCAGGCGCGCTGCCCTGTCTGCTGTAGCGAAACCACCAGATCGTACACCTTGTTCGGGTCGTAACCGGACGCTGGCAAGCCCTGAAGAGAGACGGCGCCAGGGCCGCTGTTCAGGGCGTAGGTGTTGTGGCAGCCCGCCTTGGCGCAGGTTGACTGCCCCGGCGCTCCGGACGTGTGGGGCGGGGGTTGGTCAGGGTACGCCCACACAGTACCGCCTCGCAGCCCAAGTGCGGCTACCAGGACGGCAGCCATCCGCAACCCCCCTGAACCGACTCTAC
>DASXUI010000048.1:0-1645 GCA_036504955.1 Armatimonadota bacterium
TCCCGCGCCCTCCAACTGAGCCTTCAGAGCCTGGTAGTTGTAGATCTCACCGTTGAATGTGACCCAGACGGCGCCGTCTTCGTTGCTCATCGGCTGGCGTCCGCCCTCCAGGTCGATGATTTTCAGCCGCCGGTGGCCCAGACCCACGCGCCCTTGAAGGTGGAAGCCCTCCGCGTCAGGACCACGATGGGTCTGGCGGTCCGTCATGCGGCGAAGCACCACCTCGGACACGGACTCGCCCGGACGGGCGACGATGCCGGCTATGCCGCACATGGCGTCTTAGCCCGAGGCTGGAGGAGGCAAGTCACGACGTTTCAGGACAGGCCGAAGCGGGAGCGCTGGCCGTTCAGGTTCACGCTCTCCCGCACCGTGTAGATCCGCTTGCTCTGCGACTCGTGGTAGGTGCGGACGATGATCTCCGCCAGCAGGCCCAGCATGATGTTCTGGATGCCGACCAGGAAGAGGAGCACAGCCAGGAGGATGAGGGGGTTCCGGTGAACGAACACGCCCCAATGCCACTTCTGGTAGAGCGTGTAGAGGGCCACCAGGAAGGAGAGGAAGCTAGCCAGCAGGCCCATGCCTCCGAACAGGTGGATGGGCCGGGTGGCGTACCCACCCATGAACTTCACCACCAGCAGGTCCAGCAGCACGCGGAAGGTGCGCCCCAAGCCGTACTTGGTCTTGCCGGCGCCGCGAGCGTGGTGCCGCACGGGGACCTCCGCCACGCGGGCCCCCTGCAGGGCAGCATGAGCGGGCAGGAACCGGTGCATGTCCCCGTAGAGATGAACCTCCTTGATGAGGTGCGCCCGGTAGGCTTTGAGGGTGCAGCCATAGTCATGGAGGCGGACGCCTGTCATACGCGAGATCAGCCGGTTGGCCAGGAGAGAGGGCAGCTTGCGAGTGAAGGCCGCGTCCTGGCGCTTCTGGCGCCACCCGCTCACCACGTCGAAGCCCTCCTCCATTTTGCTCAGCAGGAGCGGGATGTCCGCAGGGTCGTTCTGCAGGTCGGCGTCCAGCGCCACAATGACAGGCGCGCTGGCGGCCTCAATCCCCGCCGCCATCGCCGCCGTCTGGCCGTAGTTGCGGCGAAAGCGGATTCCCTTGACCCTCGAGTCCTTGGCCGCCAGACTCTCCAGAAGCTCGTAGCTGCCGTCCTGGGACCCGTCGTCCACGTAGATGACCTCATAGGGCATCGCCAGTGGTTCGAGTGCGGCGCCGATCCGCTCTTGGAGCGTCCGGAGATTCCCCGCCTCGTTGAAGACGGGTATGACCAGCGATAGATTGGGCGATGCTGCCATGAGTACGCCTCACCAACGGTTGCGATCTGACCTAATCTGCACAAGGCACGGCGCGCAAGGGCCTCGTGCCTGGCGCGGACTTCCACACGCTCTCGTGTAAGGCCCAGGCCAACCAACTGCCCTTTCGACCGAGCGCCCGAGATCCTCAAGTCTCCGGCGCCGGTGGCTTCACACACGTTCGGCCACTTGATACGTACGAAGGCTTTACTGTTCTAACAGCAATTCAGAGTAAGGCAACACTGACATTTCCCTGAACCGGGAGCTCGGTTCTCCTGTCAGACCAGGGTGCTAGGCTGGTTGTGAACCAAGCGGCGGTAGCCGGTGATGGGTGCTTTGGCAGAGCCTCG
>DASXUI010000049.1:0-5489 GCA_036504955.1 Armatimonadota bacterium
CGCCACCGCCCGGCGGCCGGAGCACTTCGGAAGCTGGTCGCAGGCGGTGACCGCCGCCGGGATCGACTACGGTCGGGTCCGCCAAGGGAGCCAGGAGCGCCGCAGGGAGGCGGGGGACTGGAAGCGCCGCCTCCTGGCGGATTGGGAGGCGGGGGCACCGGGCCCAGCCGCGCCCTCCGGATCGGGGGGCCACGCCGCCTCGGGCCCGGCCACCGCGCCACCGGCTTGGGCGCGGGAGCTCCTTCATGAGAAGCTGATGGAGATCTACGATTCTGCGGCGGATCCTGGTGCCGACGTCCCCGAGGGACTCCGGTCCCTGCTGGACCCCGACGGCTCCGCGGAGTAGGCATTAGGTCAGCAGCCACGAACTGCTTCACCACCAAGACACCAGAAACTGCCTTACCACAGAGACACAGAGGGCACAGAGGAACACAAGGCAGAACCCAGGGCAGGTCTTCCTTGTGTCTTGGTGGTGAAGCAGTCTGTGGCCGCTGACTAGGCTTGGGCGCGCTCGCGGGGACATCGTCAGGGCTCCGCCGGTACACCACCGTTCTCGTTCGACCCCTAGCTTCACTTCACTGAGTTGAGGGCAGCCCTTGGATACCCTTGCTATTCTTGACTACGGCGGGCAGTACGTACACCTCATCGCCAAGCGAATCCGCGCTCTGAACGTCTTCTCGGTGATCCTGGACCCAGACGCGAACCTAGACGCGGTACCAGGACTGAAGGGTGTCATCCTCTCTGGTGGCCCCAACTCGGTCTACGATCCCGACGCTCCCCCGCTGAACTCCCAGCTCCTGGATCCCAAGCTCCCCGTTCTGGGCCTCTGCTACGGGCATCACCTGATGGCTCACTACTGGGGCGGCAGAGTCACGCCCGGCGCGACCAAGGAGTATGGCTTCGCGCAGCTTCGGGTCGGCGAGCCGGTGGGCGTCCTGGAGGGCCTCGGCGCCGAGGAGCAGGTGTGGATGAGTCACGGCGACACTGTCGCTGAGCTACCCAGTGGCTTCCGTCCCCTGGCGTCAACCGCGGACTGCCCCGTCGCCGTCATGGGCGACCCGGAGCGCGGCCTGTACGGCCTCCAGTTTCATCCGGAGGTAACCCATACCCAGCACGGTCTCGCCATGTTGGACAACTTCCTTCGGCTCTGCGGCTGCTCGCGCGAGTGGACGATGGGCAACTTCGTGGAGAGCGCCGTCGCGGATATCCGCTCGCAGGTAGGGGAGCGGAACGTCTTCCTCTTCGTATCGGGTGGCGTCGACTCTACCGTGGCTTTCGCCCTCTGCAACCGCGCGCTGGGGGAGGAACGCGTGCTGGGGGTTCACATCGACAACGGCTTCATGCGGCAGCATGAGACCCACCTGGTAGAGCAGTTCCTGCGCGCGGAAGGCTTCACCAACCTGCGCGTCGTCGATGCCTCGGAGCGGTTCCTTTCGGCGGTGGCCGGGGTGACGGACCCACAGGAGAAGCGGCGGATCATCGGTCGAGTCTTCGTGGACGTGCGTGACGAGGTGATCACTGAGCTCGGGCTGGACCCCAACCACTGGATGCTGGGTCAGGGGACCCTCTACCCGGACATCATCGAAAGCGGCGGAACCGCCCACGCGGCCGTGATCAAGACTCACCACAACCGCGTGGACGTGATTCAGGAGCTGCTGGCTCGGGGGATGGTTGTAGAGCCGCTCTCTCAGCTCTACAAGGATGAGGTGCGGGAGGTGGGCCGAAACCTGCGGCTGCCGGCGCCCCTGCTGGAGCGCCACCCCTTCCCTGGTCCCGGCCTGTCGGTCCGCTGCCTCTGTTCCACCGGCGCCTCCGACCCCGTGCCTCCCAGTGTGGAAGCCCACGTGCAGGAGGTCGCGGGCCGCTTCGGGCTGCGGTCCCACGTTCTGCCGGTACGAAGCGTGGGTGTTCAGGGCGACTTCCGCACCTACGCCCACCCGGCCGTGTTAGTCGGTGAGGTCGATTGGGAGAACCTGGAACGCGCCTCGACCGCGATCACCAATGAAGTCCGTGAGGTGAACCGAGTTGTCCTCCTGCTGAGGCCCTCGGAGTTGCCACCGCTTGAGCCCCACGCGGCGACGCTGACGCGCGAGCGCCTGGACCTGCTGCGGGAAGCAGACGACCTGGCGATGCGAGCCCTGGCGGAGTCCGGCGAGATGGGCAGGCTGTTCCAGATGCCGACGATTCTGCTCCCCCTCTCGGCCGGCGAGCACGGCGAGTGCGTGGTGCTTCGGCCTATGGAGTCTACCGACGTCATGACGGCCCGCTTCGCGGCGCTGAAGGAGTCGATGCTCCAGCCGCTGGCGGACGCCCTGATGGGCCTACCGGGGGTCGAGGCCATCTTCTACGACATCACGCACAAGCCTCCGGGGACCATGGAGTGGGAGTAGGGGTGCCTCGCCTTTGAGTCAGCCGGCACCTACCCCACGTCACGATCCCTTCGCCGCTCTGCGTCACCGTGACTTCGCGCTGTTCATCCTGTCGCGCACCATCGCGTCGATGGGCGGACAGATGGTGGCCGTGGCGGTGGGTTGGCAGATCTACGCGATCACCCACCAGGCCTTCGCGCTGGGCATGATGGGGATGGTGCAGGCAGTCCCCGCCATCACCCTGGCACTGTGGGCTGGGCACGTCGCGGACCGGCACGACCGCCGGAGGATCCTGCTGGGCACGGAGTCCATCCTCATCCTCACCTCGCTGGGGTTGGTCGCGGTCACGTCGTGGAGGCTCCCCTACTACTGGATCTACGCCGTGCTGTTCTTTCGCGGGCTGGCGGGCGGCATGCAAGGGCCCTCTCAGGCTGCCCTGATGCCCCAGTTGACGCCGGGCGCCGACTTCCCCAACGCGGTCACCTGGCGGACAACGCTGTTCCAGGTGGCGGCCGTAGTGGGGCCGGCCCTGGGCGGGGTGCTGCTGGCCCATCGGCGCAACCCCGCGGACGTCTACGCCGCTGAGGCCGTCATTGGCGTGCTCTCCCTGACGGCGATGACGTTCATGGCCTCGCGGCCAGTGGAGCCCCACGACCCCGAGGAGCCCGTGCTTCAGAGCATCCTGGGCGGCATCCGCTTCGTGCGGCGGCAGAAGGCGGTCTTGGGAGCCATGGCGCTGGACCTCTTCGCGGTCCTCTTCGGCGGCGCCGTGGCCCTGCTGCCCGTCTTCGCCCGAGACATCCTGCACGTGGGGCCGGTGGGGCTAGGCATCCTCCGGGCAGCGTCCTCGGCGGGCGGCATGCTCACGGCGATTGCGCTGTTGCGGCGCCCGCCCCTCCGACGGTCTGGGCCGCTGCTGTTGGCGGTGGTCGCGGCTTTTGGGCTCACGATGATCGGCTTCGGGCTCTCTCGCTGGTTCTGGCTCTCCATGGTGTTCCTGGCCATCAGCGGAGCCGTGGACAACGTGAGCATGGTCATTCGGGGGACGGTGGTGCAGGCGATGACGCCCAACGCGATGCGGGGTCGCGTGTCGGCGGTGAACGGCGTCTTTATCGGCGCCTCCAACGAGCTCGGCGCCTTCGAGTCCGGTGTGGCCGCCAAGTACCTGGGCACCGTGCCCTCGGTGGTTCTTGGAGGCACCATGACGCTGGTGGTGGTCGCGCTGGCCGCCTTGAGCTGGCCGGAGCTGCGCCGCTTGGGCCGTCTCGACCAGCTCCAGATCCCGGTGGACGACCCCAGCCAGGAGGCCGTTCCGCCCTTCTAGCCCGCCGGCCAAGCTGCTCGCATGCTTCGTCGCGGGCGAGCCGGCCTGCTACAACCAGGATCAGTGGAAAGCGACTCGCTCCCGCACCCCAACTATGCAGGATACCAGACCCGATACCTATGACCTGATCATCGCCGGGGGCACCCTGGTGGACGGCTCAGGCGGCCCACCGGTCTCCGCGGACGTGGGTGTCCAGGGGGACACCATCGCGGCCATTGGCGACCTGTCGGATGCCCATGCCAGCCACCGCCTCTCAGCCGAGGATCAGGTCGTATCCCCCGGCTTCATCGACATACACACCCACACCGACGTCACCATCCTTGCCGTGCCGGGGATGGAGAGCTCCCTCTACCAGGGCGTTACCACGCAGCTCGGCGGCAACTGTGGCCTCTGCGTGGGGATGACCCTGGACAATGAGGTCTTCGGTATCGAGCGCCGCCTAGTGCCAAGCGCCACTCCCTTCTCCTGGTCGACCCTCGATGAGTACCTGCGCCGGGTCGCGGGCGAGGGGATTTCCGGCAACTTCGGCGTGTTGGCGGGTCATGGTACCTTGCGGAAGCGGGTCATCGGCCGAGAGGGGCGAGCGCCCACTACAGCCGAGCTGGCGGACATGAGGGCCGTTCTAGCCGAGGCGATGGAGGAGGGGGCCTTCGGACTCTCCACCGGTCTGGAGTACCCGCCGGGGCGCTTCTCTGAGACCGAGGAGCTGATAGAGGTCAGCCGTGAGCTGACGCGCTTCGGGGGCTTCTACGCCAGCCACCTTCGAGACGAGGCGGACGGCCTGCTGGACGCCGTCTCCGAGGCCATCCGCATAGGCCGTGAGGCCGACGTCCCCGTGCAGCTCTCCCACCACAAGGCGGAGGGGCGGCGCAACTGGGGCAGGGTCGCCGATAGCCTAGCGCTGGTGGATAGCGCGCGGGCCGCCGGCCAGGACGTGTCCTGTGACGTCTACCCCTACACCTCGTTCATGACCGGTCTCGCCGTTCGCATCCTGCCCGGCTGGGCGCAGGAGGGCTCGATGGCGGACATGGCGGCCCGCTTCGAGGTGGAGGAGACGCGCAGTCAGATTCTTGAGGAGATCCGGGCCAATGGTCCGGACTGGGACCTGATCCTCATCGCCGTCTGCCCCGGGAACCGAGCGTATCAGGGCCTCACGGTCGCGGCCCTGGCACAGCAGAAGGGGATGGCGCCTGAAGAGCTGGTGCTGGACTTGCTGAGCCACCAGAAGGGGATGATAGCCGCCATCAACTTCCAGATGGCCGAGGAGGACGTGGAGACGGTGCTGCGCCGTGACTACGTCAGCGTAGGCTCCGATGGCGCGGCCGCCAGCCCCACGGGGCCGATGCGGCACGACAAGCCCCACCCACGTACCTACGGCACCTTCCCGCGCGTGCTGGGCCGCTACGTTCGCGAGCGCGGCGTGCTCTCGCTGGAGGAGGCGGTGCGCCGCATGACGTTGCTGCCTGCCTCCCGCATTGGCCTCAAGGACCGTGGCCTGCTGCGCGAGGGCTACAAGGCGGACCTGGTAGTCTTCGACCCCGCTACCGTGGATGACTCCGCCACCTACGAAGAGCCCCACCAGTTCCCGACCGGCATCGGCACCGTAGTGGTGAACGGACAGATGGTGATCCGCGACGGCGCCCACACCGGCGCCCGCCCCGGGACGGTGCTGCGTAGAGGCAGCTAGGCAAAGCCCCTACCACAGAGGCACAGAGACACAGAGGGGCACAGAGAGAACCAACCAAGCTCATTGGTGGGTCTTCTCTGTGCCCCTCTGTGTCTCTGTGCCTCTGTGG
>DASXUI010000050.1:0-15341 GCA_036504955.1 Armatimonadota bacterium
AGAGCACAAGGCCCGTTTCACGATGGTACCCCCTTGTATGGCTTGATGCATGAGCCGTCAGCTTCCGGAAGCCGCCCGCCCTCTGACGCTTCGGTGCGTCCTTGCCGCCGGCTTACGCGGCGCCGCTCTGCCTGTCGTGGCGTTGCGGCAAAGCGCGCGCGATCCACAGGCCCACCCTTCCGGCGTGGCATAGTTGTGGCTGGCAGAGCTACAGGAACGTTTGGTTATTCCGCATAGCTGGCCGCGTGTGACCGGGACGGGCTCGCGGATTCGAGCCGGGGAAGGGCCGCCCGCCGCCCAGACGCTGATGGAGCCCTGCGACCGCGGCGCGCTCTGCTCCTGACTGCCTGTGTCAGGCTCAGCCAGGGCCGGCCGTGCCTGGTCGGCTACCAAACATATCGACACCTTCGAGCCCGAAGGAGAGGAGCGAGTGTTGAGAAGGGTGTGCGTGTTCTGTGGGTCCAGCCCCGGCCTTCGGGAAGCCTACACGGAGGCCGGGCGACAGATGGGAAGCCTGCTGGCACGCCAGGGGATCGGGCTGGTGTACGGCGGGGGGCGGGTGGGCCTGATGGGAGCCCTTGCCGACGCCGCGCTCAAGGGCGGCGGCGAAGTCGTTGGCGTGATCCCAGAGGCACTGATGGCGCGGGAGCTGGGGCACACCGGGCTGACCCGCCTGGAGGTTGTTGGCTCGATGCACGACCGCAAGGCGCGGATGGCGGAGCTCTCCGACGGCTTCGCGGCGCTGCCCGGCGGCTACGGTACCCTTGAGGAGCTCTTCGAGGTCGTGACCTGGGCGCAGCTCGGGCTTCACGACAAGCCCGTGGGGCTCCTCAACGTGGCCGGCTACTTTGACCCTCTCCTCGCGCTCCTCGGCGCGGCGGATCGGGAGGGCTTCGTGCCGCCGGCCAACCGGGGCGTGCTTCTCCACTCGTCGGATCCCGAGCATCTCCTGTCCCTGCTCCAGTCGCACCGGCAGCGTCGCACTACGCCCATCCTGGACGCCTCGCAGACGTAGACGCGCCGCCGCGAGCGACCGACGCTCGCGCGAAGGACCCGGCCTGCCTCTGGGGAAGCCTCCTGTAGTGGGGCCCTGCCGCGCCGGCTGGCGGCGCGCCCAAACCCCTGGAGTTTTTTGCCTACAGCGGCCGTTCAGAGAGCGGCTTTCGTGCGCCCCCGGTAGGTGGGGCGGTCAGGAGACATCATGCGCATCACGATCGCCTCATACTCCTTCCATGGTCTTCGCGCCGAGGGCCGGATGGACGTCTTCGGCTACTTGGAGAGCGTTCGCTATCGGTACGGGCTTCAGACCGCCGACATCTGGAACGGCCTTCTGGGCGATGATCCGGACCAGTACCTGAGCAAGGACTTCCTCCGCAAGGTAAAGCAGGCGCTAGCCGAGCGCGAGATGGTGCTGGTGAACTACCACGTTGACGGAGTGCACATCTGGGAGGACGACCTCGAAGCTCGGGAGTCCAACTACCGAAACGCGCTGGCCCACCTGGAGGCGGCGGAGTATCTGGGCGCCAAGACGGTGCGGATCGATACCGGCGGCCGCGATCTCAAGATGACCCCCGAGCAGTTCGACACCATCGTCACCCGTTACCGGGAGTACTGCCGGCGAGGCGAGGCCGGCGGCTTCCGCGTGGGGCCGGAGACCCACTGGGGGCCGGAGCTGAGCCCGGACAATATGGTCCGCATCGCCGAAGCGGTGGGCAGCCCGGCTTACGGCATCCTGCTGCACCTTGGCCACTGGGACGTGGGCGACGAGGCGGAGAACGACAAGCGCGTGGCCCCCTGGACCATGCACACTCACGTCGATGCGCGCATCACGGCCACGGGACTCGAGGAGCGTATGAAGGGGCTGTTGGACGCCGGCTACGAGGGCCACTGGGGCGTGGAGCACCACACCGCCCAAAACGAGTACCGCGAAGTGGCCTGGCAGCTTGCCTCCGTGCAGCGCGCCCTCTCGCGGCTGCAGCCCGCCGAGTAACACCATCGCGGCGAGGCGCGGGGCCTTGCCCCTGCGACCCCAAACCGATGGGCCCCGCGCGGTCTGGGGCTCACGGGCGAACCCGGGCCATGCACGGTGGGCCTCGTGCATGGCTCGGGCCTGGCGATGCTCGTGTGAGAGGAGTGTGGCTGCTTGAGGACAGGATGGCTGATGCTGGCGGCGGCCTCGTTGGTGGTGCCCCTGGCGTGCTCGCTGGCCCAGGCGCCGCCCAACCGGCGAGCGGCCCACCACGAGGTGTCCGGTCTCACCCGGGAAAGGGAGGGTGCCTGGAAGGGGCCCTTCTTCTTCATCCAGCTAACCGACCCTCAGTTGGGGATGATCCGCGAGAACCAGGCCTGGGGAGATGAGATCCGGCTGGTGCGCCGCGCGGTGGAGCGCATCAACCGGCTGAAGCCCCGCTTTGTGGCGGTCACCGGAGACATGACGAACAGCGGACCCGGAAGCCCCCTGTACCAGCGCCAGGTCCGCGACTACTGGAAGGCGCTAGCGGATCTGGACCCCTCGATCCCGCTCCTGCACGTGCCGGGGAATCATGATCTGGGCAACACCCCCTCCGTGAAGTCGCTTAAAGCCTACCGTGGCGCCTTCGGGGACGACTACTACCGCTTCTGGGTGGGCGGCGTGCTGTGCCTGGCCCTCGACACCTCACTCCTGGGGTATCCTGCCGACGCACCGGGCGACGCGGCCGCCCAGGAGGCCTGGTTGTCGCGAGCCCTGAAGGAGGCCCGAGTGGCGCATCCGGCCCGGTTGCTCGTCTTCCAGCACTACCCGGTCTATCTGAAGGACCTCGCCGAAGACGACAGCTACCACGTGGTGCCGAAAGCCCGCCGAGTGCGGCTGATGGACCAGTTCCGCGCGGCCGGCGTGAACGCCATCTTCACGGGCCACCTGCATCACAACCTCGAGGCTCGCGCCGGGGACATGGAGATGGTCTCCAGCAGCGCGTTGGGCAAGCCTCTAGGCAGCGACCCCTCAGGCCTCCGAATCGTGGAGGTCTACCGCGACCACTTGACCAGCCACTTCTACGGCCTGGACGACGTGCCAGGCTTGCCCCCCACCTTGAGGGGAGGGTCGTTAGGTCGTTAGGTCGTTAGGTCGTTGGGGAGGGGCCTCAGAGGGTGTTCTTGCGTCCCTTAGGTCCCTTACGTCGCTTAGGTCCCTTCAGCCAAGGGACGCAAGAGCACCCTCTGAGGCCCCTCCCCAACGACCCAACGACCCATCCCTAGTAGCCACCGGAGGCAGCGTATGGAAGCCCATCTGGAGAACCCGAGGGGGCTGGTGCCTATCAGCCTGATTCTGGATGATTCCTGCCCGGTGCTGAACCTGACCCGCCCCTGGATCCGCGACTGCTGGGACATCGCGCCGCCCCACCGGGGGCAGACGCCCCGGGTGCCCTGGCAGGAGCTGCCGGAGGAGATCCCCGCCGACTTCGCGCGCGCCTTCGCGGATTGGGCGGGCAAGGAGGGCGTGAAGGGCAAGTTCAGCGTGGTGCCCATGCCCGCCGGCCTCGGGCGGATCGACCAGTCGCTGCCGGGCGTGCCGGCGAGCAGGTTGGAGGAGTGGCTCTCCATCATCCGCGACCGGATTCACCCCAGCTTCGACCTCACCCCGGAGATGATCACTCATACCTTCGCGGTGGACCTGGGAACCTGGCGGATGCTCCCACGGATGGAGCAGTATGACTGGACGCCGGACCGCACGGCAGAGGAGCTGACGGAGTACCAGGCCACGGCGCTCACGCTGCTGCGGAACGTCGGCATCGCGGCGGAGGGGGTGACCAGCCCCGGCGGATACGCCCACGGCGGGCTGGACGCCTATGCTCAGGCCACCCTGGACTCCTCCCTGGCCGTGAACGGTCTAGGGGTCACCTTCTTCTTCAAAGAGGTGGAGTCGGTCCCAGTGCCGCCCAGGGTGCACCTGAGCCGGCCGGAGAGGGGCCAGGCCGCCGTGAGCGTCATCGCCTGCACCGACGATTGGTTCGGCAACTGGACGGGCTGGGACCTCGGCTCGCCGGACCTCTGCATCACGGAGGACCTCCAGGCAGGCCGGTTGGTCGAGTGGATCCGGGCCGGTCAGCCCGCCATCATCTGCAGCCACTGGCCGGGCTACTACTTCCACGATGGCAGCGGGCGCGGCTTCGACGTCTGCAAGGAGGTCGTGCGGCGTCTGAACCGGTTGGACGGCGTGCTGTGGATGAGGACCAGTGAGATCGCCCGATACTGGGCGGCGCGCGAGGTGGCGGCGGTGACCTGCGGGCCCGACGGGGTGGCGCTGGCCTCCACCATCGCCTGCCCCGCCTTCACCTTCAGACTCACTGGGGCTCCCGACCTGCCCCTCTGGTCGGGGGACGAGCCTCTCGGGAGGCTATCACCGGCGGAGGACCTCCGGCCGGGGACGGTCCAGCGCCGAAACGACGGGCTGTGGGTATGCGCCGATCTACAGGAGGGCGACGCGCGACTAACCTTCTCCGAGTCCCGTCCGGCGGAGTGGGGCGGGACTCGGCGGCAACAGGGATAGCGGCTAGCTCAGCGAATACATAAGATAGTGTGTGTTGGCTCCCTGTGGGGGGCCGGAGCTCCAAGCGATGGGGTAGGTGCGAAGACGAGTGGGGGACGGATGCTAGGCAAGACAACCGATCTGGATGTACTTGAGATCTTCAGGGACTGCGGCGCCCTGCTGGAGGGGCACTTTCTGCTCTCCTCCGGGCGGCACTCGCCCACGTACTTCGAGAAGGCCCAGGTGCTTCAGTTCCCCGCCCACGTTCAGCATCTCTGCGCGGAGTTGGCCCGGCGCTTCCGTCCGGAGCTCATCTCCGTGGTGGTCTCACCTACCACGCCCGGCATCCTCCTGGGGTATGAGATGGGCCGCCAGTTGGACCGAAGGGCCATCTTCGCGGAGCGCGAGGAGGGCAAGAGGGTCCTCCGTCGAGGCTTCCACATCACCGAGGGCGAGGCCGTGCTTGTGGTGGATGACATCCAGACCACTGGGCTCTCCGTTCGCGAGGTGATGGAGCTTGTCAGGGAGCAGGGCGGCGAGGTGGTCGGCGTAGCTCTCCTGGTGGACCGGAGCAACGGCGCGGTTGACCTGGGAGTGAGGACCGAAGTCCTGCTGAAGATGGACGTGGTGAGCTGGGAGCCGGCCGAGTGCCCCCTCTGTAAGGAGGGCGTTCCGCTGGAGGCACCCGGCAGCCGGCATCTGTCGGCGTCGCACTCCGGAGGCCCTCGTTGACAGCCCGCTGGCGGCGCCGCATCCTGGTCGCGTGCCTCGCGGCGGCCGTCGTGGCGCTTCTCCCCGGCTGCGCCGGTGGGATCTCCTCCAGCCAGAAGGCAAGCCTGACGGTGCTTACCGGGTACGCGAAGGGCACGGTTCTCACTCTGGCCGAGGAGAAGCTGCCCCAGGAGTTGACGCCCCTGAAGAACTCCGCCGTGGATGACCAGGGCGCCGCGCGCTTCTACGACCTGACGCCGGGTGAGTACGTTGTAGCCTACTACCTCAACGGCCAGATCGTGAACCGCACCCCCCATTTCGGCCTGGGCCCCGGGCCCAATCAGGTGCAGCTTAGGTAGGGTCGTTGGGTCGTTGGGTCGTAGGGAAGGGCCTCGGAGGCTGGTTTTTGGTCCCTTCCGTACCTTATGTCCCTTAGGTCACTGTAGCAGAGGGGCACAAGAGACCAAGGGGACGTAAGGGACCCAAGGTGGACCCTCTGAGGTCTCCGCCTACGGCCCAACGACTCAACGACCCCACGACCCGCCCTCCGGGAACCGGAGGGCCCACAAGGGTGTCCACGAGATGGGCGCCGGTGCCCGCCGTTTGCAGAAGAGGCCTTACTAGAGGAGAGCTTGAGTCCAAGGTATGACGACAACCCTTAGTGCTGCCGGAATCGTGTGGGCCTTTGGGGCCGGTCTCGCCTCCTTCGTCTCGCCCTGTACCCTTCCCCTGGTCCCGTCCTACCTCTCCTTTATCACCGGTGCCTCCCTCAGCGACCTCAAGGGTTCCGAGGGGGCTCGCGGTCGTGCGGTCCGGCACTCCCTTGCCTTCGTGCTGGGGTTCTCTCTGGTCTTCACCCTCCTTGGCCTGGGAGCCAGCGCGCTGGGGCAGGGCATCAGGGAGATTCAGCCCTACATCACCAAGGGCGGCGGCATCCTCCTGGTCCTCATGGGCCTGCACTACATGCGGGTGATCCGGATCCCCTTCCTGGACCTGGAGAAGAAGGCTCACCTCAGCGCCAAGCCCTCGGGGTATCTGGGATCGCTGGCGGTGGGCGTGGTCTTCAGCGCTGGCTACAGCCCCTGCGTCGGCCCCTGGCTGGCGAGCCTGCTGCTGCTGGCGGCAGGCTCCACCTCCCTGGGGGCCGTGGTGCTCCTGGCGACCTACTGTGTAGGCTTTGGCGTGCCCTTCGTGCTGGCTGCCCTGGCGCTGGACCGATTCATGGCGTATTCCGCTGTGCTGAAGCGGAACATGACCGCCATACTAAGAGTGAGTGGCGCGCTGCTCCTGCTGGCTGGCGTGGGGATGTACACGAACCTCCTCACGCGACTGATTCCGAGCCAGGGGGCCGTCTTCACGAAGGCAAGCGCCGTGACTCCGGTGAGCCAGGCGACCTTCGATCAGGAGGTACTGAAGTCCGACCTGCCCGTGCTAGTGGACTTCAGCGCTACCTGGTGCCTGCCGTGCCGTGAGATGGCTCCCAGAGTTGAGAAGGTCGCCAAGCTCTACGCCGGTGAGCTGAAGGTAGTGACGATGGATTTCGACCAAAACCGGTCGCTGGCGCAGAAGTACGGTGTACAGGGCCTGCCCAGCCTGCTGGTCTTCAAGGGCGGGAAGTCAACGGGAGCTCCGGTTCAGGGCGTCCTGCCTCTGGAAACGTTAGCGAAGACGGTGGCTGACCGCGCCGGACTTCAGTCGCGGCCGGTGGGCGAGCTGCCTGGCGGGTAACCCTGGTGCCGCCGGGCGAGGGGGTGTTCCCATGGGGCACATAGGGAGTCCCCGGCAACCCCTCGAACAGTTTGCTGGTATGATGATTAGGCTATGCTGAAAGACCCCATGGGCGGCCTGTAGTAGGCTTGAGTGGTTGTGGGTCGGGCGCCCCCTGGTTCCTCCCCGGAGGTCCTGTGCTTCGTAAAGGCTTCTTCTGGTTTTCCTTAGTACTGCTGATCGTGACAACGGCCCTGGTGGGGCTGGGGGCGAAGACGCTTCTGGCACTTCGCGCCCACAATGGCGATCTCCAGACGATGGTGCTTCCGCCCGTCTCCCCGCCCACCTCCGCCTCGAGGCTGCTGATCATCTCGCCCCATCCCGACGATGAAACGCTGGGTTGCGCGGGCCTGATCCGCAGGGCCAAGGCCCTTGGGGCCTCGGTCACCGTCGCCTTTGTGACCAACGGAGATGCCTTCCCCGCGGGTGTGATGCAGCACAGCGGCAAGCTGCGGCCGACTCCCGAAGACTACGTGGATTTCGGCTACGCCCGGCAGCGTGAAGCGCTCTCGGTCCTCCGGTCTCTGGGGCTGTCCCGAAGGAACGTGCTCTTCCTGGGGTACCCGGACCGCGGTCTGGACCGGCTGTGGCGCACCAACTGGGATGCGGCCCATCCCTTCACCGCGCTTCGAACAGCCTGTTCGGCCTCGCCCTACGTCACCAGCTTCCGTCCTGACACCCTCTACTGCGGTCAGTCCGTGGTCCGCGACCTGGTGGCCGTGCTGAGACGCACCCGTCCAACCGACGTCTACGTGACCCACCCCAATGATGATCACGGAGACCACTGGGCCACCGCCTGTTTCCTCGCGGCCGCGCTTGAGCGAATGGGCGATGAGGGACTGCGGGGAGCCGAGGAGCCTCGGGTTCACACCTTCCTCGTCCATCGAGGCGACTGGCCCGTTCCCCAGGGGTACCGCCCGAGGCAGCACCTGGTGCCGCCGTCCGGCCTGAACCGCATGGACACCTGGTGGCAGAGCCTGGAGCTGACTCCGGACGAGGAGCAGGCCAAGAAGCGGGCCATCGAGCTCTACCGGTCGCAGGTGATGATCCCCGTGGAACGGCGCTTCATGCTCAGTTTCGTTCGGGCCACGGAGCTGTTCGGGCGCTTCGACTTCCAGCCGCCCCGGGACACCGGGCTACTGGGTCCGGCGGCTCCCACACAGCCGCTTCGCATCTACGACCCCTCGGCTGACAAGCTGGTGCGGCGCATCGACGGGTCCGCCGACCTGCAGTTGGTGGAGGCGGAGCAACAGGGTAGCGACCTCGAGATTAGAGTGCGCGCTCGAAAGAGTCTCTCCCGGTGGGTCCGGTACATCGTTACGCTGCGCGCCCTCGGAAGGACGCCTAGGCAAGACGGTGGTCTCGTGCTGGCCTGTACCCCCGGCGGGGCCTCGCCCGATCCTCGGGTTCGGGAGACCTGCGAGGGGCAGGACCTCCATCTCACGGTTCCCATCAGCCTTCTGGGCGCCCCCGAGTGGGTGATGCTGGGCGCGGAGACAAGGGCCAGCGGCCTGAGCGTCGACCGCAGCGCCTGGAAGGCCCTCGAGCTGCCGACCACAAGGACCGCCCGGCGCTGAGCCGGACCGGTGCTACCGTTCAAGCTTCCCCGTACCGGCCAACCCCGGGCACCCCTTCACGCGCTGGCATGCCTGAGCGAGGTAGGGTCCGGCAGTGTGGCCGCGGCGGTATGATGTACGCGTCATCTGGTACCCGTAGGGTAGGATAGGCCTGGAGGGATCTTGGTAATGAGCTCTGTTAGTTCACAGCCGTCACCAACACTGCGGCGTTCGCTGGTTCTGGCGGCCCTCGGCGTAGGGGCTCTGCCGGTCTGGTCCCTCGCCGCTCCGGGAGGGCCTGTCCCTGCCAAGCCCGCCTCCACACCGGCCGCTCGGGCGAAGCCGAGCGTCTCGGACCGCGCCAAGCTGACCTACAACGAGGGCGTGCGCGCTCAGTTGGCCGGCAAGGGTGCCGTCGCGGAGAAGGCCTATCAGGAAGCCCTGAAGCTCGATCCCAAGATGGTGAAGGCCCACAAGAACCTCGCGGTGCTGTACGCGAGCCAGAAGCGCATTCCCCAGGCCGAAGCTGAGCTACGGGCGGTGATCGGGTCCGAGCCGGCCGTGGACAAGGGCTACCTGCAGCTCGCGGCTCTCCAGGCCGCCACCAACCGCCGCGCTGCCGCGGTGGAGACCCTACGACAGGCCGCCACCGCCTGCCCCAAGAGCGTGGACATCCACCTCTTCGCCGGCAAGCTGCTCTCCGAGGGCTCCCAGTGGCCCGCGGCCGAGGCCGAGCTCAAGGCGGCCCTGCTACTAGCGCCCACTCGCGTGGACGCTCAGCGGGCGCTCGCGTTCATCTACCTGAAGGAGGACAGGCAAGCCGACTTCGCCGCCGCTCTGGAGCGGGTCGCCGAGCTGGACCCCAGGGATGCCCCTACCCAGTTCAACCTGGGTTTCCTCGCCTCCAAGAAGGGCAATCTGGAGGAGGCCGCCAGGCACTACCGCCGCGCGGCAGAGATCCGTCCGGATTACAGGGATGCTTGGCGGAACCTGGTGGCTCTCTACCAGGCACTGAAGAAGCCCAAGGAGGCGGAGGAGGCCCTGCGCCACGTGGCCGCTCTCAGCCCCAAGGACGCCAACGCCTCCACGACCCTCGGCATCCTGGCCTACCAGCGGAAGGACTACGCCAAGGCCATCGTCGCGTTCCAGCAGGCCGTGAAGCGTGACCCGAGCAACATCGCGGCTCGCCTTGACCTGGCCCAGGCTTATCACCAGTTGAAGAAGCTCAAGGAGGCTGAGGCCGCCTACCTTCAGGTGCTGAAGAGCAAGAAGGCCCCGTCGGTGGCATACCGCAACCTGACGGTGCTATACCAGCAGACCAACAAGCTGGACAAGGCGGAACCCATCGCCCGTGCCGGCGTGAAGGCCTACCCCAAGGACCCAGACCTGCAGCGCAACCTGGGCGCGGTTCTCTGGCAGCGTGGCAAGCTGAAGGACGCCATCGCGTCCTACTCCGCCCTCATAAAGCGGAACCCAAAGGACAAGGTCGATCTTCAGAAGAGCCTGGCGGCCCTCTATCAGACCGACAACCAGATGGACAAGGCCATCGACCTTTACGGCGAGCTGGCGAAGAAGGACAAGACCCTCTACTCGCACGTGGTCGGCCTGCTGCGCTCTCAGAAGAAGAACAAGGAGGCGCTAGCCGCCCTGGCCAGTTGGTCAGCCGCCGATCCCCAGAACCCAGAGCCCCTGATGACGCTGGGCGAGATGCTGACCGCCGACAAGAGCTACCCGGAGGCAATAGAGGCATACCAGAAGGCCAAGCCGCTGATCGCCGCCAAGGCGTTGAGCCCGGATAAGCCCAAGCCTGGCGCCAACGTGCCTGCGGTGGTTCCCGCGGACCCAGGCCGGCCCTACATCGCCATCGCGGGCATCCTGAAGCAGCAGACGAAGAAGGATGAGGCGATCGCGGAGCTGAAGACCGGCATCGCCGTGCTCCCGAAGAGTGTGAGCCTGCGCACGAGCCTCGCCAGCAGCTACGAGACGGACAAGCAGTACGACCTGGCGCTGGAGCAGTACCGCGCCCTGGCCGCCTCTGACCCTGAGAACCCGTCTCCCGTTCTCTCCATCGCCCGGGTGCTGAACGCCCAGGACAAGAAGCAGGAGGCACTGGACGAGCTCGCGCGCTTCACGGCCGCGCATCCCAAGGACGTGACCATGGCCTCTCGCTATGCCCTGGAGTTGAACCGTCAGGGCAAGGGGGCCGAGTCGGTCACCGTCCTCGAAACGGCGCTGAAGGCGAACCCAACCAGCACCAGCCTGCGCTACGCCCTCGCTGAGGCCTTGGACCGCCAGGGCAAGTCCGAGCAATCGCTCGCGGAGCTCAAGACGCTGCTGGCTACGCCCTCGGCTCCAGAGGCCTTCCAGGCCTACCAGAAGCTGGTCGATGTCAGTGACAAGGCGGGCAAGCTCGACGAGACGATCGAGATGCTGAAGCAGCGGGTGGACACGAACCCCGATGACAGCAACGCGGCCTATGCCCTTCCGGCCGCGTTCCTGAAGCGGGAGCAGAAGCTGTCCGCCACCAAGCCCGCCAACGCGGACACGGACAGCGGCGTGGCCTACTACCGCGACCTCCAGAAGCGCTTCCCCAGCAACGAGGGTGTACGCTGGCAGTTCGCGGGCTACGCGATGCAGCGGGGGCTGATGGACTTGCGCCTGGAGATCCTGAAGAGCATCACTCAGGTCAACCCCAAGAGCGTGGGGGGGCACCTGTCGCTTGCCTCCATGTACCACGACCGGGGGCAAGCCGCCGATGAGATCCACGAGCTGGAAGAGTCTGTGAAGCTCGAGCCGAAGTCTGCTCAGGTGCAGGTGCGCCTCGCGCTGGCCTATGAGAGGAGCGGCCGGAAGGACGACGCCCTCAAGGTGTTGAGGGAGGCTCGGACCGCCGACCCAACGAATACGACGGTGGAAACGGAGCTCAACCGCATCCAGGCCGGCAAGCCACCGGTCGCGGAAGCCCCTCCCACGCCAGTGCTGCCTAAGGTTCCGTAGCTGGTCAGGAGCTGCCACGAACTGCCTCACCACGGTTGCGGCCTCCCTCCGGAAGGCTCGGCGAGGCCAAGACAGGGTCATTTTGCGAGCAGAGACGCAGAGATACAGAGGGGCACGGAGTAGGGCAGCCGCTGGGGCCGAGCCGGCAGTTGGGGCGCAGGCGTCTCGCCTGCGCGACGGTAAACAGCCCCCGGTTTTGGGGGCGGGCACCGACCCGGCCGTAGTGGCGCGAGCATCTGTTCTTGGTCGTTCTGACTGCAGCCCGTCCGGCCTCTCCTGGAGGGTCGGGGTTTTCGGGCCCTGCAGGCTGCGCAGGCGGGACGCCTGCGCCCCAACTGCATGGGCCTCCACGCGTTCTCATCTTAGGAGTTGGGAGTGGACCGCGCGACCTCGGGCGCCGCAGTGTGCGGGCAAGGTTGCTGTGAATCACGGTTACAGCGGAGTTGGTGAGAGGGCCGCGGCCCTTCTGCCCGAACGAGGAGTGCTGGACTAAGCCATGGCAGACGACCTTATCCTTCAGATGACAGGGATCAGCAAGTCCTACCCAGGGGTTCAGGCCCTGACGGGGGTTCACCTGGAGGTGCGTAAGGGTGAGGTGCACGCCCTGGTGGGCGAGAACGGCGCGGGCAAGTCCACCCTCATGAAGATCCTCGCGGGGGCCGAGAAGCGCGACTCCGGCGAGGTGCTGCTGGATGGGCAGCCGCTCCCAGATATCAGCCCCCAAAAGGCCCTGAGCCTGGGGATCGGCATCATCTACCAGGAGTTCAACCTCGTTCCCTACCTCTCCGCGGCGGAGAACATCTTCCTGGGCAGAGAGCCCAAGGGCGCGATTCCCGGCTTCATCGACTTCAAGACGATGTACTCGGAGGCCCAGCGCATCATGGATGACCTGGGCGCCAATCTGGACGTGCGGCGCCAAGTGGCCGGCCTCTCCGTAGCCCAGCAGCAGATGGTGGAGATCGCCAAGGCGACCTCGCAGAACGCGAAGGTCATCGCGATGGACGAGCCCTCCGCCACCCTCACCGACCACGAGATGGAGTCGCTCTTCCGGCTCATTCGCCGGCTGCGGGACCAGGGCGTGGGGATCGTCTACATCTCCCACCGGCTCGAGGAGGTCTTCGAGGTCTGCGACCGCGTGACCGTGATGCGCGATGGGCAGTGGGTGGGCACCACGGACGTGAAAGACCTAGACAAGGAAGCCATCATCCGCATGATGGTGGGCCGCGAGTTGACGGAGGTGATCCCCAAGGTGCCGGCCCCCTTGGGTGAGCCCGCGCTTGAGGTGCATCACCTGGAGCGCAAAGGTGTCCTGCACGACATCAGCTTCTCCGTTCGAAAGGGCGAGGTGCTGGGCATCGCGGGACTCGTCGGCGCGGGAAGGACCGAGCTGGCGCGAGCCCTGTTCGGGGCGGACCCCATCGACGGCGGCGAGATCCTGCTGGAGGGCAAGAAGGTCCGAATCTCCTCGCCCCAGTCGGCCATCAAGCAGGGCCTGGGCCTGGTCACCGAGGACCGGAAGCAGCTGGGTCTGGTGCTTCAGATGGTCGTGCGCGAGAACGTGACGCTGGCGAACCTATCGGAGCTCTCCAGCTTCGGGTTCGTCAACCGGGGGCGCGAGAAGGTGGTGGCCCAGGGCTTCGTTCAGAGCCTGGGGATCCGCACGCCGACGGTAGAGCAGCAGGTTCGGAACCTCTCCGGCGGCAACCAGCAGAAGGTGGTTCTGGCGAAGTGGCTCTTCACGCGGTCGAAGGTGCTCATCTTCGACGAGCCGACCCGTGGCATCGACGTAGGCGCCAAGGTGGAGATCTACCAGCTCATGAACGAGCTAGCCGCCAAGGGCGTCGCCATCATCATGATCTCCTCCGAGTTGCCCGAGGTGCTGGGCATGTCCGACCGCATCTTGGTGATGCACCAGGGCAGCCTCGCTGGTGAGCTCTCCCGCGCCGAGGCGTCTCAGGAGCGCATCATGCACCTCGCCACCGGCTCCGCCTGAGCAACCAGGGGGCTGAAGGGGCTGAGGGGACTGAGGGGACTGAGGGGAAGGACCCAAGGTGTCCATCTTAGGCCCTTCCCCTAAGCCCCCTCAGTCCCCTCAGCCCCTTAAGTCCCCTCGCCCCTATGGGTTGCCGCTTCTCCCCCCTGGCGCTACAGAGAGAGTGGAGCCCCTACGCGCGCTTACCTTTGGAGGTCATAGGTATGTCTGAAACTAGAGAACCCACTCAGGCGGTATCAGAGGCTCAGGTCCTGGATGCCCTCAAGGTCGTCATGGACCCGGACCTGCAGCGGGATATCGTCACCCTCGGGTTCGTGAAGAACGTGAGGATTTGTGGGGACTCGGTTGCCCTGGATATCGAGCTCACCACTCCGGCTTGCCCCGTGAAGGAGCAGCTCAAGCAGCAAGCGGTCACCGCGCTGAAGGAGCTGCCGGGCGTGGCGACCGTGTCAGTTAACATGACCTCCAACGTCAGCCGTCGGGCGGGCGGCCCCGGATCCGTGGACCTGGAGCTTCTGAAGGGCGTCCGTAACATCGTCGCCGTTGCCAGCGGTAAGGGTGGGGTGGGGAAGTCCACCGTCAGCGTGAACCTGGCCCTCGCCCTGGCACAGTCCGGCGCGAAGGTCGGCCTGATGGACTCCGACATCTACGGGCCCACCATCCCCCGTATGCTCGGCATCGAGGCGTCCGCCGAAGCGACCGAGGAGAACCATATCGTGCCCTTGGAGCGCTACGGCATCCGTCTGATGTCGATGGCCTTCTTGACGGGGAACGACACGCCGACCATCTGGCGCGGCCCTATGGTCTCGCGCCTGGTGCAGCAGTTCCTGAGCACGGTGGAATGGGGAGAGCTCGACTACCTGGTGATCGACCTCCCGCCCGGGACCGGTGATATCCAGTTGACGCTGACCCAGACGGCGCCGCTGAATGGAGCGGTGATCGTCACGACGCCGCAGGATGTGGCGGTGGGAATCGCCCGAAAGGGCCTCCGGATGTTCCAGCAGGTGAACGTGCCGGTGCTGGGGTTGGTGGAGAACATGAGCACCTTCGTGTGTCCCCACTGCAACACCCCTACGCGGCTCTTTCCGCACGGAGGGGCGGAGGCCACCTGTGAGGAGATGGGGATTCCCCTGCTGGCGGAGATCCCCTTCGACCCGGAGTTGGCGATGGGCGGGGACCTGGGCGAGCCAATCGTGCTGAGGGATCCTGGCTCCCCGGCCGCCCTGGCCTTCCAGGAGGCCGCGAAGAACATGGCGGCGCAGCTCAGCATCGTGAACCTGGCGACCGCCAGGGTCACCTCCGTCCCCACCGAGGTTCAGGCGCTGAACGACCATCATCTCAGCATCCACTGGGATGACGGTCACCAGTCGATCTTCAGTTTCCGCAAGCTGCGCGCCGCCTGCCCCTGCGCGAGCTGCGTGGACGAGTGGACTGGCGAGCGGCGCGTGGAACTGGCGGACGTCCCCGAGGACGTCTTCCCCGAGGAGATACAGCCGGTCGGCCGCTACGCCCTCCACCTCCGCTGGAGCGACGGCCACAGCTCCGGAATCTACAGCTTCGACCTCCTACGTGGCCTCTGCGAGTGCCCCTCCTGCCAAGCGGCACACTAGAGGGCTGGGGAGGTGAGTGGGTGAGAGGGTGAAAGGGCCTCAGAGGGTGGGGATGGGTCCTTCTGAGGTTGGCGAGGTGCCCGGCGGCCACCCGCCCGGCGGTGAATCGCCGGTCTGGGGGGCTCGTCCCCCTGAGAGGAGGGTCCTGACCCCAAGTCGCACCCATGGTTCAGGACCCCGGTTCACCGGGATTGAGCCTC
>DASXUI010000051.1:0-3546 GCA_036504955.1 Armatimonadota bacterium
GAGGCCCCCCGTCGGCCCCACGACCCTCCCAGAAACGAAAAGGCCCCGGTCTCTCCGTGGGAGAGAGCCGGGGCCTTTCGCGTTCGTCACGTAAGCGGCCGAAGCCGCTCACGCGGTCTGATGCCTAGCCTTCCACCGGGAACTTGGTGATGAGGCCGGCAACGTAGCGAAGCATCAGCACCACGTCGGTGATGTTGAACTTCTTGTCGCCGTTCACATCGCCGGAGGTCTGCTGGTCGGCGGTGAGGGTCACGAGGCCGGCAACCCCGCGAAGGGCGGTGACGACGTCCGTGATGTTGGTCTTCTTGTCGCCGTTCAGGTCGCCGTAGATGACGGTGACCGGAGGAGGAGTGGTGCCGCCAACGCTGATGGTGCCGTTGAGCTCTGCCATCTTCTGGGCATCGGCCAACTGAGCATCCGGCACGGGGCCGGCACCGATGTTCCAGTCAGAGGTGCGAGCGAAGAAGCCGGTGCCGGTGTTGTCCGGGTACAGCTTCAGCCAGGCAGCAGCACCGCCCTTGGAGGACTCCAGAACCAGGTCAACGTCGCCAGCGATAGCGGGCCGGGCGCTGCTCCAGGTGGAGGTCAGTCCGAGCTTGGTGCCGACTTCGGTGATGACCGAAGTGTCGAACAGGTCACGGGGACCGCCGCCAGCAGAGAGGCCCAGAATGGTGATGGAGCCGTTGTCGCCGGCGCCGAGGTTGGTCAGGTCGGACTTGCCGATGTTGTAGAAGGGGATGTCGCCGAAGGCGATCCAGCGACCACTGTTGCTCAGGTAGTTGTTGAACAGGTTGGTCTTGACCACCGCGCCGGAGCTGATGTCGATGACGGTGTCAGGAAGGATGTCCTGGGAGCCGACGACAACGCTAGCCTTCTTGCTGGACACGTGGCTGGTCATGAAGGTGGCCAGGCCGGCAGCATCCAGGACGGTGTAGCCCTTGCCCTTGAAGTAGTCGCGGATGCCCTGAGCGGCGGCATCCTGAGTCCAACCGGTGGTGAAGCCGTTGTCGTAGTAGACGGCCTTGTCGGCGGTCGCAACGGTCGGGAAGGTGGGCAGCGTCTCAGGGGTGATGCTCAGGGTCGGAGCGGTGGTGACGGTCGCGTCAGTGATGGACGCGGAGCCGGTGAAGGTGCCCTTGACCCCGTAGGAGGTGGAGCCTGCGCCGGAGAGCGTGAAGGCGCCGGGAGCGGCGGTGAAAGAGTAGAAGCCGTTGCCGTCCGTGGTGGCGGAGAGGGAAGGACCCGAAGCAGGCGTGAGCTTTACGGTCACGCCCGCGGCGGGAGTGCCGCTCGGGTCGTTGATGGTGCCGTTCAGCCGGCCGCGAGCAGTGGCGGCAGCCGGAGGAAGCTCGGCAATGATCTGCAGGTCGGAGATTTCAGCGTCGGTCAGGGTGCCGCTGTGGTCGAACAGGCGGGCGAAGAAGCCGGTGCCCTTGCTGTCAGGGTAGAACTTCATCCAAGCAGAGGCGCCGCCCTGGGAGGAATCCAGAACGAGATGAACGTCCGAGACCTTGGTAGGCCGGGCGCTCTTCCAAGTGGCAGTCAAGCCGAGGGCAACGCCCGCGGGGGTGGGCATGGCGGTGTCGTTGAGGTCCCAGGTGCCGCCGTTAACACCGAGGACGGTAGTGCCGCCAGCCGCCTGGGCGTTGAACTTGGTGCCGCCGGACTGGCCGATATCCCACAGGGGAATGTCCTGGGGCCACACCACGCGGCCACCGTTGTTCAAGTAGTCGTTGAGGATATTCTGAGCCACCACGGCACCGGAGGAGATGTCGACCACGGTGTCAGGCATGTTGTCGCGGGCGAAGACCACCACGCTGGCGACCTTGCTGGTGGCGTGAGAGGTCATGAAGTCAGCCAGCTCGGAGGCGGTGACCAGCTTGTAGCCCTTGCCCACGAAGAGGTCGCGGATCTTGGCGCCGTCAGCGTCAGAGATCCAGCCGGTGCTGTAGTCGAGGTCGTAGTAGACGGCCTTGTCCACGGCCTTCGGAAGGTTCGGCAGCTCCGGAACGGAGTTCGCCGCGAGCGTCTGAGCTTCGGGAGAGTTGGAGACGGCGGCGCGGTTGCCGGCGTCATCAACGGTCACGATTGCGAAGTAGTACTTCTGCAGAGGCTCGAGGTTGACTTTGAGGGTCTCGGCGGTGCCGGCGGCCTTCGGTACGGGGACGATCCCCACCAGGGTCGCGAGGGCGAAGTTCGTGCCGTTGATCGGCCAGGGAGCGTAGCGGACCTCGTAGCCGGTGGCGGTGCCGGTAGTGCCGTCATCGCCGGGAGCGGTCCAGCCCAGAGTAGCAGAGCCAGCGGTTACATTGCTGGTCTTCAGGTCGGAAATTGCCGCCGGAGCGGTGGTATCGCCAGTGGTAGGAGGCACCAGCATGCTGGAGGGAACGATGGCGCTGGCGGTAGCATCGGGGGCGATGTAACGGAAGCGAGCACCCTGACCACCGCCACACTCCACGAACTCGATCATGACCGGGTACTTCTGGCCGGCGGTCATGGTGACGGTGACAGGCGCGTAGTCGGCGCCCTCGCCCTGAGCCGCCCAGGATTCCACGTCAGGAGTACCGGGGCCAGCCGGGTTGATGGTACCATTCGGGGTCTTGCCAACCCAGATTCGCAGACCATCGTCGGAACGGCCGGTGAACTGGTAATCGCCGGTGGTGGGGGCCACGATGTAGCCGGTCCAGCGTGTGCCGAAGTTGTCGTTGGCCACGGTGCTGGGCGCGTTGCTCAGGTCGACCGTGCTGTCGATCTGAGTCCACCGCAGGTTACCGGGTGTGTAGACGCTCTCCCTGTCAGGGGGACAAGACAACGTCGAGTCCCAGGAGAAGTACTGTCCGAGAAGGCCGTGGGCCTGCTGCGCCCAAGCTCCCCCGGAAGCCACAAAAGTCAGAAGTACACCAGTGAAGAGCACTGCGAGTTTCCTGGCAGCTCCGCCTTTGGGTGAGCGGAGACAGCCATTGGTACTACTCAAGGCTATTCCTCCTATTGAGGACGCCCTTTGGGCGCCCAACTGCTGACTGCGACACGACTTGGCTGGGAGTGGCCCCCAGACCAGTGCCGTGTGTGTCCCGCCCCCAGAGCTTACCTTGGCGTCCTCTTCCCTCCCTCTGCGGGACGCGCGATCCGACCACCCGGCACGTGGCGTGCCGGGCAATCGTTAAGGAACGGTTAATCCCCTTTTCGCAGCCTCAGCTCGTATCCCTGCGTGCTGAGGTCACCGGAATCGCTGAGACTACGCGGTGCTCCCGGCGCCCTCAAGGAGGCGCCTGTCATGCCTTGCCGCGGGCCGGGCGTGGATTCGTCCGCCCCAGCAGCCGAGCCGGGCACCCCCGCGCCGCGGCCGGCGGGGGGGCAGGCGCGGCGGCGGCTACCCGCCAGTCCTTCGCCGAGTCCGGAGAGGCGACTTCGATGGCATCCAAACAGAAAGCCCCCGGATCCACGAGGGACCCGAGGGCTCTCCGCGCTGCAGGGCACGAGCCGCCGGTGCCAACGGCTCCGGCGGCCCGCACCCAAGAGGGGCTCGGCGCCCCGGTGGGCGCCGAG
>DASXUI010000052.1:0-12219 GCA_036504955.1 Armatimonadota bacterium
CTCGCGGTAGACGATGGGGGACGCGTGACCGGTCTGGCTCCCGGCCGGGGCTCAGTGGTCGCCATGGCAGCGGGGCAGATGGCCACCGCCACCATCGACGTGGTGGCGGCATCAGTGGCGGCCGCGGATGCCCCGCAGGTGGTCCTGCCCTTCGTCTCTGCCAAGCCCGGTGAGACGGTCGCGATCCCACTGCTGGCGACCGGCATACGGGACCTGGCCGGGATGCGAGTTGACGTGTCGCTGGCTCCCACGACTCCAGCGGGAGCCCCCGCGCCCTCGGTGGGCGTCGCGGTCTCGGGCCCAATCGCTCTGGACGCGGCGGTAGCCGTCAACCGCTCCAAGCCAAGCGCCATGGGACTGGGACTGCTCACCCAGGGGGCAATCTCCGAGGATGGCGTCCTGCTACTCGTGCCCCTCACGGTACCCGAGGACGCGCCGGGCAACACATCCTACCCCCTCACCGTGACCTACACTGAGGTGAGCGACTTCGAGGCGCGGCCACTGCCCATCGCCTCCCGGAGCGGTGGACTGGCCGTGCCCGGCGAGTACGAGCCGCCCAGCGTCACGCTGAAGGGCCTTACGGGAGGTCAGTTCCTGTCCGGCACCCAGGAGCTTAGAGTCGCGGCTTCGGACAACTACGCTGTGAAGTCGGTGAGCCTGCTGGTGGATGGCCTCGCGGCCGTGACCGTCGCCGGCACCGAGAGCACCCTGGACTGGGACAGCCGCCGCGTGCCGGACGGGGGTCACACCCTACAGCTACAGGCGATTGACACCTCGGGGAACGTGGGGGTCTCACAGACGCTGTCGGTACGGGTAGACAACACGCCGCCCACCGCGCGCATCTCGTCGCCAGCCAATGGGTCGGCCCCTCGTCTGCCGCTCAGCGTCGTCGGGACCGCCTCGGACCTGAACCTGACCAGCTACCGGCTGGAGGTCCTTGAGCCTGGGGCAACCGCCTACGAACTGCTTGCCAGCGGCACCACCGCCAAGTCTGAGTCGGCACTGGGCACGCTGGGGGGCACCGGGCTCTCCGACGGCCAGTACAAGCTCCGCCTTACGGTTCTGGACGCTGCCGGCAATCAGTCGGTGTCGGAGGTCACGGTTACGATTGACGCGACTCCTCCGCAGGTGAGCTTCACCTCCCCAAAGGACGGAACGTCCTTCAGGGATCCGACGACCGTTGAGGTGAAGGCGACCGATGCCCAGGGGATCGCCTCGGTTAAGGTGTACCTGGACCAGCAAGTCGCGCCATCGGCAACCCTCACTCAGTCCCCCTATCGGTGGACCCTGAACCCCGGCGCGCTTGGCGACGGCAAGCACCTCTTGCGGGCGGAGGCAGTGGATTCCCTGGGGAACAGCGGGTTCGCTGAGGTCACCGTTCTGGTGGACCGCCAGGCGCCAGTCATTCAGGTGCTAACGATGGGGAGGCCGGTGGTAGGGGGCAAGTGGCAGTTGGCGGTGAGCCTTCAGGACCTTTCGCCGGTAGCCTACCAGGCGGAAGCCGGACGAGGGGCTGCCCCCACGCAGTACACCACCCTCGGGCCCTTCACGGAGACAGCAACGGGCAACCAGATGCTGCTCATAGACCTCACCAAGGCGCCCGAGGGGGTAGACACCCTGCGCCTCACCGTCATCGACGCGGCCGGCAACGCCGCGCAGGCGCTGGTGCCCCTCGAGGTGGACAACACGCCTCCCGTAGCCGTTCTCACGTCCCCGGCGGAGGGGTCCGCCTTCTCAGCAGACCGGGACGTGGTCGGCGACGCCTACGACGCGGGGGCCGGCGGCGGCCACTTCGCTGGATACACCCTCGCGATCGGTGACAGCGGCGGCACCTGGCGCACGCTCGCCCAGCGCACCACGCCCACGCAGGCAGGGGTCCTTGGCACTGTCAGTGTGTCGAGCTTGACGCCGGGCCCGTACCAGCTCCGCCTCACCGTTACCGACCAGGCTGGCAACTCGTCCGCGGTGACACGCGCGATACGCGTGCTGGCGCCGACGACGGGTGACCTCGACGGCAACGGACAGGTGAACGTGGGCGACGTTCTGGTTGCTCTCCGCGTAACGGTGGGGCTCATCCCCGCCACCCCTGCCCTCGTGCAGGCCGGCGACCTGGTTCCGGCCGGTGGGGACGGCAAGATCACCATCTCAGATGTGATCGCGCTCCTCCGAATGATCCTGCATCTGTCCTGACGCCAGCTCCCCCTGGCCCCTCAGCCAGCGGCCGCGGACAGCTTCACTCCCTCGGTCCCTCACTGTGCCCCCCTGCGTCTCTGTGCCTCTGTGGTGAGGCAGTTCCAGGTTACCGACCCTCTCCTCTCTTCCCCCTGGCCTAGAGCCTCTCGCCGGGGCCGATGAGGCCGTAGTAGCGGCCCATCCAGTAGGAGAGAAGCCAGTCGCCGGGCTTGTCCTCGCGGTCGCCGCCGCGGCCGATCACCGCGCGGTAGGGCTCCTGATCGAACATGCAGAGGCCCATCTCGCTCCGAGGAAGGATGCGGGTGAGGTAGCCTGGGTCCCGGCCCGGCGTTCGGTCCATCACCACGTCCTCCCGCTGGCTGTTATCCACCGTCCACTCCACCATGTCCAGGGGCCAGTCGCGCAGGGCCTCTAGGGCGGCGTCGAGGGGCACGGACGTGCCGGAGAAACGGTTGTAGACGAAGTCGTAGAGGGGGATGCCGTCGGGGCGGGCCGTGCGGTGCCAACGCCGCATGCTGGTCTGCGCCGGCTTCCGCAGCGATGGTTCGATGAGGTGGTTGAGCAGGTTCGGGTAGGTGATGGAGAGCAGCTCGTCCTCGATGTGCGTGCGCTCAGACGGTGTGTTGAACAGCGTCTGCAGCATGTTCGCGACGTATCCGTGCTCATCCACTAGCCGCTTAGCGGCCGCCCGGTACTTCTCCTTGCCGGTCATGTGGTAGGCGATGCCGAGGAACGAGAGGATCTCGACGCTGTTGCCGGCCCGCTCCTCGTGCCAGTTGGGGTCTCCGTTGAGGCTCTCCGGCGACCAGTTGCCCCAACGGGTCGCCTTCCCGTCGATGTCCTCGAGCACGAATCCGTGGTCCACGATACCCCCGATGACCCGGTCCACTTGGTCCGCGACCCTTGCCTTCTCATCCGCGTCGGCCGCGAGGTCGAAGTAGGCCCCGTAGCCCAGCATGTGACCGACAACCTCGTCGGAGCTGGCGTCGCGTTTCCACAGCCACTTGCCGTCGCCGCTCGGCACCCAGCGCTTCTCGATCGTCTTCTCCCGGGGATCCGTGCGGTGGGACTCCGCGAGCTCCTCATCCGTGAAGGTTCGGTCCGTCTCGTGCCTTGGCGGAGTCTCCACGGGAAGCACGGAGCGCGCGATGAAGTGGGGCGTCCCGGTGACGCGCTGGAGAAGCTCCAAAGCATGGAAGGCGGCGCGAGCGTTCTCACGGGCGGCGGGGTCATGCGTCACCGCGTAGCGCATCGACTCCATGGCGAGGTACATACCGGTGTGCTCGCCATCGTTGTCGTCATCCTCGATGAAGCTGTGCGAAAGGTCGCCGGGCGCGGCCAGGATGGCGGGACCCACGAGGCCCGGCTCCCGGATGTGCCGCGAGCGCAGCACGTCGAGGAAGTAGGCGGCCTTCTGCTCCAGAGTCATCCGTTTCCGACGGATCGCGTCAACCCCAGAGGCACCGCCCACCCATGTGGTACCATCGGGAGCCAGAGCGAGGCATCGAGCGTCGTCGCTCCCAAGCCAGCGAAGGCTGTGGCGCAGGCTCCAGCGTCTCCCGTCGTACCGCGCGACTCCCAGCCGGGTGGCGAGCCAGAGGCGGCCCTTGGCATCCGATGCCACCGCGCGGACGTCCCGGCACGGCAATCCCTGAGGGACGGAGAGCGACGACTCGCGCTTGGCCCCCCGATACAGGTCCACGCCGCCAGTAGAAGCCACCGCGACGCGGCCGTCCGGCAGCACTGACAGGCCGCTGATGTTGCTGCTGAGCACGCGATCGGGAGTGGAGAGCCGCTCAACAGGGGATCCCGGCACCTTCAGGTCCTTCAGGTACAACCCGCTCGCGGTCCCGATCCACAGCTTGCCGTCCGCTGTGGCTGCGATGGCGCGGATGGCGGTGTTCCAGCGGCCTTCGACGGGGATCCAGCCGCCGCCCTCGGACCGCCAGATGCCCGAGGGACCAGCGGCGAACAGGACTGTCGCGCCATCACCGGCGCCAAGCGCGCAGAGAGCTCCGATGGGCGAGCCCTCCGGCCCTTCCCGCTTCACGCGGTCGCCGGTGATGTGGTAGAGGCCGTTCCAAGCCCCCACCCAGACTCCGCCCGAGCCATCCGACAGAAGGGCGTGAGCTGGTCCCATCCCCTCCCCACCCCGTGGCACGCGCCACCCCCCGGGAGACAGCCAGCGAACCCCGCCGCCTGTGGCCGCCCAGAGCCTGCCCGTTGCGTCGAGACACAGGGACCGGGTGTCCTGCTCTTCCGGAGCGCCAAGAGGGTATGCCTGGTGGTACTCCTGCCAGAAGGGAGCATCCTTGGCCGGTCCAGCGTGAGCGGCACGAGTGGGCGTGAGGGCAGTTCCCATCAGCAAAAGAGCTGCGACGGCCTGGTGTGGTTGGCTCAAGGGACTGGCGACTCCTTCCTATAGTGGTGTCCGAGGGTGGCATCTCTGAGATGCTTCGCCGTGGTCCAGTGAGCAACCTGGCCACCCTGCGGCTGTGAGGACTACCGCATGTGACGACCTGCCGCTCCGTCAGCAGGCAGGGAACCAACGGCTTGGCGTGTAAGTCATACCCCACAGGCGATAGCGCTGTGGGTCTACCCGCCCGAGGGCTTGGCTGATCTTGGAGGGTGTCGGCCCCCTGGGCCATGCCCCCGGCTGGAATCACTGGGGTTCGGGATGAGCGGCCCGCCAAAGCCGCATGGCAATGCACGCGGTCCGGTGCAGGGCCGTATTGGAGGAGGGAAGGGCTCATGGGGGTTGAGGTGTGCAGCCTCACCAAGGTCTACGAGCGCGGCGTCCGCAGCCTGGACGAGGTCACGCTGTCCCTGGGCTCGGGAGTCCTTGGGTTGCTGGGGCCCAACGGGGCGGGCAAGACCACGCTGATGAGGATCCTAGCCACGCTTCTCGACCCGACCGAGGGCACCGCTACCGTTGAGGGCTTCGATGTTCGCCGGCAGCGGGTGGAGATCCGCCGCGTTCTGGGCTACCTGCCCCAGACCTTCGGACTCTACCCGCAGATGAGATGCTCTGAGTTCCTGGACTACATGGGGATGCTGTACGGCCTGTCGCCCAAGCAGCGCCGGGAGGCCGTGGATGAGGCCCTGGCTCGTGTGCATCTGACGGAACTGGCCACCACGCGAGTCCGGACGCTCTCCGGAGGCATGAAGCAGCGGTTGGGCATCGCACAGGCCGTTCTAACCCGCCCCCGGCTGCTCATCGTCGATGAGCCCACCTCCGGCCTGGACCCGGAGGAGCGAATCCGCATCCGGAATCTGTTGGGCGAGCTGGCTCAGGACCGAGTGGTGGTTCTCTCCACCCACATCGTTCAGGACGTATCCTCCGCCGCGACCACGCTGGCGCTGATCCGGCAGGGCAAGGTCATCTTCCATGGCTCCCCTTCGGAGCTCCTCCGCAGGGTGAAGGGACAGGTGTGGGTGGGCTGCGTCGAGGAGTCACAGCTCCCCCAGCTCAAGGCTGCCTGCCCGGTGACCAACGTGAGCCGCACCGACCAAGGGCTGGAAGCCCGGTTCATCACCGAGGACCCCTCGTCGGCTCCAGGGGTGAGCGGGGCTCGGGAGGCAGAGCCCGGCCTCGAGGATGCCTACATCTGGCAGATGGGGGATGCGGTGGCGCAGGAGATGTCGGTATGAGCTCACCGCCCGCCTCCGCCGGCGCTCCCGAAGTCTCTCTGGTCGAGCTCACCTCCTTCGAGGCCCGATTCCACCTGCGAAGCCCCGCTTACTGGATCCTAACTGGCCTCTCGTGCTCCATCGCTGCGGCGACGGTCGTTCTGCAGACTCGCGGATTCCCCGTCCTGCTTCCCGGTCCGGTCGTTGGTGACGCCCTGCGCGGGTCACTTCAGATAGCCTTGCCGCTGCTGGCGCCCTTCCTGGTCTGCGCCGCCGTGCAGCGCGAGGAGCGTCTGGGAGTGCAGGAGCTGGTGCTTACCAAGCCCCCCTCCAGCCAGACGCTCGCGTGGGCCCGCCTCCTGGGAGCCCTCCTGGCCCTCCTGCTAACTGTAGGTGCCGCCATCCTGTGCGGCTGGGTGGCGCAGATCCTGGTCTTCGGCCAGGGCTACTCCCCGGCCCCTGTGCTAATCGCCGGGCTACGGGTGCTGCCCTCAGTGCTGTTCGTGACCGGCCTCTCCTTCGCCGCCGCCCTGTTCGTGCATACCCCGATGGTCCCGGGCCTGGTGGCCATCACGGAGCTAGGGCTTCTGACGGCTTCGCAGTTCCTCATGCCGGTGCTCAGGCACAGCCTCACCCAGTATCACCTCCCCTACTCGCTGCTGGGACTGGGAATCGCGGCCCTCGGCATCGGGGCGTGGCAGCGAGGCCGTGAGCCGTTGGTGAGGCTGCCCGCGTCGCGCGCCCTGGGTGCGGCACTCATCGTGGCCGGGCTGTGGACGCTTCAGAGCGCCGGCAGGCAGTGGAATGGGTTCAACCTGATGGCTGACAGACGGCTGGCACCCTTCGAGAAGCTCACTCTCAGGCGGCCGAGACCCTTGCCCGAGGCCCCCCACCCCGCCGCCCTCGGGCCACCGATCAGGCTCACCCAGTGGCGCGGCAGACCTATCCTGGTGGCCTTCTGGAGCGCCTCCTTCCCCTATGGGGCCGCCGCGGTTTCCGCGCTCGGGAGGGCATGGCGCGACACTTGCTCGGAGGATATGGGCTTCCTGCCGGTCTGCATCTCCTCGGACCCCAGCCGCGCGGCCGACCAGGCCAGAGCGGCCGGGCTGAACGGCCCAATAGCTGTCACCCCGGACTGGGAGGATGAGGCCTTCGGCTTGCCCTTCTCCTTCCGCTTCGAGACACCACCCTACGTGCCCACGGCGGGCTTCATCGGCCCAGACGGCGTGGTATCGCTAAGAGCCCCTCTCGTCCAGTATCCCTTCATGGGGGTTGCCGGCCCCTGCCATCCCGAGTGGGCGCGGCAGCTCTACGAAGAGGCCCGCCTAGCCCTGCCCCGGGCTCCCCAGAGGCTGCTGGAGGAGGCGAGGCTGCGCGAGCAGATGGCCGAGGACCAGGGAGTCGGCCGGTGAGGGACCTGGCGCGGTACCTGCGTTACAACCTGGGCATCCTCTACCGAAAGGACCTCCTGCTCTTGGTCATCCCGACCGCGCTGGTAGGACTCGTGGGCGCGTGGACCTGGAGCGTCATCGAGGGCGACGCCTGGCACCCCAGCATCGCGGTGGCCCAGTCGGAGTCCCTAGGTTCTCTCGTCGCGCTGTTTTTGTTCGCGGGACTGCTGGACCCTGAGACGCGCCACGGCGCCCGGGAGCTGGTGTTCAGCAAGCCGCATCCGATGGGGCTGCTGCTCGGGGTTCGGATGGGCATCGCGCTGTCCGCGGCCGGTGCCCTCATGCTGACGCTGCTGCTCTTCTACCAGCGGAACTACGGCGACGCGTGCGTGGGCGACGCCCTGCGCCTGGGGCTTCCCTCCTGGCTGGCGATGGGGCTGGTCTCCTTCACGATCGGTCAGCGCACCCGATCAGCCGTGGGGGGCATCTCCGCCTCCCTCGTACTCTGGCTGTGGCTGGTGTCCGCCGGCGCCGTGTTCAACCCCGTACTGAACCTTGTGGGCGGCGCGACCTCGGCGTCGCTCCCGTATGACGCTTCGTTGGCGGCACTTCTGCGGGCCAACAAGGCGTCGCAGCTTCTTCTGACAGCACTGCTGTTCCTGATGGGAGCCCGAAGGCTCTTGCACAATGGTGCGGAGGTCCAGGCCAACTCCGGCGGCCCGCTCCGGTGGCTGGCCCCCGCCGGAAAGTGGCTCGTGGTGGCAGTGGTGTACCTGTGGACGGGTGCGCTGGCCCATTACCTGGTGGCCTGCTACAGCAACCCGCCGGATGCGCTGCGTGGCCTGGACCTCGAGGCGGCTCCGTTCGGCGCCGCTGCTCTCGCCCCCTCGAACTGGGCCCTCAGCCAGCTCGGCGACGTGTGCAAGATGCTGCCCATGGCTTGGCCCCTGGGCCCCGGCGCCTCGGACCTGCTGAAGGCCCTGGGCGGCGGTGAGATGCGCGTGGGGGCCATGGGTGACCCGACGGAGTTGCTCGAGAGCGCCGCGGCCGCCCCGGGGCCCGGGCAGCGCCCCGCCCGCCTCGAGCTCGCGTACCGGCTGGCGGTTGGGGCCGGCGTGGGCCCCTACCGCGGTCGCCAGGGGGCCAGCACAGCGGTCTGGCTGACCATCGGTCTGGCGGACCCCGATCGCTGGTGGATTGCACGATTGGTGCCGGGCCCCAACGTCCCCAGGGCCGAACAGCTCTGCGAGCAGGTTCTTCGGAGCAAGCCCACGGAGGCCCAAGGCGCGGATGCCCTGAACCTGCTGGCTGCCCTTGCCCATCAGCGCTGGCAGTTCGACAGGGAGTGGAGCCTCAACCGCCGACTTGTGGAGCAGTTCCCCGGCTCGGCTCGGGCAGGCGAGCTGGTCTGGCAGGCGGCGGACGGATTAAGACCCCAGGCTGTAGCAGTTCTGTTCGTCAGGGTCGCGGAGCGCCAACCTCTGGCAAGCCGCCTGCAGATCTACTCCTTCCTGGCCCGCTACCGTAGAAGCGTGGGCGACCGCGGTGGAGCGGAGGAGTCTCAGAGGAAGCAGCGTGAGGCATGGGAGGGTCGGGAACGCTGGAGGGCCGCGAAGTCCAGCAACCGGTCCTCAAACTGGATGGCCTCTGAGCGAATCGGGGCAGCTCCCGGCGTCCCCATGCACGACGCCCTAACGCCCCGGGCAGCGGAGCAGGCCCCCGGCCCGACCTGCCCGGTGACCGCCGCAGTGCTGGCGAGAGGTAGGCCAATACCTGGGGTAGGCGTGGCACTGTTCCCTCTAGGCATCAGGAGGTCTGAGGCTCCCCGTGCCTTGGTGAACGGCTGGGATCGGGCCTCGTCCTCCGCGCCGGTCTCCGAGGTGCCAGGGCCAGGAGGCGTCGAAGGCTCCCACCCTTGGGGGCAGGCGGGGACCGATAGCAGCCTCTCGAGGCATCCCTACCTGGTGGCCCACACCGATGCCGGCGGCATCGCCCGTTGGCGAGGCGTACCCGCCGGCAGGTACATCCTGCTGGTCCGCCTCGAATCCCGGCAGCTTGGTGACCCCGCCAATCTATCGCTGGTGCCGCCACAAGGGCCAGTCACCGTCCATCCCGACCGCTCAGGCCAGGGGATCCGTCTGCCGGCAATCCGCTTTGAGCCCCGCATCAGGCTCACGTCCTCCGCGGGCCCCCAGGGACTGCCCCAGATACGCTGGACTGAAGTGCCGGGCGCCGCGACCTACCGCGTATCACTTAGGTGCAGCGACGCCTGGCCGCTAGACTCCCTTGGCGCCGCCATCGGTGGCACCGCGAGCCCCTGCCTGGCGCATGATCTGGTCTGGTGGCGAAACGACGTTCGCGGTCCCTCCAGCGCGCTGCTACCGGAAGGGTTTGTGGGGCCTTCGCTCGATCTGGCTCGTAGCGGCACTACGGAAGGGGCAGCATACTGGTGGTGCGTGGAAGCCAAGGATGCCGCAGGGCAGTCCCTCGCTATCTCCGAGCCCCTATCTGCACCGAGGCCAGTCCGGATGCCCTCCTGGCAGGCGATAGCCCAGCTGGGGAAAGCGAAGGAGCAAATGGCCCTGAGGGAGGCTGCAGCGCGCCACGCTGCCGACTCGAGCGCCGAGGACGAGGAACGGGAGATGAGTGCCTTCAGCAGCCCCTTCCTGGAGGCCCTGATGCCGCCGAAGGCTGAAGCTGCGGCGCCACGACGTGGCGCCGCACGAATCCTCAAGGTGCCGCCCATGGAGTTCCCAGGCAGGGGACTCCCGCCCAGGGGCCCGCTGTAGAGACGCTATACGCGCACGGCGGCGAGAGGCATTCGGGTCAGCGACAGGGCGTGGGACGTCGTCTGACGCCCCACACCCCGCACTCTCGTGCTCCTACTGGCCGGACGTGCCCCCCGCCGAGCCGCTGGAGCTGCCACCGGACGACCCGGCTCCGCCAGAGGTCCCAGGGCTGCCGCTGGTGCCGCCGCTAGAGCTGCCCGAATCGCCGCTGGCTCCGCTAGCAGGCGCAGTGGAGGGGGCGGAGGCCCCAGGCGCCCCGGCGGGACCAGAGGCCCCCGCTGGGCCTGGCGAGCCCGAAGGACCAGGCGATCCTGACGGTCCCGGAGGTCCTGGAGGCCCTGGAGTGGTGGTCGCCGGAGGAGAGGCGGCCGGCGTCTGGATCACGGTTGTGTGGTTGGTTTCCGCCGGACGGTACCACGCGTAGTAGCCCACGAGCGAGATGGCGACCAGAGCCACCAGCACGATCATCAGCGTTCCCCACGCGAAGGCCCCGTCGTCATCACGGTAGATGACCGAGCTCATAGTTGGATTGGTTCTGCGACCTGGGAAGCCAACCAAGCGCAGGGCCGCCTTTCTCCGGCCTCTGCCCGATGCACGTTCCGAAGAGCAGACGCGGGTCACCTCCATCTAGGGAGGCGCCACGGGCTCGACGACGGCGCGCGGTTCAGGGTCCCCACTGGGGACTCTCTCCGGCCTCCAGGGCGACTCGGCGACAATGGAATGCCGGGCACGAACGACGATTGCCGCGACCCGGTCGCATCCCCATTCACCAGTCCACCTGGGCGCCAGGGCTTCTCATCGGTTCTACCCGCCTGTCATCGGCACTGAAACGCTCAACCGCGTTCGGGGCGGGCACCACCAAGCCATCAGTCGCCAGGAAACAGAACGCCCGGCCCCTCCCTGCCAGGCGGCGTGAAGGGGTCGGGCGATGGGTCGCTGTGGGACGAACGGTGTGAGGGGAAGCTAGCTAGAGCTCCAGCGCCTTCACGACTAGCGTCGCGTTCTGCCCGCCGAAGCCGAAGCTGTTGGTGAGAGCGACCCTGGCGTCGCAGGGGCGGCTGGTGAGGGGCACGTAGTCCAGATCCAGCTCCTCATCGGGGTTTCGCAGGTTGATGGTGGGGGGGAGAGCATGCCGCGCGATCGCAAGAACCGTCGCGATGGTCTCGATGCCGCCGGCGGCCCCCAGCAGGTGGCCCGTCATCGACTTGGTGGAGCTCACGGGCACCCGGGGGGCAAACTCGCCGAATACGGCCTTCACCGCGCGCGTCTCGGCCAGGTCGCCCTCGTGGGTGGAAGTGCCGTGGGCGTTGATGTACCCCACGTCGGTCGGCTGAACGCGGGCATCGCGCAGGGCGTTGCGCATCGACCGAGCCGCGCCAGAGCCGTCCGGGCAGGGAGCCACCATGTGATGGGCGTCGCCGCTCATGCCATAGCCCACCAACTCCGCGTAGACCTTGGCGCCCCTGGCGCGGGCGAACTCCAGCTCCTCGATGACCAGGATTCCGGCGCCCTCGCCAACCACGAAGCCGTCGCGCTCCCGATCGAAGGGCCGGCTGGCGGCCTGGGGGTCATCGTTCCGCGTGGAGAGCGCTTTGAGGTTGCCGAAGCCGGCCAGGGCCGTTCGAGTGACGGCGGCCTCGGTGCCGCCGCAGATCATCACGTCCGCGTCCCCATGCTGCACGATCCGCATGGCCTCGCCGATGGCGTGGTTGCCTGTGGCGCAGGCGGTAGCTACTGAGAGGTTCGGCCCGCGCGCGCCGGTCAGGATGGAGACGTGGCCGGAGGGCATATTGAGGATCATCATGGGGATGAAGGAGGGGCTTACCCGTCCAGGACCCCGCTCCAGGAGGACCTGAGTCTGGTCCTCGAAGGTCTTGAGGCCCCCGATGCCGGACCCGATCAGCACCCCCACCTGGTCCGCGATCTCGGGCCCGATCTCCAGACCAGCATCGGCCAAGGCCATCCTGGAGGCGGCCACGGCGAAGTGGACGAAGCGGTCCATCCGCCGGGCTTCCTTGCGGTCGAGGTAGTCCGAGGCCTCGAACCCCTTCACCTCTCCGGCTATCTTGGCATCAAAGCAGGAGGTGTCGAAGGAGGCCACCAGATCGATGCCGGACCGCCCCTCCATGAGTCCAGACCAGAACTCCTCGACGGTGTTCCCCAAGGGGTTCACCGTTCCGAGCCCGGTAACCACCACTCGACGCATCATCGCCAAG
>DASXUI010000053.1:0-4800 GCA_036504955.1 Armatimonadota bacterium
AGTGGCAGCGGCCAAGGCGCTGGCCCTGGTACTGAAGGTGCCCCTGGTGGGTGTCCACCACCTGGAGGCGCACATCTACGCCAATTTGCTGGTGAAGCCCGATCTCCAGTTCCCCCTGCTCTGCCTCATCGTCTCGGGGGGGCACTCCGACCTCGCCCTGATGCGCGGCCACGGGCAGTACGAGATGCTGGGCCGCACCCGGGACGACGCTGCCGGAGAGGCCTTCGACAAGATCGCCCGCGCCCTGGGGCTCGGCTACCCCGGCGGACCAATCGTGGACCGCATCGCTCGCCAGGGAAACCCAGCCGCCTACCCCTTCCCTCGCGCCAACCTGGGTGAGACTCTGGACTTCTCCTACAGCGGGCTCAAGACCGCGCTCCTCACCTTCCTTCGTCAGCGCGGAGTTGCTCCCGTCAGCCGATCCTCCAAGGGCGTGCCCCAATCCCCCTCCGCGCGCGATGTGCTAACGGATCAGGAGGTGGCGGACGTCGCGGCTAGCTTCCAGGAGGCGATCGTGGACCCACTGGTCACGAACGCGGGTCGGGCCGTGCTTCAAACGGGGGCCACGAGGGTGCTTCTGTGCGGCGGCGTAGCCGCCAACTCCCGGCTTCGCGCGAAGATGCAGGAGGCCGGCGCTCGACTCGGGTTCGAGGTCCACTACCCGCCCATCCTGCTGTGCACGGACAACGCCGCGATGAGCGCGTGTGCGGGCTACTACCGGCTGGTGCGCGGGGAGCAAGATGGGCTGGACCTGGAGACCTTCGCAGCCGCGCCGCTGGGGAGCTAGTCACCTTCACCGAGAGACCCGGCGTCCGGAGAGAGGCGCGTGCTTACCCATTACCGCCGGCTGCTCGGGATATGGCTTCGAGCACGGCCTCCAGGGCTTTGTCCTCCGGCGACCCGTGGTAGGTGGGAATGAGATAGTTGCCTAGCTCACCAATCAGGTGTCCTGAGTGGTCGTCCACGCAGAACTCCGGTCGATTGGTTGGATCGTGCTTGCTGCGGTACTCTGTGACCCAGGGGGAGAGCTCGTGGCGCCGGGCGAACGCCTGAGCGTAGGACTGGCCGCCGGTGCTCCAGATCACTACCTCATGCCCCAGCTTCACCAAGCGCTCCAGTAGCGCGCCGGCGCCCGGGCGGAGGGTGCGTTCGTCCGGGGAAAGAAGCGTGCCCAGCACGTCAAAGTAGACAGTCAAGGGCCAGAGACGCTCCTTTCGCGGTGCAGGGCCTACACGCGCCCTCGGCGCACGAAGCCAAGCTCGGTGCCGTCGCGCCGGATACGAAGAGTGCCAAGAGTCAAGCCGCGCACCTGCGCTACATCAACCCTCGGCGCCACTACGCGCGCCTTGAGGCCCAGGGAGTCGAAACCCTCCCAGATCCCCATCGCCAGGGTCTCCCCCTCCGCCCCCAGCAGGCCGACCAGTAGGCCCGTGTAGTCGCCCCTCGCGGCGGTCTCCAGCAGGCGAACTCTGGCTCTGGAAGCCACCTCACGGGCCTCGGCGGAACTTGGGTCGCCGTCCGCGAGGGCGAAGAGGGTCTCCCCCTGGCGCTCCGCATAGGCGAGGCGCAGGGCCAGGCCCTCGGTAAGCTTCCTCAGTCCCTCCCGCGTGACGGGGATGCCCTGCCCCAGACGGGTGCCGCGCAGGCCAAGCCGCCGAAGAGCGAAGGGCTGGCTGACGGCCTCCGCCAGATAGGCTCTGAATCTCTGCTGCCTACGCAGGGCGCGGGCCTGCTGGGGCTTCGTGACGACCTGGGGGCCGACTTCCACCCGCCGAACTCTGGCGGGCGGCAGGAAGCGGAGGAGCGGCCTCAACTCACGGTCCCGCTGGAAGGCGAGGATGAGGGCTGGCTGGAGGGCGTCGACCTCAGACAGCCGCAGTGCCAGACCATTAGGCGGAGTCACGAAGCCGCCGGTATCGATCACCGTTACCTCGGCGCCCCGGTCCGTGGCGATGGTCGCTAGTCTGCACGCACCGGCGACACACTCCGCCACCAGGCCTGCGGGCGTAGTGCTCCCCACGAAGTGGAGACCCTGATAGATGGGTGCGTAGGGCGTCGTCTGGCCGGCCTCTGGCAGCGCAAGTCCGAGGCACCCGGGCGGCCCCACCTCCGACTGCCCGATATCGAGGTCCAGCAGCGCGGCCCGGCGGTCGCGATCGATCAGCCGCCGAAGCGCCGCATGCGCGAAGGTCGTCTTGCCGGCGTCGGACGCTCCGACCAACAGAACCCGCCCGCGAATCGATTCCACGAGCTCCAGTGCCGCCTCGGCCGATAGAGGACTTGCTAGGGGGCGGTCGCCAGGACCCGAGGGAGCCGCTACAATGGAGGCAGACATGGCAACCTACCGACCCCGTGCGAAATGGACCCTTGTACTAGCGAGCGCCGTGGTGCTTGCCGGGCTGGTCCTCTTGCTGAGGCCTCCAGCCCAGATCCCCGACGACCAGCAGATAACTCAGGTGCTGAGCGACGCGGCTCGGGCGGCGGAGAGCCACAGCGTGAAGGGTATCATGGCGCACGTCTCCGGAGACTACCGCGACGCGATCGGCCTCGACCGCGGCAGGCTGCAACTCCTCATCTCGCGAGGCCTGTCGTCCATGGACTCCCTCAGGGTAGACGTCGCGACGCCCCAGGTTATCCTCAAGGGGGACCGCGCCACAGCCGAGACCACCGTGACCATCAGTGGGTCGCTGAAGGACGCGGGCCCCCTGTCTCCTCGCACCCACGCGCTCCGGTTCTACCTCGCTCGCGAGCCCGCCAAGCGCCTCCTGGTGCTCCCCTCGTCCGTCTGGAGGGTCACCGGCGTCGAAGGCTTTCAAGCCTTCCTGGACTTCGAGGACCTGTTCCGATAGCCGAAGGGACTGAGGGGGTGAAGTGACTGAGGGGGTGAGCGGGTGTAGGGGCCTCAGCTTGCCTGGGTGACAACCATGTAGACGTTTCTGAGGCCCCTACACCCCCTCACCCCCTCAGTCACTTCACCCCCTCAGGCTGGAACAGCCTTCAGGAGGTTGGCCATTTCCAGGGCGGCCATGGCGGCTTCGGCGCCCTTGTTGCCCATTTTGGTGCCCGCGCGCTCAATGGCTTGCTCCACGGACTCCGTCGTCAGGATGCCGAACACCACGGGCAGGCCGGTGGCGAGCCCGATCTGGGCCACACCCTTGGTGACTTCAGCCGCAAGGTAGTCGAAGTGCGGAGTGCCGCCTCGGATCAAGCACCCGAGGCAGACAACGGCGTCGTAGCGACCGGACTGGGCGAACCTCTGGGCGATGAGAGGGACCTCGAAGGTGCCAGGCACCCAGGCGACGTCGAGCTGCTCCGGGTCCACCTCATGACGGGATAGAACGTCCTTCGCGCCTTCCAGCAGCCGCTCCGTAATGAAGCTGTTGAAGCGGCTCACGACGACCGCGATCCGCAATCCGGCGCCAACCAGCTTGCCCTCATAGACTTGAGCCAACCCTACCCTCCCCTTCTTTCTGCGAGACTCCCGGCCGGGTCCGCTAAGGAGTATCGGCCTTCGTCGCGGGCGACGCGGCGCCAGCCTGCTCGGCGCCGTCCTGCTTGGCCGTGACGTCCAGTTCGTGGCCCATCCGCTCCTGCTTCGTCAGCAGGTAGTTGAGGTTCGACTTGTTGGGCTCCGTCTTCAGCGGAACCCTCTCGACCACCTCTAGCCCGTAGCTCTCGATACCGACGTACTTCGCCGGGCTGTTGGTCATAAGGCGCACCTTGCGGAGCCCAAGGTCGGTAAGGACCTGCACACCCAGGCCGTAGTCCCGCAGGTCCATGGGGAAGCCCAGCTTGCGGTTGGCCTCTATGGTGTCGAAGCCGTGGTCCTGGAGCTCGTAGGCTCGCAGCTTGTTCAGCAGCCCGATCCCCCGGCCCTCGTGATGGGCGATGTACAAGACAACGCCCCTGCCCGCCTCCTGGATCTTCCCAAAGGCAAGCTCCAACTGCGCGCCGCAGTCACACTTGAGAGAGCCGAACACGTCCCCGGTCAGGCATCCGGAATGAACCCGCACCAGGGTCGGCTCATCGGTCGCGACGTTCCCGTAGGTGAGGGCGATGAAGGGCTTGTCGTCGAACTCGCTCGCGTAGGCATAGGCAGTGAAGTCGCCGAAGCGAGTGGGCATGGGGGTAACGGCCACTCGGCGGACCAGCTTCTCGGTTCGGCGACGGTAGCGGATGACGTCCGCGATGGTCGCAGCCTTCAGGCCGAACTGCTCCGCCATCTCGATGAGCTGTGGGGCTCGGGCCATGGTGCCGTCCTCGTTCAGGATCTCGCACAGGACACCCACCGGCTCCAGCCCGGCGAGGCGGACAAGGTCCACCGTCGCCTCGGTGTGGCCCGCGCGCCGCAGGACTCCGCCGGGCCGGGAGCGCAGCGGGAAGATGTGACCGGGGCGCCCAAGGTCCTCCGGCTTCGTCCGGGGGTCCGCCAGGGCCCGAATGGTCGCCGCGCGGTCGGCCGCCGAGATGCCCGTGCTGGTGCCCTCCACGAGGTCGACGCTCACGGTAAAGGGCGTTCCCAGCTTGGCCGTGTTCTGGGAGACCATCAGGGGCAGCTCCAGCTCGTCGCACCGCGCCGGGTCCATGGGGGCACACATGAGGCCGCGACCATAGCGGGTGATGAAGTTCACCTCGTTGGACGTGCAGAGCTGCGCGGCCATGATGAAATCGCCTTCGTTCTCACGGTCTTCGTCGTCAAGCAGAATAAGGACGCGGCCCTCACGGATCTCCGCGATGGCCTCCTCAACCGTGCAGAACTTGAACTCACTCATTGGTGACAGCCTGACTTTCGTGTAGTGT
>DASXUI010000054.1:0-19059 GCA_036504955.1 Armatimonadota bacterium
GCCCCCTCGGCGATGCCTTCGAGCGCGGGGTAGCCGCACTCCGTGACGATCACCGGCTTGCCGGGGTAGAGGGCCTTAAGCGACTCGATCTCCTCACGCCACCACTCGGCTGAGCGGGCAGGGTCGTAGGCTGGGTTGGCGGACCAGCAGCGACCGCCCCAGGAGGGGTAGGCGTTGAGACAGAGGCAGTCGTCCTCCTCGAAGTGTGGGGTGTGGGGCCACTTGTCGGAGACGTGGACGGCCAGACGCGTGGGGTCCAGCTCCCGGGCCAGTCGCACGAGCTGGGCGTTTCCCTCGGAGACCTCCGGCAGGGCCTCGCTTGTCTCGTTGCCCACCGACCAGAAGATGACGGATGGATGGCTTCGGTCTCTGCGGATCATGGCCTCCACCTGGCGCCGCGCGGCGTCAAGCTTCGCGCCGCAGGCTTCCTCCCCCTCCTGAAGGCCGTTCCACCAGTAGAGGGGGATCTCGCTCATCACCAGCAGGCCCAGCTCATCGCACAGGTCCAGCTCGAGAGAGTGGTGGGGGTAGTGGCACAGGCGCACGTAGTTGCAGCCGGCTTCCTTCATGGCCTCGAGGTCCTCACGCGTCCTCGCCAGGTCCGGAAGCGGTCCCCGTCCGGGCGTGTCCTCGTGGCGGTTGAAGCCGGTAAGGAACAGGCGACTGCCGTTCAGCCGCAGGTCTCCCTCGGAGATCTCGATGCGCCGGAAGCCGAAGCGACGCGTTTGGCGATCCACCTCTCGTCCACCGCTGCACAGGGTTACGACCGCCTGGTACAGGGCAGGGCGTTCTGGAGACCAGGGCTGGGCACCCTTGAGCGAGGAGCTCAGCTCCCAGCTCGTCACGCCGCCCGCGCGGACGGGGAGGCTGTTTGAGGCGAGCGACAGCACCTCCGCGCCGTCCGGCGCCAGCACCGAAAGCCGCACCGAGGTGTCTTCAACGCTTCCCAGTGCCCGCGCGGACGCGTGAGCGATCAGGTCGCCGCCACCAGGGGACGGCACCGCGTCGACCCACAGGTCGTCGATCCACCGCGGCGCGGCGGCCGTGAGGGAGCACTCCCTCAGGATGCCGCCAGACGTCCTCCAGCCGCGCTGACGACCGGGGACGTCCTGGGGACGCCGCGTGCTGTCGGCCCAGGCGGTAAGGGTGTTCGCCTCCCCGGGTCGCAGGTGGCGCGACACCTCGGCCTTCACCGGCAGCCAGGGAAGGTCACTCTCGGCCACAAGGTGGCCATTGACCCAGAGCCGGGACCGGTTGTTGATGCCCTCGAAGCGCAGGAGGGCTGCCTGGCCTCTCCAGCTCTCCGGGACCAGCAGGCCGCGGCGGTACCAGCCGGGCCCTTCGTAGGTCTCCAGCCCGGGACCGCACCGGTCGAATCCGCAGGGCACCCGCACCTCCCGCCACAGCCGCGTGTCGAGTTCCTCGCTGGAGAAGCCGAGCGCATCGCCCTCCGCGTAGGGATCGGGCTGGAAGCGCCAGAAGCCGCATAGGTCAAGTCTGTCTCTGTCCATGGGTGTGGTCTCCGGAGTGGTAGGCTGCTGGCAACCCCTTTCTGGGTCGTGGCTTCCCGGTCCTGGGGGCAGGGGAGGGACTTGGGCTGGTGGTCGGCGGCGCACTGCTCCACGCCGAACGCCCGCATGGCGGAGGCCACGTAGGCAACGAGTGGTCTGGGCTCTTCGGGTACGCCCACTTGCTGGGCGTCCGCGTCGGCAGCCAGGTGGCGATGGCGCGTGTTTCCTTCGCGGGTACGGGGCCATCAACGCCCCTGAGGGGATGAACGACGAGCGGGTGCTCTTCCGGCCGGGCATCCATCCAATGGGCTACATGGCGGTGGAGCGCCGCGACATCTGCCCAGGGCAAATAGTGGCGGCGTGGGGTGCGGGCCCGTGGGGCAGGTCGCGAGCCGCCGTGCATACCCGCTGGATGCCGAGCGTGTGATCGCCCCTGGCGGCGTGCCCAAACGGTACGGGTTGGCGCAGGAGGGAGCGGTATGGGGCACTGACTGTGACCAAACAAACGGGGGTGCTTCCAGGGGATGACCGGAGGCCGTGGGCATGGGGGGGGCGCGCGGCATTGGCGTGGGCGCCACCCGCGGCTAGCTCCCGCAGATCGCGCGGCTCGGGGCTTGCCGTGTCCCCGTTCAGCCCCAGGCAGTACAGTGCCGCGGTAGGGGCCTCACGGTGTCGTTCCCGGGTGTTCATGGTGGGCTGCCCGGCAGGGTTGACCTTGGGTCAGCCCCGGCAAGGGGCCTGTCTCTGACCATGGGGTAGAAGCACGCAACTGGTACGTGCGGCCTCTACTTGGAGCCGCTCGGCGCGGCAGAATCGGCCACCCATCGGCTTCCGCGGGCAGACGCGCCAGAGGCCTGCCGCGTGCTCAGGGGGTGTTAAGGCCGCCGCATCGAGGTAGTCCCCACGCCCTGATTGCCTGGCCTAGCCCGAATGATTTACGAGGCGCTTGCGCGTCGCGCATGGCGTGGGCTTCCACACGCTCTCCTGAGCAACGCAGGCTAAGCCCAAGACAGTAGTGGGAGGCGCTTCAGACGCGGCTCGCCCCGCCATCCATCAGAACGCTTCGACCCAGACTGGGCCGGCGGCGAGGCGCTTAGGGAGCTCCCAGAGTCAGGCCTTCGTATCGATCTGCGTGCCGACGCCGACGGACTGTATGAGCTGAGTCACCGCCGCGCCCTCGGTGTCCAGCGCCTTCTTCAGGACGCTGACCTGCACTTGCTCGGCGGCTCCTCCGGGCGCCGATGGCCCCGTGATGCCGGCGGCCTTCAGCACCGTCGCTAAGTCCATGCCCTGAACCTTGCCGACCATCCCTGGTCCCTTTCCGGGATCCCGCCTACCATCGCCGCATCCGTGCTGGGCAATGGCCGTCCCTTCGTCTCGGGACGGACCAGTTCGCGAGGACCCCTCATTCCCCCTTTTCGACGGGATCCGCCCCGGACTTAACACAGCAGGGCAGGGCATTCACTGGCGACCTCCGCGCACGGCTCTTAGGTCGGCGGGACGACGGCGGCAGGCCGTTGCCCTAACCGCGCGATGCCCCTTCGCTAAGCTTGTGCCTGCCTCCGCAGCAGCGACCTAACTGGCAAGGTCTTGTCAGCTTGCTGTCAGTCACGTGTCAGGAGCATGGGAGGGATTGTCACTAGAGTAACATATCACAAAGCCCAGATCGTTGGTTGCGCCTTGCGGCGTGGCCTGCGACTGGGCAGTCGGATTCGCTAGATGGGGCTTGCAGGCGCTCCATCGCCGGAGAGGGGATCAGGAACCAGTCTAGGAGAGATCGTGGCCGCACGAGCCCTCGCAGGCAGCAGCGGGCCCGGCGATGGGCCGGCCAGCCGCCGCCGGCTCCGTGGTCTAGGAGTTGGCAGCCACTGAAGTGGCGGCAGCTCATCGGCCGCACAACGAGCGGGCAAGCCGTGCGCTGATCCATCTTGGGTGGGGCCACCACCCTCGGCTCCATCCTCCCGGCAGACTCCACTTCCGATGCCGCGTGCATGGCAGGTCGCGGCGTCATGAGAAGCAACAGCCCCCAGGGCTCCGGCAGGGAGCGGGGGGCTGGAGGAGACGCGAATGAACCCTAGCAGATGCCGGCCTGGCGGCTGGCTGCTATGCCTGGTAGTGCTGTTGGCTGTGGGCGCCCTTGTGGCCGCTCTGCCAACTTGGGCTGACACGAATGCCGTGAAGGTGGACGTTTTCGCGGTCCATACCGTAGACACCGGCGGAGGGGCTCCGTACGCCAATCCGGCCGGCACCCTACTCGCCTCGGACGTGGCCTTCGCCACCGACACCGGCTTCAACTGGCACCCCCTCGGCCTCAGCTCCTTTGGGGCCGACATCACGGGGTACATCACCGTGCCGGTCAACGAGACCGTTCAGTTCGCGCTGAACTCCGACGACGGCAGCGTCCTGTACTTCGGCGGCATCAAGCTCGTCGACGACGGCGGGGCACACAGCCCCACGCAGGTGGCCGGCACACTTCCTGCCACGCTAACGGCGGGGGTGTTCTACCCCTTCGAGATCCAGTTCTACGAGGACTTCGGAGGGCCGAGTGGCGTCGACCTGCTGATCAAGGAGCCGGGCGATCCTGGTTGGAAGGTGGTTCCGACCACGTACTTCAAGATGCCCTGCCCGACCCCGGAGCCCGCGACGGCCGGCCTGGTGCTTGCATCTCTAGCCCCACTGGGGCTCTTCCTCCGGCGCCGCCGGTAGGACCTGACTTGGGCCCGGTCGCCTTCCGGGTGGAGGGTCCAGACCCGCCCTGCTCATGGGGCTGTACCAGTCCGGCGAGCAGCGCGGGGCAATAGACGCGTCCTTCCGACGCGACGCAAACAACTGAACCCGAGGCCGAGCCTCCCCTCGTGCCTCGGGTTCTGCTGTGTGTGGGGGCTGCCGGACGCCCACGGTGGTATTCCGCCAGCGCACGAGCCGGCTGCCCGAAGCGCCTGGCCCCGTGGGCGCGGCGGTCTCAGGGATCATCGCACCTGCTGATGGAGGAGCTAGGGGGTGTGCTCCTGGGCATAGCGGGCCATGACCAGGAAGTTGGCGGGGGGTGTCGCGCGGGTAATCTCGCAGCCGGGGGCGACGATGAACCTGGGACCCGCCTCGCGGTGGCAGACGTCAACGCCCGCGTAGACGTCCTCCGGTGTTCCACCCTCCAGCACCCGCACTGGATCGACGTTCCCGAGGAAGATCTGGTCGGGTCCAGCGTCCTTGCGTGCTTGCCCCAGGGGACATAGGAAGTCAACGTCCAGGATCTCGCAGCCTAGCTTCGCCATGTCTCCGGCTATCTTGGAGGTGTTGCCGCAGATGTGCAGCCTGACTGCGGCTCCCATCTCGTGGATGCCGTCGACGAGACGCTTCTCGTAGGGCCACACGAACTCCCGATAGATGCGGGGCCCCACCAGCGAGGCAGCGGCGTCCCCAATGCCGATTACATCGGCTCCGGCGGCCACTTGCTCCTTCGCAAAGCTGAGCTCCAGGTCGATCACGAACTCGAACAGGTCGCGCACGAACGAGGGGTCGTCCAGGAAGTCCATCATCAGCGTGTTGATGCCGCGCAGGTCGGCTCCCTCCGCGCAGGGGCCCTCTACCCACCCCTCGACCATCTTCTCCGACCCAACCCGCTCCTTCAGCAGCGATACCGCCTGGATTCGGTTCAGCATCCTCCCCGAGGTGGGGGAGGGAGCCAGCAGCGTTACGAGCCTGGCCTTGTCCTCCAGCAGGGAGCGGGTGTGGTCTATGCCCGCCGGCTCGTCGTCGTAGTAGATGATCGTGGCGCCGCAGTCCTCCGCCTCTATGCCTGGATCGGACATGGTGTTGACGTAGTCCAGCGCGAACTGCTCCGCCACCCCGATTTGGGCGTCAGCCAGAACCTGGAACTTGGTCTCGTAGTCCAGGTACTTGGCGCCAGCCCGGGTGGCCGCGAAGCGCATCGTGATGCCCAGGAAGGGCAGGTGGTCGACGGGCTCGCCGCGCAGGTGGGCCATCACTCTCTCTCGGCTGGTCATTGGTGGCGCCTCCATCGGCGAACCTTGCCCACCAGAGCGTCGGCCTCCTCGGGAGTGGCGGCCCAGGTCTGGAGCATGACTCCCTCGGGGTCCAGTGCCTCCATGAACAGGTCCACCTCCCAGGGTTCCACGGAGGCGTGGATGTTCTTGCCCGCGGCCTGGATGCGCCGGAAGACGTCCATCCAGCGTGACCCGGGCTCGTTGCCGGCCCCCCAGACCCACTGAATGGCGCCGAGCCTCGGAATGCCAAGGAAGGTGTCGAGGTGCCTCAGCGCGCCTGGGCCGTCCATGTGGTAGATGGAGCGGTCCAGCCACTCCGTCTCCTCGATCAGCTCCTGCAGAAAGAACTCCTTGAGCTGCGGGGTGGAGATCATGCAGCAGAAGTCGTTGGAGGGGATGTAGTAGCGCCCCTTGGTGCATAGGGGCAGCCAACTGATGGTGACTGCCTGTCCTGCCTCCAGCATGAGCTGGTGCTGGAGGTCAAAGAACTGGTAGAAGGTCGGCCGAAGCACGTCCATGAGTGCGTGGACCTCTGCGGGTGACTCCAGCAGGTCGATGCAGAGCTGCTGAGGGTCGCGGAGCGAGGCCGCGAGGTCGGCGCCGGGATGCAGGTCCGTGTGGCCGGTGAGGAACTTGCCCTTGCCGACCTCCAGGCTGAGCTTGGTCAGGTCAAGGATCGTCCGAAGGTACTCGTTGCCGGGGTCGATCCGCAGCTCCGGGAGAGCGCTCCAGTCGCTGAGTATGGGTTCCGACCAAGAGGTCTCCTCCCCAAACCTCAGCTCCGCCCCCAGAGCGGCGGTCATAATCTCAGGCCCCAGGTTGGGGAAGAAGAAGGGCAGGCTCTCCCCGGCCCAATAGGTGTTCCCCATCGCCACGGCGGCCCGCTCGACGTTGTACTCCACGTCCATCCATCGGTCGCGCGGCGTCGCGTGGTGCTTCTCCGGAAGCGGTCGTCGCTCCGGCCTGGGCGCGGTCACCTGGAGGGTGGGTCTGTCCAGGATCTCCCTCTTCCACCAGGCCTCCATCCGCTTCAGCGCCTCGGCGGCGTCGGGCTTGTACTCCAGCTCAAGGCTCATGCCTATTCGGATCCTATCTCCACGCGATTCGCTGCGTTAGGTGTCTGTGGTAGCCGGTGCGACTACTCGTAGCTCCCTAGCTCCTTCGCCAGGTTCACGATGTGGCGGAAGTCCTCCAGGCTCACGCTGGACGGAACGGAGTGGTCGGAGGAGAAAATGTAGCCGCCGTTCTGCTTGAGGACGGGCATCACCCGGCGCATCTCGGCCTCGATGGCGTCGGGGTCGTCCCAAAGGACCGCGTTCACGCCTCCGTGCAGCACCAGGTCCTTGCCGTAGGTCTGCTTCAGACGGATCGGATCCATGCCCGCCTTCACCTCCAACGGGTTCAGGGCGTCAATGCCGATTTCCACGAACTCCGGCACGAAGGGGTTCACGTCGCCGCAGGAATGCAGATGGGCCTTGATGCCCTTGGCGTGCGCCCAGTCCACCGCCCGCTTGTGGACTGGCTTCACCACCTGGCGGTAGGTCCTGAGCGAGAAGAACTGGCTGTGCTTGTAGCCCATGTCATCCGGCCACATGATGCTGTCGAAGTGGTAGCCCTCGTCCCACACCATGTCGAACAGTGCCAGGTTCATATCGAGGAAGTGGTTGAAGATGTCCGAGAGCCACTCGGGATCCTCCACCAGGGCCACCAGCACCCGCTCCGTGCCGACCGTCCACGAGTGGGTCACGTCGAAGCCGAACCAGAAACCGGCCTGGATCCACGCTCCCTGCTCGCGCCACTTCGGGTAGTTCTCGCGCAGCCAGTCCCAGGGAACGCGGTCGCGCGTTGGAGTCATCCGCTGCTTCGCCTCGGCCCAGGAGTCGCGGTCCTTGATGGTGAAGTCCAGGAACTCCGGCACCCCTCCGGCGTGGCTCCAGTCCTTCAGCGTGGCGCCGTAGGCGGTGGTATGGACCCGGTACTCGTCGGTCTCCTCCAGCACAGCCACGGGGTAGCGGGGACTGATGTCAACTCCGATGCCCGCGACGTGGTCGAGGCCGAAGTAGTCGACGAAGCTCATCCCCTCCGTCATGCCCTCGCGTCGCCAGCGCTCCACGGTGGCGCCCCACGGGCCGTCGATGATGGGGACCCGGTCCGCTTCCTGATGGGCGAACATACGGGCGAACCGCTCCTTGGAAGTCATGTCAGCCTCCCTTCACCGAGACCTCTAGGCCCTCGATGTCGAAGATCACGTTCATGCTGGCGGCCATGTTGGCGGGGTCACGCACCCAGTCGAGGTAGGGCTGCACCTTCTCACCGCCATTGACGCTGTTATGGGCCAGCACCACGGCTCCCTTCGGCAGGCGGCTGTGGATTGCCTGAAGGATCTCAAGGTAGATGCCCTTGCCGCGCTTGGCGTCACCGTCGGCGTCCAGGTAGAGGACCTGAACCGGTTCGGTGTAGCCGGCTGCCACGTCCACGGCATCGGCGGCGATGACTCTGGCGACCCCCGTAGGGTCGAGGCGGCGGACGTTCCGTTCCGCGCGCTCAGCCTCCTGGGGCCGGATCTCGATGCCCAACAGCTCCCGAGGCTCGTAGCAGGCCCCGGGACCCACCCCCGCGCCCGCGTTGGAGATGAAGGTATTGCCGCAGAAGACACCGGCGGCGACCATGTTCGGCGGCTGCACGATGGCGTTGATGGCGTAGAGAAGGCGCTGCATTCTGGGAGTGATGGCCGTCCAGGGGATCTCGAAGAGCTCCGCCACCGCCTTCCTGTGAGCCAGCATCTTGTCGTGGTCGTAACTGGTATGGGGAAGGATGCCGGCCTCGTTGAGCTGCCTCAGGCACTCATCTACCACCAACACCTCGCGCTCCAGCGGCTCAAGGGAGCGGTGAGGGTCGGCGTACTCCATCCGGTAGTTATTCCAATCGTCGGTCTGATAGACGAGACTCACTCTAGGGCTCCTCCTGGTGAAGCGATGTGGGAATCAGGTGGTGACGCAGGCGCGCCTGGCCGCCCTTGGCCTCCTGCCTCAGGCGGGGGCAGTTGGGGCGCAGGCGTCTCGCCTGCGCGGCGGTTCTCGGCCTGATGGCAGTTGATGGCCTCTAGCCCAACCTGTGTGGTGCGGGCGACTCGACTGCGACTCGGCCGCGGGCCGAGCAGGTCCTGGCTCATCGCTCCGCAGAGCCGTGCCTTGTCCTCCAGCCCACGGCCTGGGCAGTTGGGGCGCAGACGTCTCGTCTGCGCGACCTGCGGTCACCTCCACACCATGGCCCGACCGCCGCGCCGACGGGGTGCATGCCTTACCGATCGGCGTAGGCAGGATATACGTCGCGCAGGCAAGATGCCTGCGCCCCAACTACCTCCGGTCGTAGCCGGGGGCGAGGGCGGCAGAAGCCGGCGAAGTGTGACAGGACGTCGATGCGTGCGGGGCATAGCCCTGCTCGCGGGCTCAGCCGTAGACACCGTACTCGTGGACGGCCTCGACGAGGGCGACCAGGTTCTCCCAGGGCACGTCGGGCTCCACCATATGGGTGGGTGCAAGCACCAGGCCGCCGCCAACGCCGACCGTCTCCATGCGCTTCTTGACCTCGCGCCGCACATCGTCCGGAGTGCCGAAGGGGAGGGTGGTCTGCGTTCCAATGGTTCCCCAGAAGGAGAGGCGGTCACCGTAGAGCCTCTTCATCTCCGCCGGGTCCATGCACTCGGACTGCACCGGATTCAGGATATCGACCCCGATCTCGATCAGGTCCGGCACGATGGCTGCCGCGTTGCCGTCGGAGTGGTAGAAGATGAGCATCTCCGGACGGGCCCGGCGCGCCTCTTGGATCACCTCGGTGAGGCGAGGCTTCAGCCATCCTCGCCAGAGGGGAAGGCTCATCAGCATCCCGCGCTGAGAGGCAACGTCGTCTCCCAGGACCAGGACGTCGGCGCCCAACTCCGCGTAGCGCTGGGCCTGCACCTTCCGTAGCGCGGTGATGCGGTCCAGGAGCACGGTTGCGAAGCCCGGGTTGTCGACGAAGTCCATCAGCAGCAGCTCCATGCTGCGCATGTACCAGGCAACCTCGAACTGGGTGCAGGCCAGGCTGGCGCAGACGGCGTATCCGGACTGCTGCAGCGACTGAATCTGGGCGCCAAGGTGCTCGTATCGGTAGTCGGCGTCGACATCGGGCAGGGGGTAGTCCCGGGCGTCCTGCTCCGTATGCAGGTCGAGCATCGGATAGAGGAAGCCCTCCAGGTGGGCGTGGCCCTCCTCGGTGCTCTCGGTGGGCTGGTGGCCGATGCCCCACTCGTCCACCCATGCTCCGGGCGGCAGGGAACGATGGTACCGGCTGTAGTCGTGGGGCTTCCGCGTGCCGGAGATGCCCACGCCCCGGGCGTCGGCGCCAAGGTACTCGTAGGGGTCATCCTCGCCGGTTCTCTCGCGAAACACCTTGTAGACGGCGGGGGCGAAGCCGTTTGGGAAGTCCAGCGGCACTCGATCTGGCTTCTGCCTGCGCATCGCGGTGAGGACTCGCTCTCGTCCGGTCATTTGGGGGCCACCTTCTCCGCGCTGAGGATCAGGTCAGTGTAGTCGGCGATGATTCGATGCCCTGGAGGCACCACGAGGAAGTCCGGCGAATCCCACTCGCCATCAACCAGGCGCCGAAGCAGGCCCAGGTCGCCCCGCTCCTTGGCGAAGCGCCAGCCGCGCTCCTCCGCCTGGGCTCGGGCCGACTCCTCGAAGCTGGCGTTCGGCTCGACGCCCATCTCGATGAAGGTGAACTGGCTGTAGTTGCGCGTCTGGTCGCAGAGAGTCTCGTACAGGAATTTGGCGTTATCCTCACCATACTTGGCCACCAGGTCCGCGTACTCCGCGTCCATGCCTGCCTTGTGTTGAATGGTGAGTTGGGTCAGCTCTCCGTCCGCCTGCCCGCGCTCCATCCATCCCGTGGTCTGGAAGTAGACCCCCGGGTTCGCCATAAAGTAGCTCGCGTAGCGCTCTCGGCTGCCTAGAAACAGCGTGATGCAGTCGTGAGCTCTGGGAACCACCAGGGTCAGCTCCCGAGAGAGCAGCCCCGCGAGCCCGTTGTTGCAGAGGGCATAGCCCATCAGTACGGCGTCGTAGCGGCCCGGGTCCACGCGGTCCAGCGCCTCCTGCAGCCTCGCGCACATGGGCTCCGCCCCGAGGTCATGCAGCCCCTTGGGCAGGAACTCCACGTCAACCTGGTTCGGTGATCGCGAGACTAGGTGACAGAGCTCCCGATATAGCACCTCACAACTCAGCAGCTTCAGACGCATGATTCCTCACTGACCAGAAGACCGCCCTATCATAGGAGCGGAGAGATGGGAAAGATCGCGGACTAGGGCAAGGATGCGCCAAGGAGAAGCCACCACCAAGACACCAAGACACCAGGAAGGGCAAGCCTCCTGACTTCGTTGACCCGTCCATGGTTGCTGAATCGTGGGCGGGAGCTACACGCGGCCCATGGCGGCGGCCAGGGCATGGATGAAGTCGGGGTCAGTACCACAGCAGCCGCCGATGAAGTCTGCTCCGGCGTTCACCAGGGCGACGGCATCGGCGGCGAAGTCCGCAGGGGCGGTGTCGTAAACGGCCTTGCCCGCCACCAGCTTGGGGAGTCCGGCGTGCGGCTTAACCCACAGCGGCAGATCCGTCGCGGCGGCGAGGCGGCGGCACACGGGCAAGATCTCAGCCGCGCCGCGGCCGCAGTTGGTGCCGATCACGTCGGCGCCCGCATCAAGCAGCCTCGCCGCCGCCTGCTCCGCCGTGGCGCCAGTCAGGGTGAGGTCGTTGTCCTCACCGGAGCTGAACACCAGGCAGGCGACCACGGGCAGGCCCACCTGGCGCACTGCTCTCACAGCCAGGGTCGCTTCCTCCAGGTCGGACATGGTCTCGACGACGATGGCGTCGGCACCTCCCTCCGCCAGGGCCTCGGCCTGCTCGACGAAGGCCGCGAGGACTTCGTCCGCGGAGACTTCGCCCATAGCGAGCATCTTGCCGGTGGGGCCCAGTGAGGCGAAGACCCTCACGAAGCCTCCGGCCGCGCATCTCGAGATCTGGGCACCTGTCTTGCTGATCTCCCTGGCCTTGTGCGCGCACCCCTGGCCGGCCAGCGTCAGGCGGTTGGAGCCGAACGTGTTGGTCAGGATCACCTGGCTCCCCGCGGCGACATAGGAGGCGGCGACGGCGAAGACCTCGTCGGGGTGGCTCAGGTTCCAGGTGTCTGGGTACTCACCGATGGGCAGTCCCCTGGCCTGAAGCTGGGTGCCCCACGCGCCGTCCGTAATGACGGGCCCCTGGCTTAGGAGGTCCTGGAGCAATGCGGTCATGTCGAACTCCTGACCTCTGAGGGGCACCCCAAGCCCTCAGTCTGGCCTCGTCAGTTGCCGCCGTCGCCCTGCCGAGCGGGGCCGATCACCGGCCAGGGGAGGCCGTCCACCGGTACTCCTGGGAGCCCGTCACGGGCAGGCGCCACCAACCCTTCCCCTTGGCGCCGGCGACCTTGGGAGCTGCGGATGCCCGGCTCCGTACGGCACTCGGGCGGCCGAAGCGGTTCCCGCTCAGCTCAACCACGAAGGGCACCGCCGTAGGCATGGTGAGAAGGACCCAGTCGGGGCCTTGGCGCTTCAGGAGCACACTTCCGTCCGTCCGCAGGGGCCCGAAGTCGACCAGTGTGTCCTTCGAGTTCAGGTTGGCGGAATACCACCCGAGCCGGTTCGACTCCTTGAGCGGGTCCGCGACGAGGGTGATGCTCTTGCCGCCGTCGCGGACGCGGAGGGTGCCAAGCCTGATCCTCCCTCGGCCATCGTCGGCTCCGAGCAGTGGCACCCGGTTCCCGCTTGTGAGGGTATACAGGCCGATGTACCAGCCGTAGTCGCCGTCGCTCACGCTCTCGGGTAGGGTGACGGTGTAGGGGCCATCCTTCACCTGAGACCCTGGCTTCCACTGCTCCGAGGCGAGCGCGAGCTGGTGATCGTTCTGGAAGGCGATCCCTTCATCGTAAGAGTCCTTCGGCGGCCGGGAGAAGTGTACCAGGCAGGTCAGGCCGCTGGGCAGGCGGTCCTGGACGTCCCACTCGTAGGTGACGGTGAAAACCCTTGGGCCGGCCTGCTCCAGGCTGGCGACCCTCGGCCGAACCCGACGGACGCCCGCCACGTTCCAGTCGGCCGCCCGCCGGGCGTTCGCGAAGACTGAGTTCCGGGTCTCGGCGTAGTCTACGAGCACACCCCCACGCTGGGCCGTGTACGCCCTGACGCCACTCCCCTCGGCCACCCAGCCAAAGCGGGGCAGCACCTGGTCGCCGACCTTCATCGGCTTGCTGGAGTTGTTGCCCGTGAGGGTGAGGCCACCGGGGTAACGCACGCGAGCCTGGTCCAGTTTGGCGGCCTTCACGGCCGCGTCGGTGCCCACCCAGCGGCCGTTCACCAGGTAGGAGATGGCCTCGGGGGCTTTGCCGGCGTAGCGGTCCGTCACGGGAGTGAGCAGATGATGCTCCAGCCAGGCCATACAGGGGATGGACCAGGTGAGTTGTGCCAGGAAGCCCGCGTGGCCGTAGAGCACCTCCTGCATCCGGTACTGATCCAGTACCTGGACGGGGGGAGATGCGCCCCACACGGCCTTGTCCCACCAGCGCTCGTAGTAACCCATGCCGTGGTTCACGGAGAGCGGGTGCATGCGCAGAAGGTCGAAGTCCACCAGGAGCGGGGCGTTGCGACCCTGATTCGCGGGCCACCCGGCGCCGAACTGGGCCTCCGCGCCGTCCAGGTAGCCGCTCCAGTACCAGTGGTTGTTCCCCTCGCCGAATACCGGGCCCTGGTGCGTTCCGCGCTCGTAGTCGAACAGCTCGCGGTGAACGTCCCACACGCGCTCGAAGGTGCCCGCTCCCTTCTCGCCAGCTCGGGCATCGACGTGGAACCAGGGCGGAACGGCGGAGTGGACGTCCAGGTAGCACGCGTTGGTGTCGAAGCGGCGATGGATCTCCGGCGACTGCGTGGCCGCCAGGGGCAGGATAGCGTTCGGCTTCACGGCGAAGGACTGGATCTTGGTCCCGGGGTTGTACCAGGCGGGTACGCGGACGCCATCGGGAGCCAGCGCGATGTCCAGGTCCTTGAACCCCTCGTAGTTGGGGTAGTAGTCCACGTAGTTCTCGTGGAGCGCGATTCGGTGGCCCAACCGCCGGGCGGTTTCCACCAGCGTCTTCATGCCCGGGTCCCCACCCAGGCTCTCCATGGCGGGCAGATGGGCGGGCAGCGCGTTGTCGTAGCCGCTGCGCTGCCAGACGTGGATCAGAGTCACGCAGTCCTTCACTCCGATCGCCGCCAGGTGCTCCAGCTCACGAGCTATGTCGGTGTAGCGCCCGCCCCAGGTATCCAAGACGACCCTCCCGCCCAGGTCCTTCAGGAAGGGCGAGGGCGGGTTGGGCAGATTGGGCATGACCTCCATAGGGTGCCAGGCGGCGGAGTAGATGAGCCGCTCCCGCAGCGGGTTGTGAGAGCCGTCCGTCAGTTGGGAGTAGTAGGCGCGGGTGCCGTCCTGTGCGCTGGCGTTGGAGGCGGTCCAGTCTAGAAACGCATTCACGAAGAGCTCGCCCTGCGGCAGGTAGAAGGCCTGTCCGGAGTAGTAGGGCATCTGGAGGGGCTTGCGGCGGAGCACGGGCCCCCAGACTCCTCCCTGGAGCGCCGAGACCTCCGCCCCCCTCAGCGCCACGTCCATCACGAGGCTCTTGCCGACCAGCTTCCCGGTGACCTCAAGGGTGGCCTGCTTGCCTCGCACCTCGTAGGCGCGGGACAGCCTCACCTGTCCACCGGAGACCGACCACGCCACGTCCCCCGGCTTCGCCTCGGCAAGCCAGTCCAGCCGAGAGGAACCCGCCAGCGGGATCACGACTGACGGTCCTTTGGCAGGAACCGCGCTCAAGCTCAGGTTGCCCAGCAGGCTGCGCTCGTCAGCCTTCGGTCTGCGCCATCTGTAGGTCAGCTTCCCGTCAGGGCCGCTGTAGGCAAGAGTGGCCACGTCGCCCTTGCCCGAGACCGACACCTTGCCCGCGAAGCCGCTGAGAGGCACGACGCTCCCGTTCCGCGTTGCCGCCAGCCTCTTCAGGCTGGGCTGGAGAGGGGAGACATGGCGAGGAGCGGGGGCTCTGTAGCCCTCCAGCACCAGCTCACGGTCTCCCCAAAGAGCAAAGTCGAAGCTGGGGTTGTCCTTGGGGCCCGGGTCCGTCTCGAAGCGGATCCGGACCACCTTGCCAGCGCGGTCAGTGAGGTCGAAGGAGTAGGGTTGCCACTTGGCGTCGGCGCGGTTGGAGTCCAGCAGCTTCCGGCCATCCACATACAGCCGGAAGGTGACGCCGTCCGACTTGCCCACGGCGTCGGCCTGGAGTGCGGTGGCCCCTCTCAGGAGGATCTGCCGCACCTTCGGAAGCTGGAAGCTGAACTCCTGATACGTGATGCCCGTGCCCTTGCGCCAGGGGCAGTGGAGCAGGAAGGCCTGCTTGCCCTCGCGCTCACCCACAGGCAGACACGCGATCCCGGTGACGTCATCCATCGGGCCGCTCCAGCCCTCCGGCATCGCGACCGCCGGGCTGCCTCGGAAGGCGTAGCCGATGGAGTAGACGCCGATCTCGTCGAGCTTCATCACCGGAGCGTCCGGAACCAGAGCGGCGCGGGCCTTGGAGGGTCCTGCGAAGGTGCAGACCAGCAGCGCGAGGCAGACGCCGGCGAGGAGCCGCGGGCGACGGGTCGGTGAGGGCGGGAACGCTGGGGCGGGTGAGCAAGCCAAAGGCTCTCTCCTGTGGGGTACGCTTGGGACAGTCCTAGGCGGTCAGGCGCCCAAGCTCCCGGCCGGCGTGGTACATTGCCTCAGTGTTGGGCAGCGGAGTTCCGGGGGCGAGGTTGTTGCCCTCCCTCAACACGAAGAGGCCGCCCTCCAGGATGCCGGAGGAGAGGATGCGCGCGACCTCATCCCGCACCTGGGCCGGAGTACCGGATCTCAGCAAGTCCACGTGGGGACCGCCCAGGATGCGCACCCTCGGCCCAAGCTGGCGGCGCAAGGCCCCGAAGTCCACGGGGAACCCGGTGTCGAAGGTCCAGACGTTGAGCTCGTCACGCAGGGCGAGGAAGTGGCGCGTGGAGTCGCCGCAGAGGTGGATCGCCCCCGGCGCCTCGGTGCCGAAGGCGCGGTAGAGGCGCTTGTGGTGAGGCAGCACGTGCTCGCGGTACATCTTGGTGGAGATAAGGGCGATGCTGTCGTCGGCGGCGCCGAAGCCATCGGTGGGGAAGGGGATCCCCAGGCGCTCTCTCCAGGCCGACATCCGATGAATGGTTGCCTCGGTGATGAACTCGAACAGGCGGCGCAGCCGGTCGGGCTCCTCGGACATCGCGGTGCATACGAACACCGGCCCAAACAGGTTGCAGGCGACCGTCATCACGCCATCGGTTCCCATCCCGGGCGCCGAGACGGAGATGGGGCGGCCCAAGTAGTCCTCGTCCTTCACTCGCGAGGTCAGGTGCTCGTAGAACTCGAGGCCCTTCGCCATCAGGCCGCCGAAGGGGTCCGGCAGTCCTCCCTCCATCACCCGCTCCGGGCAGTTGGCGAAAGCGGGTCGAGTGTCGGGTACCTCGCCAGGGCGGTACACCACGGGGCACCCAAACCACGCGGCCTCGTAGTAGATCTGGAAGTCAACATAGACCCCCCAGCGCTCCGGAAGGCCCAACTCCCCGTCCTGCAGCAGGTTGTACCGTGACCAGCGCTGGAAGCGAAGTTGAGCCTCCAGCATCACGTCCGGATCTTCGGAGTAGCGCTGGAAGTCGATGCCCTCGGGGTTCGCCTCGGAGCTGAAGAGGAAGAAGCGAGAGTTGGTGCCCAGCACGATAGGCACCCGCGTCGGCGCTCCGGCGTTGTACGCGGACCAGGCGGCCCGTACCTCCTGGTTGTGCTCGTCGAAAGGGAAACCTGCGAGCCTGTCGCCGGGCCGGAGACCCGCCTCATGGCCTTGGGACAAAGGGTACCTCCCTTCCGGAGGCAGGAGGGCTGGACTGCAAGGATCTAGAGCCGCGGGCGTGGCGCCGACTACGGCGGAGTCAAGGCGGCCCAACTGAGGGGCGCGGGGCTCCGAGCGCTGATGGGCTAACCGGCACCAGGGGCCGACTTAGGGCGGGGCTGTTCAGGGCCGCTGGCCCGCACCCCGACTTGATTGGGCCGTGCGCTGGCGTGTGCCGAACCTAGCCCGCGCAAGGCAAGAGCCGCCATCGGCTTCTGCCTTGCGCGGGCTAAGGCGGGCACGCGTTGTTCTGCGCGGGATCGAGACCTACTCAGCAACCAGCGACCGGCCAAGGCGAACCGCGCCACTGGCGTTGTCGCTGAAGCCGTCCGCGCCAATCTCGTCCGCGAAACGCTGAGTGACCGGGGCTCCGCCGATCATGACTTTGACCTGGTCCCGCAGGCCGGCCTGTTCCACCGCCTCGATGGTCGCCTTCATGCCCGGCATGGTCGTCGTGAGAAGGGCGGACATCGCGATGATCTGGGCGCCGTTGCTCTTGATGGCCTCGACGAACCGATCGGGCGGAACGTCCACCCCCAGATCGATCACCTCGAACCCGCCGCCCTCGAGCATGGCGGCCACGAGGTTCTTGCCGATGTCATGGAGATCGCCGCGTACGGTGCCGATGACCACCTTACCGACGGGCTTGGACCCGCTCTCGGCGAGCTGGGGCCGGATCAGCTCAAGGGCGCCCTTCATGGCGCGGGCCGCGATCAGCAGCTCCGGAACGAAATACTCATTGGTCTCGAAGCGCCGACCGACCTCATCCATTGCCGGGATCATGTACTTGTCAAGAAGCTCCTGCGGGTTCTCACCTGACGCGAGGGCCTCCTGGACCAGGGATTTGGCGGACGGCGCATCACCGTCGATGATGGCGTCGTACAGCCCCTTCAGGTCACTCACGGTGGTTTCCTTTCTAACCCGCACCCTCCGCCGGGCACAGGATGCCTTGGAGGTGTGGGCTTCCACACGGTAACTATAGGCGATGCAGGCAAGGCGTGCTAACTGCGGATGGTCCCCCGCCCCTGAAGCCGGGGCGTATCCCGGGCCACGGACTGTGGGCCAGGACATGGCCGTGGGACCCACACCACCCTATTAGGCACCCGCAACGCGATACCCCCTCACGCGCCCTTGCTCTCTTCTTCGCGTGGCGCGGCGGTTGCGAGGGCGGGCCGTTGGCTCGTAGGGGTAGGGCCTCAGAGGGTGGGGGCTGGGACCGGTCGGACCGGTCTGACGGGTCGGACGGTGAGGGATCCCGGGGACAGCCTGGCGGCGGCGTCGGACACCGGGGGAGTTACCACTGGCTGACACGGAGGCGCCCCTCCGGCGCTTCCTGCCCTCTGTGGTCCCACACCGTTGCTCCTGCGCCGACCCGCTCAAGCCCCGAATGGGCGCCTCTATGCTATCCCCGGCACAGGAGCGCCGTCTTGGAGGCCCTGATCGTCCGACCCGTCTGACTGGTCCGACCGGTCCCAGCCCACACTTCCTGAGGCCCCTCCCCTACGACCCAACGACCCAACGACCCGCCCTCGCGGTTGGGTCTGGCTGACGGGGGTAACTAGAAGTGGTACGGCTGCGCGGGAGTTCTCGCTTGGTGGCCGGCCTGGGGGAGCGGGGTGAGCGGAACTAGGGGGCAGAGGGTGTCGGTGGGGCAGTCCATCCCTCACTCGCCGGACGTGCGGACCGTGCGTGAGGGGGTTCGGGGTAAGGAGAGGCTACTAGTCTATGAGCTGCCCGAGGATGCCCTCGGGGCGGGGTCGAGCCTTGGAAACGACAAGGCGTGGATCAACTCCAAGGCGACCGGCGCTCTGGAACGACTGTTCAGCCTGGACCTGGGGCAGGTCGTCGCGGGATCCATGGTGGTACGCTACAGTGCTCCACAGCACGGGCTGGTGCCGGATGCCGCTCTTCCGGGCCAGGGCCCGAGGCAGCGCGGAGCCTACTGCCACCATGAGGGGCGCGTGCACCTGAACCAGGCACGACCCGGCGTCTTCCGTATCCACCCAGGCTACCAGGAGCGGGCCTTTGACCTCCCGGGCTCCATCGCCGTTCGGGAAACGCTCTTCATTCCCAACACCCTGGAGGAGGACCCCGCCGTCGTCTACCAGGTTATCACGCTCCGGAACGAGTCCTCGTCTACCCGTCCACTCCACGTCACCGCCTTCGCCAACCTGAGAGGCGCGACACCTGAGGACGTTGAGGGATGCTTCGACAAGGAGCTCGGCGCCTTGCTGGCGTGGAACACCAGCCAGACCGGATGGGTCCGAGTGCTGGGGTTCTCGGAGCCGGCAGCCGACTACATGACCACCCACGACGTGAGCCGGGCGGACGACCCGGTGAGCGCCTCGGAGCTCACCAGACAGGTGAGGGCCAAGGGTTCACTTTTTGGAGTGGTTGAGGTGGGTGTGGATCTGGCACCCGGCGAGGCAAAGCGCCTGGCGGTGGTCCTGGCCTTCTCACCCCGAGGGCCGGCCGAGGCGCGCCGCATCTTCATTGAGGCACGCGAC
>DASXUI010000055.1:0-5902 GCA_036504955.1 Armatimonadota bacterium
CGGTGACCCTGACCTTGCTCAACAACGCCCCTCCGGTGGCCGATCCCCAGAGCCTGAGCACCCCCGAGGAGACGCCCAAGAGCCTGACCTTGAGCGCCACCGACCCCGAGGGCGACCCGATCAGCTACAGCCTGGTGACCCCGCCCAGCCACGGAACCCTGACGGGCACGCCCCCCAGCCTGATCTACACGCCCGCCTTGAACTACAACGGAGCCGACAGCTTCAGCTTCAAGGCCAACGACGGCCACTCCGACTCCCAGCCGGCGACCATCAGCTTGACGGTCACGCCGGTGAACGACCCTCCGACGGCCCTGCCTCAGAGCGTCACCACGGCGGAGGACACGGCCAGGCCGGTCGCCCTAGCCGGGACCGACCCCGACGGGGACCCGCTGACCTTCAGCATCACCGCCCAGCCGGCCCATGGCACGCTGAGCGGGACCGCGCCGAACCTGACCTACACGCCCGCGCCCAACTACAACGGCTCGGACGGCTTCAGCTTCACGGTGAGCGACGGCAAGCTAGTCTCGAGTCCGGCGCTGGTGAGCCTGTCGGTGACGCCGGTGAACGACGCCCCGGTGCTGACGGTGCCGGGAGCGCAGAGCGGGGCGGAGGGGAGCCCGCTGAGCTTCCGGGTGACGGCGACGGACGCGGACGGGGACGCGGTGACGCTGAGCGCGGGCGGCTTGCCCAGCGGAGCGAGCTTCACTCCGGCCACCGGAACCTTCGCCTGGACGCCCGGCTTCGGGCAGTCGGGCAGCGTCACGGTCAGCTTCACCGCCAACGATGGGCACGGTGGAGTGGACACCGAGAGCGTCCGCATCGACGTCTCGCGCACCAACCGGCCGCCTCAGCTTACGGTCCCTGGAGCCCAGACGGGCCAGAAGGGGCAGCCCCTGACCTTCACCGTCAGCGCCACGGACCCGGACAGCGACGCGATCACCCTCGCGGCGACCGGCCTGCCCGGCGGGGCCACCTTCGCGCCGTCGACCGGCGCCTTCGCCTGGACCCCGGGCGATGGTCAGACCGGCACCTTCACCGTCGGCTTCACGGCCAGCGATGGGCGGGGCGGTACCGACGCGAAGAGCGTTCGCGTCGACGTCGCGGTGGTGAACCGTCCACCCACGGCCACGCCTCAGTCCGTCAGCCTGGCCTCGGGTACCTCCAAGGCTATCACGCTCACCGGTACCGATCCCGATGGGGACGCCCTCACCTACACCGTGGTCACTCAGCCGGCGCACGGCAAGCTCACCGGCACGGCTCCCAACGTGAGCTACACGCCGGACGCGGGCTTCGATGGCTCCGACAGCTTCACCTTCCGCGTGAACGACGGCCGCGCGGACTCCGACGTGGCCCTGGTGAGCCTCACGGTCACCGCCTCCAACCGCCCGCCCACCGCCGTTGACGACACCGTTACGGCCAAGATGGGAGTCGCCGCCCAGGTGAACGTTCTCGCGAACGACACCGATCCCGACGGCGACACGCTCACCGTGACGGCCATCACCCAACCGGGGCACGGCACGGCGGTGCTCGGAACGGGCGGCGTCATCACCTACACGCCCGCGCCCGGCTACACCGGTCCCGACAGCCTCACCTACACCCTCAGCGACGGCAGGGGCGGAACCGACACGGGCATCGTGACGCTGACGGTCGTAACCGGCAACCGGCCGCCGGTGGCCAGGGACGACAGCGCCTCCACCGCGCCCGGCCAGGCCGTGCTGATTCCCGTCCTCGCCAACGACACGGACCCCGACGGCGACACGCTGTCGGTGGCCTCCGTGACCCAGGCCTCCAAGGGCGCGGCGACGGTCTCGGGGACCCAGGTCCGCTACGCTCCCCTCGCCGGTGCCGCGGGCCAGGACACCTTCAGCTACACGGTCAGCGACGGGCATGGCGGAACGGCGACCGCCACCGTCACGGTCGCCATCGTGGCGCCAAACCACCCGCCCGTGCTCACGCTGCCCGCCGATCAGACGGTGGCCGAAGCCGCTCCCCTCAGCTTCCGAGTGACCGCTACGGACGCCGACGGCGACGCGCCGACGCTGTCCGCCGAGCCGCTGCCCCAGGGCGCATCCTTCACCTCCGAGACCGGCGTCTTCACCTGGACCCCGCTGGTGGGGCAGGCCGGCACCTACATCGTCAGCTTCACCGCCTCCGATGGGAAGGGCGGCTCCGATACGAAGTCGCTGACGCTGACGGTCACTCCCGTCGGTCATGACCTCGCCGCCAACGCGGACGCCAAGGTGGTGGACGAGGACATCGCCAAGACCTTCCCCGTGGCGGACCTGCTGGCGAACGACAGCGGCCCCATCGGGCTCACCCTCTCCGTGGTTTCGGTCACGCCGACGGCGGACACCCATGGCACCGTGAAGCTCGCCTACGGCAAGGTGACCTACACGCCGGAGAAGGACTTCAACGGCCCGGCCAGCTTCAACTACACGATCAGCGATGGCGCGGGCGGCACCGCCACCGGCCTGGTGCGCGTGACCGTGCGTCCTATCAACGATGCCCCCGGCGCGCAGGACCTCAGCGCCAGCACCCTGGTCGGGAAGGCCGTAGAGCTCACGCTCAAGGGCTCGGACGTCGAGGGGTCGGCCCTCACCTACTCCATCGCCCGGCAGCCGAACCACGGGACCCTCGGCGTCATCTCCGGCGCGAGGGTCACCTACACGCCCCAGGCCGGCTACATTGGGCCGGACAGCTTCACCTTCCGCGTGAGCGACGGCGAGCTGACCAGCGACCCCGCCGTGGTGGACGTGGTGGTCGGCAACCCGCCGCTGGTCGGCGGAATCAGCCTCCAGAGCAAGTCCGTGCGGCCCGGCCAGGTGGCGGAGGTCGCGCTCACGGCCGAGGGGCTGGACTCGCTGCTGAGTCTGAGCTTCACGGTTGAGAGCTGGCGGGCCGACACGCTGGGGCTCTTCGAGGTGGTCCCTGGCGACCGCGTGGCAGGCGCCCAGGTCAGCCTGAAGCTGCACGACGGCGTGGCGAACGTCACCCTGAGCGTCCCCACCCCTGGCCCGGCCACGGGAACGGTGGCCCTGCTGCGCTTCCGCATCCCGGACAGCCTGCCGGAGGGCGCCTCCTACCCCCTGAACCTGTCCGCCGCCCGCGCGACGCTGGCCGGCCCCTCCGCCGGCACCCGCGACGTGCTCCCCGCCCGCGAGGGCGCCACCCTCACCATGCAGAAAGCCCTCCTCCGCGGCGACCCCACCGGTGACCGCATCACAGATGTGCGAGACGTGCTGGTGACCCTGCGAATCATGCTGGGCCTGATCACCCCCACGGCGGACCAGCTCTACGGCGCGGACATCAACGGTGACGGCAAAGTGAACATCACCGACGTCCTCCTCATGCTCCGCGCCACCCTGGGGCTGCCGATCTGATCTGGCCCTGCCTGTGCGCCGAGGGTGGAGTCCCCTTCCTCGGGGCATCTCCTCACAACAGCGGCCCGCGCCCTGCACAACGCGCCACCTCGTCGTGTAAGGCGCGGGCCGGGGCCGGCTTCCCGTGGCCAACACGTGCAAGGGCCTGAGGAAGCTAGCACTCCCTCCGGCCGGCCATTGAACAAGTAGTTGACCAGCGAAGTCATAACAGCGTAGGCTTCTCGTATTAGTACGAGCGGACCATCGTTGTTCGCCCGCAGCGGCGGCGGCCTGATGCAGCGCATCCGGATCACGGACCTGGGCGCCGGGAACACTCCCCGTTACCAGACGACAGCCCTGGAGACGATGCACGGCGACTACCTGGGCACGTGCTCAGCAGTCACGGACTGGTCCGGCGCGGTGGTCTGGGAGTCCACCTCCGACGCCTGGGGCGCCCACGCCACGGCCACCGGCACCGCCGCCAACGACCGGGGCTACGCGGCCACCAGCGGATACGAGCGCAACGGCAGCGGATTGCTGGACGTGGGCATCCGCGCCTACGATCCGGAGTTGGGGCAGTTCCTGCAACAGGACCCGCAGGGAGACGGGTACCGATACTGCGCCAGTAGCCCGCCGAATGCTGTGGGTCCATCTGGCGAGTTGGCTTCGGACCTCACCTACACGTGCTGGAGCGTAAGGAAGCATCAAGTTGGCCCCGCACTACCAGGCTACGTTGGCATGGGCAAGGCCAGGGTCCTCAGGCTCATCACGCACTTCAACCTCCGCTACCATAGGCTGGCCCAGGCACCAGCAGACGCTTGGCGGTACGTGGACAACATGGTTGGGATCTACGTAGGGCGATCGGCACCCAAGATCACATGCACTGCGCAGTCGGACCCGGAGGAGAACTACGATGTACCTGTGGGGTGGATGGAAGTGGCTCAGATCGGGCGGTGGCTCAGGGCTCGCATCGAGTACTCGCAGCCTCTGTTGGGCGGGCTGTATCTGCCCATCGGGATGCTCAAGGAGTAGGCACCAGGCGCTATCGACATTGGGGAGGCACCATTGATGGGAATGGCACGCGCTCTGGTGATGGCGGTCAGCTTGACGGTGCTACTGGCCGGGGGCTGTACTCGCGAGAATCGGGGGATGACTCGCGCACAGATCGAGGCGGAAGCCGAGCAGATTGGCAAGTTGGAAGGCATGTCACGGGACTCGCCAGCTAGGTTCGGCCTGCCCGTGTACCCGGGAGCCGTCGCGCTGCGGGGCTATCCGCCACCCGCAGGCTTCGCCCACCCCGTGCCTGGCTGGGCACTGGTGCGCTCCTTCTCGTACTGGGTACCAAGCGCATCCCCAGATCGGGTCTTAGGCTACCATGCCCGTAAGTTCCGTCAGTTGGGGTGGCGACTGGGCCATGAGCCCCCTAGGACACAGCGCCGATCCCCCTGGACTGCTGTGCAAGGAACCTATGAAGGCCCTGGTCGTAGGATCGTGCGAGTGACTGCCTATAAGGATCGGACGACCAAGCGTACGGAAGTTAGGCTATCCCTTGAGGACAGGGGCAAGGATACAGGCCCTAGTCGATAGCCCCGAGGGCCAGGTGTCGTCCGACGGAGATCGCCAGGGCGGTACCTGGCCCAGACTACAAGCCCTCTCGACGGGCTGTGAACGCCGGGGCCCCATGCGCAAGACACCAGCGATGCCGGTACCATGTGTGGAATCCACCTCGGACGCCTGGGGCGCCCATGCCACCACCACCGGCACGGCCACCAACGACCGGGGCTACGCGGCCACCAGCGGCTACGAGCGCAACGGCAGCGGGCTGCTGGACGTCGGCATCCGGGCGTATGACCCAGAGTTGGGCAGATTCCTGCAGGGCGACCCTGCGGGAACGGGCTACGTGTATTGCCAGAACACCCCTGCGAATGCGGTGGACCCAACAGGCTTGTACGAGAGACTAACGACCGACATGAAGGACCCGTCGGATTACGGCTACTGGTTGTTCTTCGCGCTTGATTACGACAGGTACACGGGCTGCAAGTCTGATGTGGACGAGGTCTGGGATCCGGTTACCAAAGCAATGCTCACAAACACTGAGATGACAATTCTCACGCTGGTTGGGGGGTATGGGATGAAGAATGCCGGAAAGCTCAAGGTCCCCCCCTCACTGATCAAGGTTCTGGGCTTTGCCCTTGCGTGGGGGATCGTTATTCCCTATTCAGCCCTTGAGACATGGGTGACGTGGATGAGAGAACGCGACTACAACAGTCTGTGCCGAGGGAGAGATTACGGCTACTGGGTATGGATTCAGGCTCCCATAAGCGGGCCGCCTGGCATAAAGACTACCATACCGATCGGCGTTATGTATTAGGATTGTTCGGCCAATGGGTTCAGGGGCGCCTCTAGAGGGAAGGCCGGAAAGGGCCTTCCCTGAGAGTGCTACGCGGCCAGGCCCAGCGACCGGTACGGCCAGAAGTGGGGAGGGGTTAAGCCCAGCAGTGCCCACCCGCCCGGCCACTTGGTGCGCGACGACCGGGTGAGGG
>DASXUI010000056.1:0-4577 GCA_036504955.1 Armatimonadota bacterium
CCCGGGGTTCACGCCCAGCTTTTGGAGGATGGGTGGCACGATGCCGTCCGGCTGGCGCAGCAGCGCGGCCAGTAGATGCTCCACGTCCACCTGCGGGTTCCCCGCCGTCTGCGCCAGGTTCTGCGCCTCCTGAAGCGCCTCTTGAGACTTCACGGTCAGCTTGTCCAGCCTCATACCTCACCTCCACAACGGCGGGGTCGGTGCACGGAACCCCACCACCAAGATACCAGGACCGCCTGAATAGGGGCGCGGTAGCCCACGGTGGAGCCGATGCCAGAGCAAGGCCCATGCCTGAGCCTAACCAGGGCGCCGCTACTCCTTGACCGGCCAGGAAGCAACCAGTTGCCGCGAAGAGATCTACTGGTGCGCGGGCGTGACGCCCGCGCGAGCCGCGCACCTCGCGACGACCGGCCTAGTGGTACCGCGTCACGGTGAAGCGGGAGAGCTCCAGCTCTGGGTCGCCGGGCCGGAGCCCAGCCTTCTGGCAGGCGATGCTTACCTGGTACGCCGCGTCGGTGATGCCCGGGATATCGGGTAGCAGCAGCCCGACCTGGCGGCCTCTCCGCACGATGACGCCATAGATAGAGGGGTTCAGCTCAGCGACGCCGGACACACCCTCCGGCGGGTTCAGCACGTCTACTGAGATAGAGAGCTTGGGGACCTCATCCGGACGTACCGGCCAGAAGCGCGGGTCCTGAGTGGCCGCGCTGATGGCGTTGCAGATGATCTCCTCCGCCAGGCTGCCCTGCGTAGCGACGAGGGTGCCGACGCAGCCCCTGAGCTCACCCCGTATCTTAAGACTAACGAAGCACGGCGCAGGTTCCTTGAGTATAGTAGACTCAATATCGTCCAGCGTCAACCGATGCTTGTGGTACACGTAGGACTCGATAGCGCGTCGGGCGAGGCGAGTCTGCTCCGACTGCTCCCCTTGCTTGTCATCCACAATGGCCTCCAGGGTAGGTTCTTTGGGGGCCCGGACCAGACGTGGCCGGCTTGCCCGCCCCCCCTCGCGATGTTGCCCCGCCACGGGGCGTCCCTGGTAGGGATCTTCTACCCACACCTGCTGCCTCTTGCCTGAGGGGTAGGCGCGGGTACGCCCGGCCTTGGTCAGCGGGGTTGGGGAGGAGGCCTCTTGCCGCGAAGGGAACTCGACCTTGGGGCCCCTTGGCTATAGGTGGCATACAGAGTCGCCAAGGGCGTTGGGGGGGGCGGCGTGCGGGGGGCCCTTGGCATCGGCGGTGGTCAGCCGTTGGGCAGGGGCGTAGGTAGGGTCGGTCCGGGTGAGCCCGGGTTACCGTGTGATGGGGGGAAGTGGATTGGCGACGAACCTGGGACCAGCTCTTCGGCGGCATCGGGAGCGCAACCGGCTGACTCAGCAGGATGTGGTGGACTACGCGCGCCTTGACCGCAGCGCGAGCTACATTTCCAGCATCGAGACGGGCAAGACGAGCCCCACGCTTGCGGAACTGGAGTCGATAGCGCAGGTCTTCCGCACGACGGTCGAGGAGCTCCTACAGCAGGCGCGCGGCAACCCCGGCTCGCCTCAGAACCGAGCTTCAGGGGTGCAGCGACTGGTCTCCGCCTACGAGGGCCTGAGCCCGGCGCAGCGGAGCCTGGCGATCGAGCTGTTGGAGCTGCTGTTGGAGCGCGAGCGCCGAGGAGACGAGGAAGCGGCGGAGGAGGTGTAGGTAGGGCGCCCCTCGGAGGGCGACGCGTGACCTCCTTGGGCAGCTACTGAACTAGCCGGTAGGCCTCGCTCGAGTGTTCCACCTGAGTCGAGTCCCTTTCCATCACCTCGGTCAGCCACTCCTGGAACTCGGGGGTACTCTCCAGGAACTGAAGCCCCGCACTCCCCGGTTCTCCGGGCCGGACCCATACAACGCGGGCCCTCACTTGGTACACCTCGTCCGAACTGGGGTCTGGGTACAGCTTCAGGTCGATCTCCTCGCCTGCCTCCCAGGTCCAGAAGAGGGCCGCGCCCATGCCGCCACGGCTTATGTTCTTGATTAGGACCGCCCGCTCGATCCCCTCCGCATCAGGCCCCTCCACTACAATGGAGCAGGGCTCGCGGTGGTACTCCCTCTGCTTCAGGTCGGGGTGGCCGTCACCGGCCTTAGTCTGGGTCATCTAGGTATCTATCTCCAAAGTCTAGCGGTGCAAGGTCTAGGGTCCCGGCGCGCGAGCGCGTCCGCGAAGCTGCCAACTCGGAGGAGAACCCGCCTCCGCTCCTGTAGGGTCCGGGGGCAGCGAGTGCTGCCTGGTACCAGGAGCGTCTCACGCGGCCTCGTCTGCATTCATTATGCCACGATGCGGGGCGCTGATTAGGCTGCTGGTGCCAGGCTTCGGGGTGACCACCGGCCGGGAAGCCGAGCGCAGGGTCGGGGCGCTCCAGCCCGAGCGACGCCCGACGGGCAGAGGCCTCACGCAGGGCGAGGGTTACGGGGCTCCTCGGGGAGTTGAGCGGCCTTTCGGAGGACCTCACCCGTGGGGCGCGCCAAATCGAGGCCCAAGGCCTCCTCGATGGGGATCCATCTGACCTCGAGTGCATCGCTGGCAGGGCGCGGCTCGCCACCCAAGGGGTGGGCCAGGCAGTCCACGATGACGTAGTGGTACAACGGGCATCCGCTGTCATCACGGAAGACGGCGTCCACCACCTCGACGATGCTGGTGACCTCCACCTGAACGCCGGTTTCCTCCAGCGTCTCTCGGGCGGCGCACTGGCGCACCGTCTCAGCCAGCTCCACGGCGCCACCGGGGAAGGTCCAGAGGCCTGCGTTGGGGGGGCTCTTGCGGCGGATCAGGAGGACGCGGCCCTCGTCCAGGACGACGGCCGCCGCGGCGACGATGGGGCGGGTGGGGTAGCTGCGGGGGCTATCAGCCACGCTTCTGGGCCGGGCGGCGGGGCGCGGCTCCAAAGGTGTTCCCGAAGTCAGAGGCGTTGATGTCGCCCACCACGTACACCACCTGCAGCTCCCAGTCGCCGCTCTTCTGCTTGGCGACGTCCAGAATCAGCAGGGCCTTCTTGGGCTTCTGGTAGACCGCGGAGGTCTCGCTGGGCCCAGCCTGGGCGTTGCTGAGTTTGGCTGGCCACCCCTGGGCCCGGAGGCGCGCGTCGTACCACTTGAGCACCGAGGTCGGCTTCGTGTTGGGGTTGGGCAGCCGGAGGACCAGCAGTGAGAGGGACTCGATGCCCTTGAGAGCTTTGGGGTCACCCCCAATGGGGGAGTTGAGAAGCGTCTCCTTGCCGATGTTGAAGCTGATGTTCCGGGAGGCGCCCGGCGGCACCGGCAGGCTGTAGTTTCCCATCTTCTCCGTGGTGGGGAGCGCCACCCTCGCCGCCCATAGGTGGGGACTGGTCAGCGTCAGGAAGGCCAACAGCAGCATCGCTCTGACCATCAGGTCTTCACCTCATCTGCCGCACGGAGGCCCGGGGCCAGGCCAGCCCCTGTGGAAGCCGGCTGGGGGCCGGAAGGCGACATGGCGCCAGGGCCCTGCAGGCACTGCTGAACCACAATCCCGGCGTGCCGCAACCGATCCTGTATCTCCTCGCCCGCCAAGTTCCGGACCGTCTGGGCGGCCTCAGAGACCGTCTGAGGGCTTGGTGCTTCGCCTGGCCCGGACAGGATCCCTGTGCCAGGCACCTCCGCCAAGCTCAGTAGGAGCAGCAGAGAGACCCCTGCCGCCACCACCGGCCGGGCCACGCCCAGACGCGGAAGGGCGGCTCGCAGACGCTTGTGGAACGGCGGAGGACCCGAGGCCATCTCCTCCTGAAGCCTGGCGCTGAAAGCCGACGGCAGGGAGGCGGCGGGTTCCGGTGCCTCCCAGGTGCCCAGGACTCTCTCGAGGCGCTCGTACTGGCGCGCTCGAGAACGGCAGGCCGGGCACCCGTCCAGGTGCTCACGCAGATGGTCTCGTTCGTCAGGCCCAAGCTCCCCATCCATGAGCAGGGAGAGCCAGACCTCGTAACGCTTGCAGCTCATGATGGATCCTTTAGCTCGCTCTGAAGCCGCTGCTTCAGATGCTGTCTTGCCCGGTAGAGCAGAACCTTGACGCTTCCGAGAGGGCTACCCATGACCTCCGCGATCTCTTTGTAATCTAGTCCCTCATACTCCCGCAGGATGAGGGCCATCCTCTCCTTGGGGGAGAGCTGCTCCATCGCCTGGCGGATTCGGCGGCCCTCCTCACGGCGGAGCACCTCCCGCTCTACGTGAACGGCTCCCGTGGAGGAGAGCGGGTAATCGGTGAGGGCCTCCTCCCAGTCTTCGGCCAGGGGCAGCTCCGGCCTACGCTTCTGCCTGCGGAGATGGTCCCGACAGGTGTTGGAGGCGATGATGTAGAGCCAGGTGCCGAACCGAGACTGGCCCCTGAAGGAGGCCTTGGCGCGGCAGATCCTAAGGAACGTCTCCTGAACCAGATCCTCCGCTGTCTCTCGGTGCCCCACCATGCGCCAGGCGAAGCCGTAGACCCGCCGATAGTAGCGGGCAAAGAGCTCCTCCATCGCGTGGCGATCACCCGATTGAAAGCTCTGCATCAGAGCTTCGTCGGACACCTTTGTCTCCAGTTGGTCTAGCACCTCA
>DASXUI010000057.1:0-41168 GCA_036504955.1 Armatimonadota bacterium
GGGCCTGAGGTAAGCGATCCGGGCCAAGGTCCTTCGGGTCGTACCCATCACGAAGCTCGGAGCGGGCGAACAGAGCTCCTCCGAAGAGACCCATCCCTCGTAGTGGTCAGGCGTCTGGCACAGTGTGAAGCCTGCCTGCTCTGCCAGCGGTGTTACCGGGGTACCCAGCAGCACCTGCGAGACCAGCTCACTGCCGGAAGCGGGCTCCCGTGTAAGGTTGGCTACGGCTGGCAAGGTGACGGCAATCACTCATCGATTCTAGCACACCGGGAGGGGCAGGGGAAGTCTGGCAGGGAGGAGGACGACTACTCAGGGAGACGGCTGAGCCAGCGGTAGACAGGGACAAGCATCGCGGAGCCCAGCGTAAGCTCGAAGATCGCCACCAGAGCGGCCGCGATGAAGCCTATCGTCTCAGGCGGTAGAGAGCTTGGCAGAGCCAGGGGTACCAGGCGGGCGGACACCGCTAGCGCGAGGCCACTGGCAAGTGCCAGCTGCAGCAGCACCTGGCGCCCGACTCGCGCCCGCCAGAGGGGCCGGTACAGGGTGCCGGGTTGCCACACCTGGCGCGTGGCGTCGAGATAGGCGCGACCCAGGCTGATCCCCAGGTGCCAGCCTGCCAACAGGAACAGGAACACGAGCCAGAGCGCCGGGTACTGAGGGAATCCGAAGATGAGTTCCAGGCCGAGGATGGCGGCCGCGACTCCCGCAAGCGCGCTCGAAAGCAGGAACCACACGGGCCGCTCGTGCCAGCGCAGGTCCCGTCGCCTCAAGTGGCCCAGGCTGTTGTCCTGAGTGGCCATCCCGCTAGAGCCCATGGCCGCACCTCCTACCAGAGTCGCACGACCCGATGCGCCCACCGCTGGCCTTCCGCCGGGTCACCACCCCCGTGTCGGAGGCACTCCCCGCGGAGGGTGGGCTTGCGTCCTCCGGAACTCCCGCGACCCAAGAGCCCCCGGATGCGGAACAACTCTATCGTAACCCAAGGGGCCGCGCTATTCCACGGTTTGGGCCTTGGGACCGGGGGGGGTAACCGACCAGAGGACTCCCCAACCAGGATTGCGCTCCGCGCGTGTGGTCATCCGCGCCGCTCACGGGACCTACAGAGTCCCGCGCGCGGCCCGGACTAGAGGACGGGGTGACTGTGATGAGCCAGATGCAGCCTGAGATCATCCAACACATGATTGAGGCCTCCGAGCCCACGAGGTACAGCGTCCTTCTGAGAGACCCAGAGCAGGTCAGCAGCTTCGTTCGGTGGTGCCAGCGGAGCTACGTGGCCTCTGACATCTTCCGAGAGAGGGAAGAGCAGATCCACACCTTCGTCATCGACCCGGACGAGCAGGTCTACTGCCTGGCCCTGAGCGTGGATACTCTCGGCGAGCTGGTCAAGGATCTGGCGTCGGAGTACGAGGAGGAGCGGCTTCGGGAGTTCCTCAGCAGGTAGCCCCGAGCCACGCCCGGGGAGGAAACCGTGGATCGGGTGAGGGAACCTGGTCGCGGAATTGCTGTCTACCTATTTGGAACGACCCATGAGGTTACACCGGCAGTCTGGGGCTTTGGGTCTCCTTTCCCTCCGGACCGCCAGGAACGCAATACACCAGTGGTGAGGTAACCTGCCCACCGATCCATTGGGCGTAGTTCTACGGGGCTCCGCGCGAGCTGCCGAAACGCGCGGGGCCCCGTCCCCATCCCCCTTTCCTCGGCCCTGTGCTGAGGGCTGCAGCCCCCCGCTTGGCGTCGAAGAGGCGCGCCAACTACCCCCCAAGGCCGACAGATGGTCGCCTGTTTCGTTGACCCTCCCAGGCCGAGTTGGTAGAATGAGTGTGGCGCGAGCAGTCCGCCGTGGGCGCTCGACTGCGGACCCGAAGGGGGCCCTTTTGAACGATTCCCAGCCTCTCCCCACCCAGGACGCCCAGGCCGAGACTCCGCAGCCTGGCGCCCCAGCGAACCCCGCCTTGCACCGAGATATGGGCCTGACCGACCACGAGTACGGTCTGATCACCCAGGTCCTCGGCAAACACCCCACCTACACCGAACTCGGCATGTACGCCGTGATGTGGTCCGAGCACTGCGGCTACAAGTATTCCCGGCCCATCCTGCGCCTCTTCAAGGACTACAAGAAGGCCATTGACACCGGCTCCATGGAGAACGCCGGCGTTCTACCCATCGGTGATGGTCTGGGCGTAGTCTTCAAGATGGAGAGTCACAACCACCCCTCAGCCGTTGAGCCCTTCCAGGGCGCCGCTACCGGGGTGGGGGGCATCCTCCGCGATATCTTCACCATGGGCGCCCGTCCCATAGCCTCGCTGGACTCCCTGCGCTTCGGCGACCTCGACGATCCCCGTGTGCGCTTCCTTTTCGAAGGCGTGGTCAGCGGCATCGCCCATTACGGCAACTGCGTTGGGGTGCCTACAGTGGGAGGCGAGGTGGGGTTCAACGCCTCCTACCAGGGGAACCCGCTGGTGAATGCCATGGCCGTGGGCCTGGTGCGGATGGACTCCATCGCCAGCGCTCGTGCCGCCGGCATCGGCAACCCTGTCTTGTTGGTGGGGGCCGCCACGGGTCGCGACGGAATCCACGCCTGCAGCGTGCTGGCTTCCGCCGAGCTCTCCGAGCAGTCCCTGGCGAACCGCCCTGCGGTTCAGGCGGGCGACCCCTTCACCGAGAAGCTGCTGATCGAGGCGACCTTGGAGGCGCTGGCGACCGGCTTCGTGGTAGGTATCCAGGATATGGGAGCCGCCGGGATCACCTGCTCCACCTGCGAGACCTCCGCCAAGGGCGGCACCGGCATGCGCATAGACGTGCTGAAGGTGCCCCGCCGGGAGGACAACATGACGCCCTATGAGGTCATGCTCTCGGAGAGCCAGGAGCGGATGCTCTGCATCGTGGAGAAGGGCCACGAGGATGAGGTGGCCGCCATCTTCCGCAAGTGGGAGCTGAACGCGGAGCACATTGGTGAGGTGACGGACGACGGCATGGTAACGGTGCTGGAGGGCGGTGTTCAGGTGGCGCGAGTCCCGGCCAAGTCCCTGGCCGATGAGTGCCCCACCTACCAGCTCGAGACCTCCGAGCCAGCCTACATTCGCGAGGTTCAGGGCACGGACCTTAGCGGCGTTCCCGAGCCGGCCGATCTGCGAAGGACGCTGCTGGACTTGCTTGCCTCGCCCAACATCTGCGACAAGTCCTGGGTCTACCGCCAGTACGACCACATGGTCCAGACCAACACGGTCGTGCTGCCCGGTTCCGATGCCAGCGTGCTCCGCGTGAAGGGCACCGCCAAGGGCCTGGGACTGGCCGCGGACTGCAATGGACGCTACTGTTACCTAGACCCCTACGTGGGTGCTCAGCACGCCGTGGCAGAGGCCGCGCGCAACCTGAGCTGCTCCGGCGCTCGTCCCCTTGGCGTCACGGACTGCCTCAACTTCGGGAACCCGGAGAAGCCCGAGGCGTTCTGGCAGTTCAAGAGGGCAGTCGAGGGTCTGGCGGACGCCTGCGAGGCCTTCGGGCTTCCCGTGATCAGCGGCAACGTGTCCTTCTACAACGAGACGCCTGAGCACACCATCTTCCCCACTCCCACCATCGGCATGGTAGGTCTGCTGGAGGACGTTGAGAAGCGCTGCACGCAGGCCTTCCGACAGGAGGGCGATCGCGTTTTCCTCCTGGGCCGCGACACGGCTCTGGCCACTGACTCGCTGGATGGCGTGGGCGGAAGCGAGCTGCTGGCGACCATCCATGGTATGGAGGTCGGCAACCCGCCGTCCCTGGACTCCGCCTACGAGGTCGCGCTTCAGGCCGCACTGCGCGAGGCCATCGAGGCGGGGCTTCTGAGCTCCGCGCACGACTGCTCCGACGGCGGGCTGGCCGTGGCCTTGGCGGAGAGCTGCATCAGCGCCGACCTGGGCGCCACCGTCGAGTTGCCCACGCGACCCGATGGCCGGCACTCGCTGGCGCTCTTCTCGGAGGAGGCGTCCCGGGTGGTGGTCTCATCTCCGCCCGCAAGGGCCAAGGAGCTGGAGACGCTTGCGAAGGCCAGGGGAGTCGGTCTGACCGCTCTTGGCGAGGTGGGCGGCAAGGACCTGGCCATCAGGCTGGGGGACAAAGGTGGTCTGGAGGCTCCCGTGGCCGAGCTGCGCGATGCCTGGGAAGGGACTGTACCGTGTGCGATGAGGTGATACAACCCTCCGACGAGCCCGAGTCGCTCGACTCGGACCGTCCGAAGGATGAGTGCGGCGTATTCGGCGTCTTTGGCGCCGATGAGGAGGTAGCCCGCCTCACCTACTTCGGCCTCTTCGCGCTGCAGCATCGCGGGCAGGAGTCGGCCGGCATCGCGGTCACGGACGGCCGAGAGCTCTTCATCCACAAGCGAATGGGCCTGGTGACGCAGGTCTTTGACGAGCAAGTCCTCTCCTCCCTCAACGGCATCGCCGCCATCGGACACACCCGCTACTCCACCACGGGCTCCAGCGTGGTCCGCAACGCACAGCCCGTCGTCGCGGAGACCCCTGAAGGTCCCATCGCCGTCGCCCACAACGGAAACCTTCTGAACACCCTGGAGCTCCGCTGCATGCTGGAGTCCGAGGGTGTCCAGTTTGAGACCACGAATGACAGCGAAGTCATCGCCAAGCTCATCGCCCATCGGATGCGGGGCGACCTGGGACGAGCGGTCTGCCAGGCCATGGCGGAGCTGCACGGCGCTTACTCGCTCACTATCCTCACGCCCGACACCCTGATCGGCGTCCGCGACCCCCACGGTCTTCGCCCTCTGTGTCTGGGCCGGCTCCCCTCCGGTAGCCTCGTGCTCTCTTCCGAGACCTGCGGGCTTCACGTGGTTGGCGCCGAGTTCCAGCGGGAGATCGAGCCGGGCGAGGTCGTGGTCATCGACGGCAACGGCATGAGGGAGATGCAGGGCGCTCCCAGCCCTCGGAAGTCTCTGTGCGTCTTCGAGTTCATCTACCTCGCGCGTCCGGACTCCAACATGTACGGCCGCTCTCTGCACCTCTCCCGGCGCCGGATGGGCCAGGAGCTGGCGGCCGAGAAGCCGGTGCATGGGGGGCAGATCGTGATCCCTGTTCCCGATACCGGCACGCCTGCGGCCATCGGCTTCGCGGAAGCGTCGCGCATCCCCTTCGCCGAGGGGATGATCAAGAGCCGATATATCCATCGAACCTTTATCCAGCCGGACCAGCGCATGCGAAGCCTGGGCGCCCGCATGAAGTACACCCCCCTCCGGGAGGTCCTGGCGGGCAAGAGCGTGGTGATGGTGGATGACAGTATCGTGCGGGGCACCACCACGGGCAAGATCGTGAAGATGCTCTTCGAGGCGGGGGCCTCCGAGGTCCACGTGCGCATCACGTCTCCGCCGATCAAGTGGCCCTGCTTCTACGGCATCGACATGGCGGAGCGCAACCAGCTCATCGCCCACCGAATGACGGTGCGGGAGATCGAGGAGCACATCGGCGCCACCTCGCTTGGGTACCTATCACTGCCCGGCCTAATGCGTGCCATCGGCTTGCCCAGGGAGAAGTTCTGCACCGCCTGCCTGAGCGGCGAGTACCCCATCGAGCTGCCCCAGGACCTTCGCCTGTCCAAGCTAGCCCTTGAGCCCGAGCCCGCCTGAGTCTGTGGCCAGCGGCCCCACCGCAAGGGCACAGAGACACAGAGGGACCCGGGCAAGGGCTGGGTTGGCGGCAAAGGTAGTCACCACCAAGCCACCAAGAGGGCAGGGGGTCTCGTTAGGTCCCTTGTGTCTTTTGTGTCCCTTTCCTCCCTTCCCCAGTCACCACTGGCCCCCCCAAGGAGACCTTCCGCATGGCGCTTACCCCCAAGACCCGTCTGGCAGTGCTGGTGTCGGGAAAGGGGAGGGGAACCAATCTGCAGGCCATTCTTGATGCTTGCGCGGAGGACCGGATCGCGGCTGAGGTCGTGCTAGTGGTGGGCACGAGGTCGAAGGCTCCGGCCATGGAGCGGGCAAGGGTAGCGGGGGTGCCGGCTGTTGAGGTGGTCTCTCCCCAGGGAATGGGGTCCCAGGAGGCCGCCGACGGGCGCATCCTACAGCTCCTGAGGGATAACCGCGTTGACCTCGTTGTACTCGCGGGATTCATGCGCCTTCTGGGTCCCCAGGTCCTTGAGGCTTACCGGTGGCGTGTGATGAATACCCATCCCGCGCTGCTGCCCTCCTTCGGCGGACCCGGCTTCTACGGGCACTACGTCCACGAGGCCGTGTTGGAGGCGGGAGCCAAGGTGTCTGGCTGCACGGTTCACTTCATCAACGAGGAGTATGACCGAGGCCCGATCATCCTCCAGACCCCCGTCTCCGTTGAGGAAGACGACACTCCCGAGACCCTCGCGGCGCGCATTCTGCCCCAGGAGCACGCCAGTTACCTCCGCGCCATTCAGCTTTTCGCGGAGGGCCGCCTGCGGGTCGTAGACGGCAAGCGCGTTAGGGTACTCCCCCCGAGCCCATAGCCCCGCTCCCAGCAGCGACCCCAGACAGCCGCCGGTGATTCCGTGCCCGCACCCCCGCGACTGCACTTCCCGCAGACACCCCGTCAACCCACCATGCCCCTGCCTCTCGTCCGGTGGCTCCCGGGTGTCGCCTGACGCTACATCTCAGGGGGTAGGCTGCGCCGCCTGGACACGGGTAGCGGCAGGGCGGCGCGCCCTCAGTGCAGAGCATGGTGATGGGTGATCCAACATGGAGGCGTCTTGAGATGGCACTTGGGAAGCGGGTTCTAGGGCGCACTGGGCTGCAGGTGACGGCCCTGGGGTATGGTGCGATGGAGGTTCGCGGGTCGCGGATCTGGGGTGGGCGACCCGTTACGGAGGAGCAAGCCGAAAGGATCCTCAACGCTGTGCTCGACTCAGGCATCAACTTCGTCGACACCGCCAACGACTACGGCCGCAGCGAGGAGTTCATTGGGCGCTTCATCAGCTCCCGTCGCGGCGAGTTCTACCTAGCGACCAAGTGCGGATGCACGGTTGTGCGCAGGGACGAAGATACCGACGATACCCCGCATGTGTGGACCCGTGAGAACCTGTTCCGGTGTCTACACGAGAGCCTGGAGCGCATGCGGACGGACTACGTGGACCTGATGCAGCTCCACAACCCCTCCGTCGAACAGGTTGAGCAAGGCGACCTGGTGGCTGTCCTTCAGGAGATGAAGCAGCAGGGGAAGGTGCGCTGGATTGGCTGCTCCTCCACCCTCCCCCACATCAGCACCTACATCCAGCGGGGCGTGTTCGACACGTACCAGATCCCCTACTCCGCGCTCGAACGGCAACATGAGACCGTCATCAGCAGGGCGGCGGAGTCGGGCGCCGGCGTCATCGACCGTGGCGGCGTGGCTCGTGGCGAGCCGGGCGAGGGTCTGGGTGGCGAGGACCGGTGGGCCAAGTATGAGGCCGCGAAGCTGGATGAGCTGCGGGGCGAGGGCGAGTCCCGAACCACCTTCCTGCTGCGGTTCCTGCTCAGCCACCCAGGCATCAGCACCACCATTGTTGGAACGCTGAAGCCGGAGCATCTCCAGGAGAACGTCGATGCCGCGGCGAAGGGCCCGCTTCCGGCAGACGTCTACGCCGAGGCCAAACGAAGGCTAGACGCCGCCGGTGAGGCGCCCGAGGCGTGATGATCTGGTGTGACCCTAAGGCGGCAGTGGCAGTCCCGCGCCCTTGATGCCCAGGTGGCGCGAACACCCTGCTCGCGCTCTGCGCGGGCGTCCTGCCTGCGACTCGTCCAGGTCCTGGCCCATCGCTCCGCTGAGTCACACCCGGCCCCCAAACCCCGTCCGAGGCAGTTGGGGCGCAGGCGCCTCGCCTGCGCGGCCCAATGGGCGCTGAGACCCAACGGCCGGCTACTCAGACCTGGCCGGGTCAGTGGGGGAGCCGTGAGGGCGGAGCACATGCGACATCGCGCAGGCGAGACGCCTGCGCCCCAACTGCCTCGGGGACCGTTCCCTGACCCAAGGGACACTGGCCGAGTGCGAGCCCCCTGCTCGCGCCGAGTGCGAGCCTCCTGCTCGCGCCGAGTGCGAGCCTCCTGCTCGCGCCGAGTGCGAGCCTCCTGCTCGCGCCGAGTGCGAGCATCGTGCTCGCGCCACCGGGGACGGGCTCGCGACCTCGGCGGAGGGGGTGCGCCCGCTGGGCGGGCTAGGTCCGGTGGCCGGGCCGCGGGGGAGGCGTCCGCGCCAGGAAGCCGGGCGACCGGTCAAGGGCGTTCTACCCGCGCGACCTGGCGATCCTCTACTCCTCCCTCCTGAGCAGCGCCAGTCCCAGAGCGCCGAAGACTACGTTTGGGCCCCATGCGGCCAGCAGGGGAGGGAGGATTCCGGCGGAGCCCAGCATCTTGGTGAGGAAGTAGGCGTTGTAGTAGAGGAAGAACAGGCCGACCACCACCAGGAAGCCCATAGACGGCCCGCCGCGCGAGAAGTGGACGGTTAGGGGCATGCTGAGAAGCGTCAGAACGAGGCAGGCGAAGGGGAAGGCTAGCTTGGAGAGGTAGTCCACCTTGAGCGAGGCCACGTCGATGCCGCCCTTGCCAAAGAGGTCGATCTGCTTCCTCAGTTCCGCGGAGGACATCTCGTCCGGCATCTTCTGGTCAGCCCAGTACTGCTCGATCCCCTTCTCCAGGTCCAGAGTCATCCGCTTGAAGGCCCATTCCTGGCTGCTGAAGCCGGAGGCATCCAGGCGTATCTGCACGCCCTCGGTCAGCACCCAGGTGGTGGCGTTGGCCTCGGCGGTGGCCCGGCGGGCGGTGGTGAGCACGGGGAACCGCTCTCCGTGGGCTGGGCCTTCGTACATCATCACGTCCGTCAGCAGGAAGCGGCCGTCGGAGCCCTTTTCCACCTGGCGAACGTAGAAGGTGTACCCCTGAGCGGAGAAGAAGACGTCCTGCTTCAGGTCGGGGCGTGCGGGACCCAGCAGCGCCAGCCGGTAGATGCGCATCGCCTCGTGGTTCGTGGCCGGGCTTACCTTCTCGCTGAGGAAGAGGGAAAGCAGGCTCACGCACAGGGCAGCGAGGGCTAGAGGCGCCATCAGCCGCCGGAGGCTGACGCCCGCGACTCGCATCGCAGTGATCTCGCTCTCACGAGCCATTCGATTCACTGCCAGGCAGATCGCGAACAGAGTGGCGTAGGGGAGGACGTGGACCATCAGGTAGGGGACCTTGAGGGCCACGAGCTTAGCCAGAAGCAGAAAAGGGGTGCCGCTCTTCACCACCAGGTCCAGAAGTGTGAAGAGCAGCGCCCCTACGAAGATGAGCAGAAACCCGAAGACCCCCGCCGCGAAGGGCAGGGCCAACTCCCGCAGCAGGTACCTGTCCACGGTACGCATACGCGGCTGTCCGGTTAGCGTCGGTCCAGGGCCATGTCGTTACGCCGCGCTGGTACGGGGCTCGTCAGCCTCGGTGACGGCGGTCTCTTCCTCCAACGCGGACTGGGCCAGCTTGTCCGCGAAGTTCAGGCGGCACGCGATGGTCGCGTACTCAGGATCGGCGGGGTCCGGCCGCTTGTCCACCAGCAGCACTCCCTGCTCCATCAGCAGCGCCAGCCAGGCCTGAGTCTCCTCGTCCGTCTCGCCGAACTGCCGGTGGAAGCGCATGGACTTCTCCAGCGCGGCGATGGGGGCCCACGGGCGGTATCGCAACTGCGATGCCACGAGCCGGATCAGGCACTCGATGTTGCGCCGGATCCGTGTCACGTGGGGATGCTCAGGGTTAAGCTGGCAGCCGGCGGTCGGGCGCTCGGGGTTCAGCCGGTTGGGGTAGTGCTCGACCAGCAGGACCTTGTCGTTGACCGCGCGCTCCACCGCCAGGCGCATCTTCTCGGCCCCGTAGCGCTCCTCCAGGGCCCGTCGAAGCTGCCCCATCGACATCCAGGGCACTTCCTTAGTGCAGACGAAGTGTTCCACCATCAGGATCAGGTGGTAGTCCAGCCACTCGTCCGGGTTGTGGGGGCCGGACCGGAAGCGCCGCAGCATCGGGTGTTGGGCGTTCAGCCGGCAGCCCGTCACGGGTCGCTCCGGGAAGTTTGGGTTGTCGCGCTTCTCGGTCAGGATCACGCCCAGATGGATCAAGGTGTTGATCCAGAACCTGCGCTCCACGGCCTCTTGGCCAAGGGAGGGGTCGGCGGCCAGGGCGCGGTCCAGCAGACCGTAGGCGACCCACGGCTTGGTGTAGAGCTGCTCGCGAAGCTCGGTTAGGATGCGCGGCACCAGGGTGAGGGCCGTCGCAACCAGCGGGTGCTCCGGGTTGAGGGAGCAGGCCGTGATCTCGGCCTCGGGGTTGCGGGCGTGCGGGCGCTTTTCAGTCTTGAGCACGCCCTCCGAGACGGCCAGGTTCACCCACCAGGCACGCTCCGCTTGGGAGTGACCGAAGGTGGTGTCGCTGGCCAGCTCCTCGCTGAGGGTCTTGAAGGCCATCCAGCTCCAGCCGCGCTGGTGAAGGATGAGGTCCACGCGTAGGATCAGCGCCGCCAGGGCCGGGATGGTCCACGCGGCCGCCTCGGTCGTGCGCCCGGTGGGAAGTGCGGGGGCCGGCTCTCCCTGCTCCGCCTGGGTCTGGGCGTGAGCGTGGTGGGCCACGATGGGGGCGGAGGCCGCGTCGCCTGCCGGCTCGGTGGTTGCAAACGAGCTTGTGAGGGGCGGGGCGGGGGCCTCGACCGGCTGCGGCGGGTGCGCGAACCCAAGGAGCTCTTCGATGCTTACGAACTCGTCCGCCGCCTGGCGCAGACGCTCGCTGGTGTGCTCCTCGACGCCCCAGACTACGACCTTGCGGTCATCACGCTTCAGGCGCTCGATGATCGCCAGGAAGTCGCGGTCACCCGTGGCCAGGATGTAGGTGTCTACGGCGGAGTCGCCCTCGGACAGAGCCTCCTGAACTTGGAGGCTCAGCTCCATGTCCGCGCTGTTCTTACCCGCCAGGACGAAGCGGGGCTCGATTCGTTCCTGAGCGAAGGCTCGGGCGGCGCCTGAGAAGCGGTCCCAGTCCGCGAAGGCGCGGGCCACCTTGATGCGACCGAACTTCTCTGCCTTCTCTCTTAGGACTCGGGCCAACTGCAAGGGGGACACCGCAAGCTGCCGGGTCTGGCCGAGGCTGATCGCGATGTTCTCATAGTCGACGAACAAAACGCAGCTCATATAAGATCCTTCTCGTAACTTCTAGGAGCGCCCGGAGGGCGAACGGCGTAGGAGCCTGCGCCGCTGCCCCTGCCGAGGCGCTGCTTCAGTCCGCGCCCAACTGACGGGGGCCACGCCGACCTAGTGACCTCGGAGGAACTCGCGCGGGGATGGCGAGAGAACCGCCCAGGACTACTGCCTCTCCGGTCGGTGCCTGAATCGAGACGGATGCTCGTTCGCTCAGGGCCCTTGCGTGGACCGCCGTCACGGGGCTATGCCCCGGTGTCGCGCGGTAGTAAGTTTACTAAGGCCGAGTTGCTTCGGGTGTCAGGTGCTCTGGAGTTCGGTGCCCGGGCACCCCGCGCCGCGGCCTGTCTCTCATCTGGTAGGTTACCCATAACCGACTCACGCTAACGAGCAGTCTGAGTCAGGTGGGCTCCGGCGCAGAGGCGCCGCTAACCTCGCCCTTGTTCGTACTATTCCGCGAGTAGGGCTGTTCTCCTTCATGGGGACCGCGCCGGAGGCGAACATTTGAGCGAGTGTCGGGCTGCGGCTCCCTGTCGACAAGGCGTCACGATTCCCCAAGCCACGGCTCCCAAGTGCTTGGACCACCTCGCGAGGTGCCTGGGGCGGATGGTCCCAGGAGAACCGCCTGGAGCGCACGGCGCACAGGCGGTGGCGCGTCGTGGGGGGCTTCCGCAAGCCTTCCGGTCGCCAAGGCAGGCCAGGGGTGGACCACCTAACAAGCTGACCGCGATGGAGCCGCGCTCGGAACGCTCAGGCGGGGCCGGCGGCACACCGGCCCCGCCGCATCTTGTCTAGCGCCCCGAGGGGATATGTATGGGCTGACCACCACCGTTACCGCCCACCGTGAAGGACTGGCCAGGCCCGGCGTTCCTGGAGAGCTCCTTGATCTGCTTATCTTCCTTTGCCGCCAGGTCCTTACGTCCGAGGGCCTCGAACTGGGACTTGAGTTGGTTACGCACTCCAACGTCACTATAGGCGATCTGGGAGGCCTTTTCGAGCGCCTTGAGCGCCTTGTCCTTCTGGCCTGCCTCCGTGTAGAGGCGACCAAGCGCGGCCTGCAGTGACGGCGACTCCGCGGCAGCCACCGCCTTCTCGTTGTAGGAGACTGCCTTGGCCAACAGCGCCTTGTCCTTCGGAGCACTGGTGTGCTTCTCGGAGTAGAGACCAGCAAGGGTAACCAGGGCCGCCGCATTGGTGGAGTCCTTGCGGACGACGCCTTCCAGCAGCTTCAGGGCCTCGTCCTTCTTGGCCTGCTGCTCCTTCGGCTTCGACCACATGGTGCGGGCCTGGGCGAGGAGGTAGTCCGCGTGGATCTGGGGATCCTTCACCGTGACCTTGGCGAGGTTCTTCTGCTCCTCCGCGTACTTCTGCACAGCCTGGTTCTTGGCGGTCGTGCTGGGCCTGATAGCCTCTAGCTTGATGATGTGGTAGCCGAACTGGGTCTTGATCGGTCCCCTGACCTCGCCAGGCTTCATGCTGAACACAGCCTTGTCGAAATCCGGTACCATGCGGCCCTTGGGGCCCCAGTCGAGGTCGCCACCGTTGGCCTTGGTGCCGTCCTCGCCATACTTCTTCGCCAGCGCCGCGAAATCGGCGCCCTTAGCCTGGGCCTGCTTCAGCACACTCTCGGCGAGAGCCTTTGCTTCGGCGTCAGGGCGACCCTCCGGCTTCGCTCCGGGGGCCAGCTTCGCCTTGGGATCTCGGACCTTGATCAAGATGTGGCGGGGATGGCGGTCCTCTTCCTTTACCTTGGAGCCGAGCTGTTCCGCGAACTTCTGAGAGAGCATCTGCTCCCGAATCTGGTCCTTGTTCCCTTTGATGTCAGCGGTGATCTCGGCAACCGCGGAGTCCTTGGCGGCGCCCGCCAGGCCTCCCACGTGCTCTGCCGTCGTCTGCTCGATGCGCTTCTCTACCTCTGTGCTGAGCTCCTGGTTACTGACCTCTAGCCCAGCCTTCCGAGCGGCCTGCTCGAAGGCCTTCTGAGCCACCAGCATCTCGAGCGCCTGGCCACGCCCCTCCTCCTGAGCCCGGAGGTCTGACTGAGACCCCAGACGCATCTGGGCGACGACCGTGTCCAGCTCACCTCGCGCGATTGGGTCCCCGTTCACGGTTGCCACCACTTCGCGAGTGTCCCGGCTCTGACCCTTGTTCCCGTCAATCCCGGGGCCAACTCCACCAAAGAAGGCGACCATACCGATGCCAAGAGCGCCAACCAAGACGAGGTAGACCCAGCGGGTAGCGTGCCCCATCTTCTGGCGAAAAGCAGTAACTGACAACATAGCGACAAGGCTCCTTGTTTACAACGCCTCTAAGAGAGCGAACCGAGAAGCCTGCGGACCCCCTCCAGACAGGCTCGTGTAGAAGCTTCGGTGTCTCCACCTATACTGAAATGCGTTTCGAGGGACAGGATCCCTCCGTAACGATCCTCTTTCAGGGCCGCGAACAGAGAAGCGTAGCCCACATCACCATCACCGACGGCCACCCACCGCGGGTGTCCACCCTCGTCCCTAACCGCGTCCTTCAGGTGGATGTGGGAGGTCACGGGCTTCGCCGCCAGGTAGTCTTGGGGGAAGGGTTGTACCCCGTAGGCGAAGGTGTTGCCCGGGTCCCAGACGCATCGAAGCGCGGGGCTGCTACATCCCTCCAGGAAGCTCGCCACCTCGGCGCCTGTGCTCAGGTAGCAGTCGTGCTCGTTCTCCAGCAGGAGCGTCACTCCCGCCTCCTCCGCCTTTTCCAGCGGGCGCTGATAGGCACGGCGGATGACGTCGAGGATGGGCTGAGTGGTTGGACCCTTACGCCAGAAAGCAAACACCCGAATGAAAGAGGTGCCCAGTATCTCGGCCGCCCTGAGGCATCGAGCGAACACGCGCATCTGGCTCTCCAGAAGCGCATCGCCCTCCGGAGTGCAGCCGTCCCCATCACCTGCGGGCAGGTCGCACTTGTAGAAGGGGGACGCCACTCCGCAGGCGCGCAGGCCCCGGGCATCCAATGCCCTTCTGGCCTCAAGCAACTCCTCGTCGGAGAGCTGCGTCACGTTCTTGCCATTGACGCCGCGAATCTCAGCCAGCCCCACGCCCCAGTCCTTCAGGCGGTCGAGGGAGGCGAGGAAGTCGTGACAGATCTCATCGGTGATAACGGCGATGGGGAACAAGGGGCCTCCAGGGGAAGGGTCTCCCTACATCTTATCCGAGGGCGGGGGGGGCGTCAAGCCGTGCGGTCGGTAGGTTGGTAGCATCCGGAGGAACGGGGGGCCGCCCGGGCTCGTGGGCCGGGGGGTGAAGCCCGCCGGCACCTAGCCCGCACTATGCGCAAGGCGCATGCGCGTCGGGCAGGGCGCGGGCTTCCGCACGCCCCTGTAGATGGCGCAGGGCGGGTCCGTGGAGGCCTTCTGGTGGCACGGGCCGGCGTGCAGGGGGCCGGCCCGACTCCCTACGCCTGCGACGTCTCGGCGGGCAGGAGAGCCGCGTCCAGGACCTGGTTCAGGTTGGCACAGAAGACGAACTCCAGATCCTTGCGAACCGCCTCGGGAACGTCCTCTTCCACGTCCTTGCGGTTGCGCTCCGACAGCACGATCCGCTTCACGCCCACCCGATGTGCCGCCAGGATCTTCTCCTTGATGCCTCCCACCGGCAGCACCCGCCCGGTCAGCGTCAGCTCGCCGGTCATGGCAACCTCGGGGCGCTCCAGCCGGCCGCTGAGCAAGCTAACGAGGCAGGTGGCGAGGGTGATACCGGCGCTGGGGCCGTCCTTGGGAATGGCGCCCGCCGGCACGTGCAGGTGCAGGTCCTTGCCGCGCAGGGCCTCCGGCGGAATGCCGATCTCGGAGGCATGGCTTCGCACCCACGAGAGTGCAATCTGCGCGCTCTCCTTCATCACGTCACCCAGCATACCGGTCAGGCGCAGTCCCATCTCGCGCTGACCTTCGGCAGGCATCGAGGCGCACTCCACCAGCAGCACGTCGCCGCCCACCGGGGTCCAGGCCAGACCCGTGGCCACGCCAGGTCGGGCGACGCGGTCACGCAGCTCCTCCCACTCGAAGCGGGGGCTGCCCAGCGCTCGCCTAACCTGCTCGGCATCCACGCGCACTGGCTCGGTCCGGCCCTCGGCGAACTCACGGGCTGTCTTCCGGCAGATGGCGGCGATCTGTCGCTCCAGGTTGCGGACGCCGGCTTCGCGGGTGTGGCCGCGGAGGATAGCCAGCAGCCCACTGTCCTCGAAGGTGATGTGCTCGTCCTGCTTCAGCCCGTGCTCACCCAACTGCTTCGGCACCAGGTGCCGCTTGGCGATGTGGAGCTTCTCGTCCTCCGTGTAGCCGGAGAGCTCAAGGACCTCCATGCGGTCCCGAAGCGGCCCAGGTATGGGGTCGATCAGGTTGGCGGTTGTGATGAAGAGGATGCGGGACAGGTCGAAGGGCACGTCCAGGTAGTGGTCGCGGAAGGTGTTGTTCTGCTCCGGGTCCAGGACCTCAAGAAGGGCACTTGTCGGGTCCCCCCGGAAGTCCATGCCGATCTTGTCCACCTCATCCAGCATGAAGACGGGGTTGTTGGCCTCCACACGGCGGATGCCCTGGATGATCTGGCCAGGCATGGAGCCGATGTAGGTGCGGCGGTGGCCCCGGATCTCCGCCTCGTCGCGCATGCCGCCCAGGCTCATGCGCACGAACTCGCGGCCGAGCGCCCGGGCAATGCTTCTGCCCAGGGAGGTCTTGCCAACGCCAGGCGGCCCCACGAGGCAGAGGATGGGCTGCCGCAGCCTGCCGTCCGGACGGAAGCGGCGGACTGACAGGTACTCCAGAAGCCGGTCCTTGATCTTCTCGAGGCCCCAGTGGTCCTCGTCAAGGATCCGCTTCACCTCGGGAATCTCGAGGCGGTCTTCCGTCCCCTTGTTCCAGGGCAGCGACAGAATCCAATCCAGATATGTGCGGGAGACGGTGTACTCGGCGGCCTGTGGGGGCATCTTTGAGAGCCGTTCGAGCTCGCGCTCGGCCTCCTTCTTCGCCTCCGCCGGAAGCTCCGCGGCCTCCAGGCGCTGCCGGAGGTCCGCCAGCTCCTCGGCGCCGGGCTCCGCCTCTCCGAGCTCCTTCTGGATGGCCTTGAGCTGCTCCCTGAGGTAGTAGTCGCGCTGGGTCTTGCCGACCTCGGAGCTGACCTCTGACTGGATCTTTCCCTGGAGCTCCAGCATCTGAGCTTCGCGGGTCAGGTAGACCAGCAGGCCCTTGAGCCGGACCTCCGGGTCGATGGCATCCAGCAGAGTCTGCTTCTCTGCCACCGAGATCGGCAGGTTGGCGGCGATGAAGTCCGCCAGTGCCGCGGGGTCGGAGATGGAGTTCGCCGCGGTCTGGAGGTCGTCCGGGAGCTGAGACGAGAGAGACACGATGCGCGAGAACTGCTCCAGGGCCGTGCGCCGCATGGCTTCCAGGCTGTCGGGGTCCACGGGGGCGCCAGAGGGGGTAGCCGTCTCGACTTCCACCTGGAGGTAGGGCTTCTCCTGAAGAACCCGGACCACGCGAACCCGCTCCAGGCCCTGAACCATCAGGCGGATGCCGTCCGGGAGCTTCAGCATCATCCGAATGTAGGCAGCCGTGCCGATGGTATGCACGTCCGCGAGGGTGGGCTCCTCAACGTCCGGGTTGCGAAGCGCCGCGACGGCCACATAGCGGTTGCCCTTGGCGGCGGCCTCATCGATGAGCGTGATGACGTTTTCGCGCGTCACGTGAAGCGGCGCGACCATGCCGGGGAACAACACGCCCTCGCGCAGGGGCAGCAGGCTGAGAGCCTTCGGGATCTCCCGCTCGTCGGGCGATCCGTTCTCGGACTGGCTGCTCGCGTTGGCTTCCTGGTCCTCAATCTGCTCGGGCATCATACCTCCGGGCCTGTGTGCCGTCTACTGCTTACCGTTCAGCGCGAGGGTGTCTGGTCGCGACCCGTCTCCGCCGACGAGGCGGGATGGGCTTGGGACCGGCATCGGCGGGCTTCCCCACACGGCGCACCAGGCGTGCCTGCTGCACGTACGGCGCAAGCCTCGACAGCCTTTCGCCACTACCGCAGTCCGACGTCTCCCGGGGCCGTGGCCGGAGCTCCTCGCTCACCGATCCCAGGTCGCTGGAGGCGCTCGTGTGGCTCAGTGCACTACTCTACCCACCGCAAGCGCTGGCGCGACGGGTGGCGCCAACAAGCGGCGCGGGGAAGCATGATGGGCTATGGTTCAATGGCCACCGTGATGGGTGCCTCGATGGGGCGCTTGGGAAGCGAGACCGTGAGCATGCCGTTCGCGTAGTCAGCGTCCAGGTTGTCTCGGTCCAGGCGGAGGTCGGGCGGCAGGCGTACAACGCGCTCGAAGGTGCCGTAGTAGATCTCGAGCTGGTAGCACCGGACCCTGTCAGCGGCCTCGTCCTGGCTCTCCATGCGGGGGCCTCGGATGATGAGCTGGCGGCTGTCCGGGGAGAGGGTCAGCTCAATCCGCTTGGGGTCCACACCCGCGAGCTCAACACGGATGACCAGGCGGTCGGTACACTCGTAGACATCGGTCCTGGGCTGCCAGATAGACTCCTGGGGAACCTGATGGCCGGTCTGCCGAAGGAAGGCCTGTTGGGCCATCTCCTCAAGCTCCCGCTCCATCTGGCGGATCACGTCCTCATAGTACTTGAACATGGTCATGAGCCTCTAACGCCGGGGACTGGGAAGGCGGCGGCGCTCCGGCACGGCCGCCATCACCGGGATTATAGGACCGGCCGCTGTAGACGGTCAAGCAAGGAGGGGTAGAGTCCGGGGGACAGGGGACTGAAGGGACTAAGGGGGCTAGGGGGGAGGAGCCTCAGAGCCGGGCCTGTGGAGGCAGGCCCCACATGAGTGCGGCGCCGGAGTCGCCGCACCCCCAGAGGGCCGACGTCCGCTTGACCAACTCTGAGGTCCTTCCCATCAGCCCCCTGAGCCCCCTCGGTCTCCTCAGCCCCTTCGCTCCTAGAGGCTCCACCCCTTGCGGTAGTGGGGTTCCAGGAACTCCTCGGCCTCGGGGCAGTTGGTGGCGCGCATGTCCGCGCCGTCCCATTCCAGCTTGCGACCGGTTCGGAGGGCGACGTTGCCCAGGAGCACGGATTCGGCCAGCGGGCCGGCGTAGTCGAAGTTGCTGCCGGTGGGGGCTCCGGTCTTGCTGGACTCTATCCACTGCTTCCAATGGCCGGGCGGCCTGTGACGTACCGGGTCCGGTCCCTCGAACTGACCGAAGGTCACCAGGTTACCCTCCTCCTCCTCAATGAGCAGCTTGCCCTTGTCACCGATGTAGAGCGAACCGTTGCCTGCTTTGGTGTTCTGGCCCTTCGGGAACAGGTCGCGGTGCGGGCGGCGGCCGCCGTCGTACCAAGTGAGACTTAGTTCGGGCATATCGCCCCTACGGGGAAACTCGTAGCGGATTACGGCCCACAGCGGAGGGCTATGCTTCACGCGAGGCGCGCCCTCGGCCTCAACGCTCGTGGGGTAGCGCAGCTTCAGCGAGTTGTAGGCGGGGTCCATCAGGTGGCAGCCCATGTCACCCAGGGCGCCCGTGCCGAAGTCCCACCAGCCGCGCCACACGAAGGGCATGTAGGCGGGGTTGTAGGGCCGAGACTTGGCGGGCCCAAGCCAGAGGTCCCAGTGCAGGTTCGGGGGAACAGGCTGGGATTCGGTGGGCGGCTCAACGCCCTGGGGCCACCATCCGGCGGGTCGATCGCTCCATACGTGGACCTCTCTCACCGGACCGATGGCGCCGGATTGGATCAGCTCCGCCAGACGCTGATGGCCCGGCGAGTAGTGTGCCTGGGTGCCCATCTGCGTGGTGACGCCATGTCGCCGAGCGGCCAGGGTCATCGCGCGCACCTCCCGAACGGTGCGGGCAAGGGGCTTCTGGCAGTACAGGTGCTTGTCCATCCGGAGGGCGTGGAGGCTAGCGACGGCATGGGTGTGGTCGGGCGTGCTCACGACCACCGCGTCTATGTTCTTCTCCTCTCGGTCAAGCATCCGACGAAAATCGACGTACTTCCGGGCCTTGGGCCACTGCTGAGCGGCCTTGTCCATGATGGTCTCGTCCACGTCACAGAGGGCCACGATGCTCTCGCTGCTGATCTGGTTCAGGTCCTCCGCGCCCATCCCTCCGCACGCGATCTTAGCGATGTTCAGTTTCTCGTTGGGGGAACGGCTCGGCTTCGCGGCGGCGCCTCCGGGCCACACGGCGGGCAGGGCGCTCAAAACCCCAGCGGCGGTGGTGCGGCGAAGGAACTCACGGCGGTCTAGACGATTGGGCATGGGACGTCTCCTCTCTTGCGGCAGCCGGCGCGCAGGCCCCCTCGACCTCCGACTGCGCGAGCGGCCGGCGCCTGCTGTCCGCCTTCGCAGCTCAGGAGCTACTTCCTCTCGTGAGGCTCCCCGAAGGGGCTCAGGAGGCGCGAGCGATCTCCAGCTCCTGGCGGTACTCTTCCGGCGCGTTGAGGTAGCGGTCCGCGATGTCAGCGGCCGCCAAAACCTTCCACACATAGGTGCGGCTGTAGTCCGACCAGCGGGACATGCGGTTGAAGAGTGGACCTCGTTCCTGGCGGTAGAGGTCCAGGTAGCGTACGTGGTGCTTACGGAGCTGAGCCCGGAAGTCCCGGTCGCGTTGGCGGAGGATGGTCCGCGCCTTTCGCCAGGAGCCGCCCGACTCCAAGTGGCTCACATGGTTCCGGTCAGGGGGCTGGGGGAGGTCGGCCACGCTGGTGAAGTACAGCCCAAGGGCCTCGTCCAGGTTGCCTCCGCCCGCGTGGTAGGAGGCCACCGCCAATGTGAGGTCGCCGGCGTACCGCGCGATCTTCGCCTTCAGCAGCCGTCCGGCGGCCAGTAGGTTCTTCTTGGGATCGAAGCGCTCATCCGACTTGCGCCATCTGGCGATCAGGGCGTCAAGCCTGCGCGTCTCGCTCATGGCGCGCGCCACTGAGGTCCGGCGGCCCATCCTGGTCGCCCTCTGCAGCGGCGACTGCTCGGAGCCGGCGACCCTCCGGATCTGGGCTCGGACGCTCGTCTCGAGGTCCAGTCGGGCCCCGATGCCCGCCTCGGACGCTTCGTGGGGACCAATCTGGCAGAGGCCTACGTGGGCGTACCTACCTTGACCGGAGAGGAAGACATGGTCGATCGCGTCCGGCCTCCCGGAGGCCTCCACCACCACCAGGCCGCGCAGGAGCCAGGCGGGGACGCCGGACTCGTCGGCCGCGGCCCCTATGCCCGCATCGTACCGCTGAACCATCGCCAGTCCCCGCGGCAGACTGGGAAGCTGGTAGATGCAGCCCAGCTTGCGGTCGGCAATGATGGAGCGGAGCCGCTTCAGGTCCTTCGCTGAGTACCCCTGAGTGAAGCTCTCAGGCAGCGAGACGGGCAGCAGGCGCGTCGTACCATCGCCGGGCAGCTCCGACGGGCGCTCGGAGCATCCAGTTAGCACCATAAGCAAGCATAGGGCCCATAGCAGGGCAACGGCCGCAAGGGAGGATCGCGACGGGAAAACAGAGCGCATAGTCGCCTGTGGAGAGGGTCCTGGGCCCATGGTAGAATGGGGCGGTGGGGGCACGGCCTGCCGCAGGGCCGCTCGCGCCTGCCCCCTGAGTGTAGGCAAGACCCTCGGGCCGGACGGTAGGAGCTGCCTGGGAGCACTGCGCGGGCCGGGAGCGGATCCCGGTAGACAACCCAACAATGCCAATCTATGAGTACCTGTGTCAAGCCTGCCGGAGGAGGTTCTCGGCTCTGGTGGGCGTCACCGCGGACAGCGCGGAGGTGGAGTGCCCTCGCTGTCAGGGCACTGACCTACGCAAGCTGGTCTCACGGTTCAGCCGTCTGCGTTCAGAGGATGAGATCTTCGAGTCGCTGGCCGATTCCGCCGATGTCGCCGACGTGGACGAGAGCGATCCCCGCGCCATGGCACGATTCATGCGCAAGATGGGGAAGGAGATGGGCGACGAGATGGGCGAGGACTTCGACGAGGCGATCGAGGAAGCGGAGTCCGAACTCGACTCCGCTTCCTCGTTGGAGGGTGGCTTAGAAGGCCCAGACGGCGGGGCCTCTGTCTAGACGTGGGGCCGGCGGCTTGTCGGCGCATAGACCCCGGAACCATCGGTGTGGCGGTGGGGTAGCGGCACCGCCAGGCAGCCCGGCGATCCGCGGCTGCGGGATCGGCCATGGGGTGCCATGGCCCACACCTGTTCAGCTGCCCAGGTTAGGCTGTTCCTGATTGATAGGCACGCCAGTCTCGGTGGTGATCGGAACCGTGTAGGTGTTGAGCTCCAGCGGCTGGTTGAGCTGGAGCCCCAGCGAAGTGCCCACGTTGGGGGTCACCTTAGCGTTCCACTCGGTTGGGTTGCCGTAACCGAAGTGGAACAGGCTTGTGTCCGCCGACTTCTTCATCTCGGTCTGCTTGCCGCAGAAGGGGCAGTACTTCCACTCCGCCGCGGCTTTGGGTCGCTTGGCTCCGTCGTAGGGGCAGAACTTCCAGGATTCCTGGAACACGCGCCCGCAGTCTGGGCACTTGGGCTGCACCTTCTTGTCGACCACCGTCACCTGGCCCTTGCAGAGCGGGCAAGTGAAGACCGAGCGCTCCTCGTTCCAGTTCATCGAGTAGGCCACCGACGGTGAGCCGCCCGGAACCGTGAGAGCGCCGTAGCGGCCCTTGTTCTGGGTCGGCTCAGTCAGCGGGGCGAACTGGAAGTTCATCTGAGGCGTCGAAAGCCCGTTGGGGGTGTATCCGGCTCTAACGCCGCGAGGTGAGCGGCTGGCGACGAGCACCCGGTTCTTGCCCTGGCCGCGGACCGACCATGACAGGCCTGCCCAGGACGACACGGCATCCATCAGCGCCTGTAGTGGGGCATTGGTCGCCTTCAGGCTGATCCTGGCGCCCTTCGGCAGATCTCCCTCAACCTCGTACTTCATGCCGGCCTTCTCGGCGAGCTGGGCGACGGCGTCCTTCACGGTGGCGTTGTTCAGGTCGAGGTCGACCTTCGTGTCTGGTAGGACGCTTTGCCTGGCAGTGGTGAACAGGCGCCCGAGCATCGGCACGTCGCCAAGGACCGGCACTGCGGTGCTTGGGACGTCGCCCTGAACCGTGGTCTCCACGGTTGCGGTGGCGTTCACTGAGGCGGGGGGTCCTGCTTCGTCGGGGTCAGAGAAGCACGGCCCGGAGCCAAACAGCAGGACCGTGACCGGTAGCAGCAGCTTCCATCTCATTGGGGGGTCTCCTCGCTTGTGTCATCGGTAGCGTCCCCGGCTTCAGGCAGATACGGCGCGGCGGACGAGGTGGTCAGGAGTGCATAGGTCGCAGGTTGGGGGCCTGATTGACCTTTCTGGGCCGCCGATAGGGGGACGTCGAGCAGAGCGGGCATCATGAGCGTCTCACCCCCCGGACCTGCCGGGTGAGCTACCCAGACCTGGGTCAGGGTGCCGGTGCCTTGGCGGTGAATCACCTCGGTTCGCCAAACTGGTGCCGCGCCGGGCTCAAACATGACACGCGCCAGCAGGACTCGGCCGCGCGATGGCTTTCGTCTGCTCGGACGCTTTGCCGCCGCGCGCTGGCTGCGGTACGGCCAACTAGGCCCCTGAACGGGTCTCCTTGACACCGGCATCCGCGGGGTATCGGCAGCGCTGCCATGCGGCCGGGGCTTCGTCGTTAGCGGCGCTGGCTCCTTGGGAGGCGGGAACAGGCCGGCGTGACTGGTGGGCGATTGCGTGGTTGCGCCCGGGAGTGAGTTTGGGGCAAGCTCCTGCGGTTGCCCCTCGCCCTCCGCGCTCGCGACTCGGGCGTCTCGGCGCTCATCGGCTCGCCTGAGCTCCTGGCGGGCTGCGGGCAAGGCCAGGACCGCCGCCACTAGTACGCCGGCGACGGCGAGGCGCGGAAGCAATGCCATCCCTCGCCGTGGACGCGGACGCGCTAGGGCGCGGGCTTCCAGGTCCGCCGGGCACTCGGCTGCCGGCTGGTACTCCGCGGCTGACCGCAGCAGGCGCTCCATCCGGCGGGTCCTGTCCAGCTCTTGCTCGGGCTTCCCGGTCATCACACTTCGCATCCTTCCGGCTCCGGCTCAACAGCGAGAGGGGGCGCGGCGTCCTCACCCACCAGGTCTCTCAGGCTCGGCTCCAGGCGCCTCAGCCCCGCCCGTACCCGGCTCCTGAGCGTCGCCTCTTTGGTGCCCTCCAACCGTGCTAGCTCCGCCAGCGAGTACCCCTCGAAGTAGTGCAGTGCTATCGGGAGAGCCTGCTTGGGTGGCAGTGCCGCGACCGACTGCCGGACCCTCCGCTGCCGCTCCCTCTGCTCGGCCAGCGCCTCCGCGGAGGTGCTCCCCCCGCCCGCCGGGTCGGGCTCCTCATCGCACAAGACCACCCTCCGGCGCCACGCGGAGCGAAGGTGGTCATGCGCCACGTTCAGAGCAATGCGGCAGAGCCATGAACCAAAAGCGCAGCGCCCCCCAAACCCTGCCAGCGCCTGGTAGGCCCTCAGGACGGCCTCTTGGGCGAGGTCCTCGGCATCGGCCGGGGAGGCGGCGGCGGAGGAGACGATGCGCCACACGCGCTCGCGGTGCCGGGCGCATAGGCGCGCGAACGCTCCGTGGTCCCCCCGGCGGGCGAGGTCGGCAAGCCCCATCTCCTCAGGATCCTGCGCCAAGCTTGTCTCCTTCATCCACTAAGACGAGACAGGGGGCTGATTCCGTGATCGGCGGGGCTGGGTGAAGAGGTGAGGAGGTGAAGAGGTGAAGAGGTGAAGAGGTGAAGAGGTGAAGAGGTCGGGCCCTCGTCCGATTGCCACAAGGGAGCGGGGGACGGTCAGGAGCTCCAGGCGCAGGACAGGGGACGCCGCGCGAAGCTGGGGCTGGGCGGGTGCGGTCACCTGGCGAACCCGTAGGCAGGGCAGAGCGCCATTGGGGGAGGGGGCGTCGCTGGGCCAGAGGGAGTAGGCCCGGGCGACGCCCCCGGTGTGGGTGGGCTCCACGGCCCGCACCTGCCGCACGGCATGGGCGGCTGTGCAAGCCGTGCGGGTCAGGCCAACACCCACTCCAGTGCGCGCTTTCGGAACCGGCTCTGTTGGTCAGTGTCGCTGAGGCGGCCGATCCGCCGCTCCGCCGAGGCGCGAAGCGCGGACCGTACCCCTTGGACCTGCGCCAGTGGCAGCTCCGAGAGCGCGAGCAAGGTGTAGTAGTAGGGGTAACGCGACCAGTGTCCTGACTCAAGACACTCGCGCGACCAGCTCCGGAGCCCGTCTGACACAACCTCATCCCACCCCTGTGGCCGGCCGGCAGCCAGAGCCCGCCAGCGGGCGACTGAGCAGCGGGCGCAGCAGAAGGTCCCCGGTGAACCCAGATGGTCGTAGGGCATGGCCCCGAATCGGTCTCTGACCCTAAGCATCATTGGGTGCCGGCCCCACTCCTGCTCGGGTCGCCAGAGAGCGAGAGCCCGGAGCGACTCCTCGGCCAGGACGTGGCTCAAGCCGGCGCCGCTCGGGGAACCGTTCTCCCCAGTCGGCGTGTACCACCGGCGGGAGTAGTCCGCCTCGGTGGGGGCGTGCAGGCCCTCCTTATAGGCTCCTGGCAGCCCCGCTCTGCTGGCCACCCAGTCCAGAGCGTCGCACACCCCGGGATGGTCAGCGGGCACGCCCTTGAGGCGCGCTTCCTCCAGGTTCCAGAGGGTGTCTGACAGGTGTTCGCGGTCCAGTATGGCTGTGGTCTGTAGTGCCATTCCCTTGACCTTTCCCGTTGCCACTCCGGCAGGGGCCGCGAGGCGCCCACGCAGTGCTTAGGGGACGCCCTCGGCGCCGCTCAAGCCTGGCGGCGCTGTTCTGATGCCCTCCGCCGTCCGCAAATGCTCAGCGCAGCCAGAATAGCACAGGCGTTCCCAGAACGCAAGTTCTATATCACTTCCAATGCGGGTCGGCCCGCGAGCCTTCGTGGCCCATACGGGCCATCGGTTCATCGGCCCCACCGATACACGCGAGGCCGTGCATCAACCGAACGAAGGCCGCAGGGTCGGTTAGGCCCCAAGTGCCTCAACCGCCTGGGCGAGCTTCCCCGCTGCTTCGCGTTCGTAACCGGCGGCCCGCCTGAGGCAGATGGCGCCCCGAGCCCGGCTGGCTGCGTCCCTCCACGCCTCGGTGACGGCGTCCTTACCGCCCTCCGGACCTAGCGCCGCCCGGAAGGCGAGCCACGCTTCGCATGCCTTATCATAGAAGTCGGCCGCTTCACATAGACAGGCGCGCACGCTCTCCGTCAGCAGGGGGGCCTGCCGTCTCAGCCACCGGGCCGCCGAGGCTCTTCCCGAGGACTGTCGGTTGACGCAGTGGCAGCACAACCAGCCTGGGTCGAAGCGCTCCGGGGGTCGTGCGGCATCAGCGACGTCGTCGGCATATGCCAGGATTCCGGGGTTGCCGAAAACGCCCTCCCGCATCCAGTCGACGTCGGCTCTGCCGTCCCCCTGGCTCCACTCAACCATCCGTCTGAGCAGGGCGGGCACGAGTTCCTCTGTAGGGGTCTGGGGAACGGGCGCGGTGGGACGCCCGAGACGCCATGAGTCCTTGCACCACTCGTCAAAGGCGGTCCAGGGCATCCAGCCGGGCTCACTCCAGCCGCCTAGTGAGTGGACGCCACGGTTCGTGCGGTGCGTCGCGTCGCGGTAACCAGCGAACACGTAGTCGTCCAGCCAGCGCGCCTGCACCGGCCGGCCGCTATCTAGCGTGTCCCTAACCGCCTGCCACGCGACCTCCGAGTCGGCCGCTCGAGGCAGCCACTCCCATCCGTACCCAATCGCCGCGACCACCCGCCTCTCGGTCTCCTCAGGGCTGTCCGGCGGCTGGTACATCACGGAGAAGAGCGTAGGGTGGTAGGCGAAGGACGTTGCGTAGCCCGCCAGCACGACCAGGTCATCGTAGCCCACGTGCGTCCGGCCCAGGGAATGGAGGCAAGCCACTCGGCAGAGCAGGTCGGTACGTACCGGATTCAGGTCCACCCCAGGAGGCGCCACCTCGTGGTACGCGCTTACCGCCTGGGTCAGCAGCACCTCGCGACATGCGTCAGGGTCTGCTGCGCCGCTCCTGCTCGACCTGAGTATCGTCATCCTGTCTCCTCCGCGTCCTTGCCTGTCCTGCCACATAGGGGCTTGGGCCTCGCCGGCCCAACCAGAAGCGCTGAGGCCGCTTCGGCGGAGGCATAGTAGCACGGACGTTCGCGGAACGCAAGTTCCCTCACCTCGTCGGTTCGCGATGGTTCGGGAACTCCGTCTGATCGCGGGGGATGGGGCAGTGGCCGGGCAGAGAGAGGCATGTGGGGCTGACCGGGCTGGCGGGGCTACGCTTCGCCGGCGAGCCCGGTAGGTTAAGGGTATGGAACCCCCGCCGAGTGGTGGGCCCGCGGGGCCCTTGGGCGGGCGCCTCCTCAGGACCGTTGAGTGGACTGCCGCTCAGACGGCGGCCGCGGCGCCGGGGGCTACAGTCAGGCGGAGTAGCGGGCCTTGACACCCAGGGTCTGAAGCAGGAAGCCGGCCAAGATCATGACCAAGGAGACCACGAAGACTGCCTGCACGCCGGCGGCCTGCATCAGAGCTGCCCCCGCGAAGGGGCCGATGATGCCACGCACGCCAAGCAGGGCCGAATGGAGCGACTGGTACTGCGCGATGCGCCGCTCATCCGCGAAGACCAGGATGCTGTTGATGTAGGAGAGGTCGATACCGGCGTTGGTGACGCCCATAGCGATCGCCATCAGGTAGAGCGTGCGGACGTCGTGCGCGAAGAGGTAGACCAGCGGGACCAGCGCGCCCACCAGTACTGCTGCCGCGACGCCCTGAAGGGGGCCGTGGCGGTCGAGGTAGGCGCCCCAGAAGATGTAGGCCAGGATCATCACCGCGCTGGAGACGTTCGCCAGATTCGCAACCTGGGTGTTGGTGATGTGCAGGGTGTCCACCTGGAAGATGGTGTACACCGGCACTGCCATCAGGTTGCCGAACCCGTAGATGAACACAGAGAGCCCGAACCAGCGGTAGTTGGCGTCATCCCGCAGGATGGAGAGGGTACTGAGCACGGACACTTTGGTGCCATCCGTCTCCGCCGGGTGCGTCACTATGCGGCTGAAGGCGAACGCCGCCACGATGCCGACGAGGCCCGCGATGGGGAAGACCACTCGGTAGCTTGTCAGGTCCAATAGGCGGCCAACAATCAGGGTAGACACCAGCGTCATCGCCTGAAGGCCCATGCGGATTGAGCCCATCAGCCGGCCTCGCGACCGGTCGGGGTAGACCTCCTTCATGATGCTCGTGTAGGCGGGGGTCGCCACCGTGCCGATGAACATGGTTGCGACGGCGATCATGACGAAGGGGAGGGAGCGCGTCGCCAGAGCCATCAGCAGCAGAAGGCCCCGCGCCAGGGTCCAGGACCAGACGACGAAGGGCATCTTCGCGCGCCCTTCCATCTGCCGGGCCCAGAGAGGGGAGAGGAGGTTGCCCACGAAGGGGGCGGCGGCCAGGAAGCTGATCTCTAGCTCGGTCGCGTGAAGGTCCCCCCGGGCGATTCGGCCCAGGAAGGGGAAGACTGCTCCGGTGTAGGCTCCGGTGAGCAGGGCGGTTCGGGCGTCCCAGTGGTATGCCTGCCGGGACGCCCGAGGGATGGATCGCTTAACGAGTACCTGGACTCTTCTCAGAACTCTACCAATCTAGCGTTGCTGACGCCCTCCATCTGGGCTATCTCGTCCAGCAGGGCATCCGGGATCGGCTGGTCAACGTTCATCAACATCACGGCCAGCTTGCCCGGCTCGGAACGGCCAAGGTGCATGCCTGCAATGTTCACGCCCGACTTGCCCAGCGCGGTACCCACGCGGCCCACGATGCCTGGGGTGTCGATGTGCCGGCTTACGATGGCGTAGCCACGGGGCTCCACGTCCACGCGGAAGCCATCCACGCCCACGATCCGCACGTCATGCTTGCCGAACAGCGTCCCGGTGGTGGTGACAGTCCCCTTGGTGCTCTTCACGGACACCTCGATGAGGTGGGTGTAGTCCTCGCAGTGGGGGGTCTTGCTCTCCACGACACGGATGCCTCGACCCTCGGCCAGGAGCGGCGCGTTGACGAAGGTGACCGTGTCGCTGAGAAGGGGCTGAAGCAGCCCCTTCAGGAGCGCCCGTGAGATGGGGGAGACCTCCATGTCCGCCAGATCGCCTCGGTACACAACGTCGACGGAGGTGATGCGACCCTCCGCCTGCTGCTGGTGGAAGCGCCCCATCTTCTCGGCCAGGAACATGAAGGGCTGCAGGACGCTCATCACCTCGGGGTTCACGAAGGGCAGGTTGACCGCGCTGCGAGCGGTCTTGCCGGCTAGGACATCCAGCACCTGCTCCGCCACGTCCATGGCGACACCGATCTGGGCCTCGCGGGTGGAGGCGCCAAGGTGGGGTGTCAGCACGAGGTTGGGCAGTCCAAGGAGCGGGCTGTTTGGGTCCAGCGGCTCCTGCTCGAACACGTCCAGCGCGGCGCCGGCCACGACGCCGTCTTTGAGGGCTTGCGCCAGGTCCTCCTGGCTCACGATGCCGCCGCGAGCGCAGTTGATGATGCGGACTCCGCGCTTCATCTTGGCGAAGCGGTCACGGTTCAGAAGTCCGCGCGTCTCCCGAGTCATGGGCACGTGAACGGTGATGTAGTCGCTCTTGGCGATCAGCTCCTCCATCTCGGTGAGCTGGATGCCCAGCCTCTCCGCCTGCTCGGGGCTGATGAAGGGGTCGACGCCCAGAACCTGCATCTCCAAGCCACGGGCGCGCTTTGCCACCTCTCGGCCGATCTTGCCGAGTCCAATGACGCCCAAGGTTTTGCCGTAAACCTCTACACCCACGAACTTCGAGCGCTTCCACTCCCCCTGGGTCAGGGAGGCATGGGCGGTCGGGATGTTGCGTGACATGGAGAGCATGAGCGCGATGGTGTGCTCGGCGGCGGCGATGGTGTTGCCCTCCGGCGAGTTCACCACCAGCACCCCGCGCTCTGTGGCAACGGCAACGTCGATGTTGTCCACGCCCACGCCGGCCCGCGCGACTACCTTTAGGTTGCGCGCGGCGTGAAGCACGTCGGAGGTCACCTTGGTCTCGCTGCGGACCACCAGTCCCTCGAACTCCGGGATGATTTCGATCAACTCGGCGGGAGGGAGGCCCGTCTTCACGACGACCTCGGCGCCCTCCTTGAGCTTGTTGATGCCTTCCTGAGCGATCGGATCGCTGACGAGTACCTTGCTCAAGCGGTCACCGCCTTATCAAAGCTGGCCAGCTCCTGCTGGAAGGCGGCAACGGCGGCACCCCGGTCTACCTGCCGCCCCAGGCTCTCCAACGTTCGCTCCAGCGCGGAGAAGGTCATCACCAGATCCGGCTCCAGGATGTAGCCCAGGTGCCCAATGCGGAAGATGGCGTCGGCGATCTTGCCCTGCCCGCCGGCTAGGGTGATGCTGAAGTCGCGAAGCATCCGGCCCCGGATCTCTTTGGGGGTGAGACCCTCTGGAACCTTGATGGCCGTAACCGCAGGGCTCGCGTGGGCGGGATCGGCGAAGAGCTCCAACCCCAGGGCCTTCGCGGCGGCTCGCGTCGCCCCCGCCAGACGCGCGTGCCGGCGGAAGCTGCCCTGCAGCGTCTCCTCGCGGATGGACCTAAGCGACACTCGCAGCCCGTAGTAGAGGCTGAGAGCAGGGGTGTAAGGGGTCTGGTTCTTCGCCATCGACTTCCGCATCTGGGTGAAGTCCCAGTAGAACCGCGGCATGGTGGCCTTCTCGTGGGCCTCCCAGGCCTTCTGGGAGACGGAGAGGAAGCTCAGCCCAGGGGGAAGCATATAGGCCTTCTGGGAGCCGGAAGCCACCACGTCACAGCCCCAGGCGTCCGTCTGCAGGTCAGCCGCCAGCAGACCGCTGATGGCATCCACCATCACCAGGGCCCCCGACTCCCGCGCCACCTTCGCCAGGTCCTCCAGTGGGTTCAGAACGCCGGTGCTGGTCTCGTTGTAGGTGAGCAGCACCGCCTTGAAGGGGCCGTCCGACCTGATCTGGCGGGCGACGTCCTCCGGATCGGCGGCTCGGCCCCAGGGAACCTCGTGCTTGGTTACCTCTGCCCCGAAGCGGCGGGCAATCTCGGCCCAACGGTCGCCGAAGACGCCGATGCTGACGGAGAGCACGCGGTCGCCGGGGGAGAGCACGTTCGCGATCGCGGCCTCCATCGCCCCCGTGCCGGCGGCCGGGTAGATGATCACGTCTCCCTGGGTCTGGTAGACGTACTTCAGTTGGTCCACCAGCTCGGCCTGAAGCTCCTCGTAGGCGGGCCCACGGTGGTTGATCATCGGCGTAGAGAGCGCCTGAAGCACCTCCGGGGGCACAGGCGTAGGGCCGGGGATCATGAGCAGGGGCTTCTTTATCATCAGGCGGTGCCTCCGACATAAGAGAGGGCCGTGCGGTGGAGTGGCCCGGGGGCGGGGTGCTGCTTCCTGAGGCCTGGCCCATTGGGCAGGACGTCAGGCAAGTGGACTGTGGGTTCGGGACCCTTCGCGAGTCGTGGGCGCCTGGCGGGGCAGCATGCCTGCGGAAGGGCCCAAGGGGCGACCCGAATGCATCGGGGGGACCAGCAGACACACTCGATGCGGTCGCCATGAGGTATCTCCGGCGCGCTTGCTGCCTGGCTCCGCGCCCGGAGCTCTCCCTCAGGCGCGCTGGCGTGACCTACGCTGGCTGGAGCCTGGCCGGTGGACCGCACGCGCTTGCGAGCAGACGTCACCAGCGGGAGCATTATCCCATAGCCTGCTTGCGAGTGTCAAACCAGGCAAGCGCCTTTTGGAGTGGCTGCCGTGCAAAGGAGCGGACCCTCACTAGTGCCAGCGCTTAGCCTGAACTACTCACCAGAGCGTGCTGAAGCCGCGTCATGCACGACTCGCCGGCGCTCTGCGCACTATGCGGGTCAGGCGAACACTCGATCACTTCTTGAAGAAGTCCGCGTTGATCTGGATGTAGCCCTTCCACTGCTCCGGGGTGTCCTCCTCCATGAAGATGGCGTCCACGGGGCACTCCGGCACGCACAGCGCGCAGTCGATACACTCGTCCGGGTGGATGTAGAGCATGTCGTCGCCCTCGTAGATGCAGTCCACCGGGCAGACGGCCACGCAGGCCTTATCCTTTACGCCAACGCAGGGCTCAGCGATGATATGTGGCATAGATGCTTGTCTCCCTCATAGCGCCTGGCAGTCGCCAGGGCGTGCACTTACTCAGCGGAACAGGTTGGCAGCGAGTAACGCCCACGGGGCCGGCGCTAGACCTCCGCGCCGCGTGCTCTGAGCCGCGCGCGCAGCTCCTCCGTGTCAAGGCCCCTCACGGTCGTACCGCGCTCCAGGGCCAGGGCCGCGGCGGTCCCGGCTGCCTCTCCCATCGCCCGGCAGTTGGCCTGGATTCGGGCGGCCGCCTGGGCCTCAAAGGTCGCGGAGAGGCACCGCCCCGCCACCAGAAGCTGCTCGACCCTCTGGGGGAGCAGGCACCGGTAGGGGATGTCGTGGTACTCCCCGTCGGGCAGTTGCTTGAGCGTCGTGCCCCTGCCCCTCGTGTGGTGGATGTCAATGGGGTAGTTGTTCCGCGCGATGCCATCCCCGAACCGGGCGCCCGAGAGAACGTCCTCCTGAGTCAGCACGTAGTCGCCCAGTATGCGGCGCGACTCTCGCACACCCAGCATGGAGGCGACCGAGGCCAGGTACGACTCCTCGAAGCCAGGGAGGTGCCGCCTGCAGAAGGCCGCGATTCGGCGCACCTTCCTACGGCCGTCCCTCAGCGCGCGGGAGCGATCCGCGACGTCGGTGGGCCTGTAGCCGGTTAGCCGCGGGCAGTTGAAGGCGAGCTCCCCCGGGCGGCCCAGCATCGAGAAAAACTGAAAGTACCCCAGGTCGCCGCGCTCCAGCGTCCCCTCCGCTTCAGCCTGAGCGACCAGATCCGCGATAGGGCTCGTGCTGGCCTCATGGAAGCCGACATGGAGTAGCGGCGGCTCGCAGGCCACGCCTCGCGCGGCGAACCCTTCGGCCGCTCTGTCGATCATCACACCGGCCAGCGTGAACCGGAGCGACATCGGCTGGTTCCGGCCCTCCTCGTCGCCCTCCGAGTACGGCGCGCCCGCGAGAACGGCCACGTCCGCGTCGCCGGTGCAGTCTATCACGACCTTCGCAAGGTAGGCGGTCCGGCCCCCAGGGCTCTCCGCCACGACCCCCGCCATCGAGCCGTCCCTCACCAAGGCCGAGGAGCACCGTGTCTCGAACCGCACGTCCACGCCCGGCTCCGCGAGCAGGTCGTCCAGCGCCATGGAGAGGGCGACGGGGTCGAACCACAGGCGGTCGTTGGGGCTCTTGGTCGGCCAGGGGAACAGCTCCGCGGTTCGAGCGAGGATCGCCTCGTTGAGACCGCGAGTGAGGGGCTCCTCGCCGAGGTGGTTGCGCATCATGGGCGTCACCAGCGCGCCCGTCTGCGTTCCTCCCAGCAGGGACAACTCCTCCAGAACCAGCACGCGGCAGCCGGCCTGCGCCGCCGCCAGAGCGGCGGTAACCCCGGCGGTGCCTCCGCCCACGACCAGTACGTCCACTTCCGCGGCCACGGGCGTGGCGCGTGCCGGTTCCTCAATCATCCTTTGTCCATGTAACATAGCCGCGCTCAGGGGACAAGAAGTTTGCGCCTTTTTTCACATACTATCACGCGCGGCGCGAGGAGGGAATGGTGGAGAGGGCGCCATCGAGGGGATGGAGGGCAGATGTGCCTAGAGGCTCTTGGTAAGGGCACCGGGCTCTGGAGACGCGCTCAGTGAGGCGCACCCTGGGGGCAGCGCTGGCTCCGCCATGGCCCCCTCATCAGGGCGGCGCGTTGGCTGGCAGGGCTGCCGGTGGACGACGGCGATCCTGTGGCTTCGGCTTGGTGGCATACCTCAGGCCTACCGTTTGCTCGGCCCCTCTATCCCTTCACCTCCAACTGGCCCATCTGCTCCAGAGCTGTCACCAGCGCCTGCGTTCCCAGGTCCCCGCCGCCTAGCGCTTCCACAACCCTGAAGAGCTGGTGGGTGAGAGCCGTGCCGGGGAGGGGGAGGGTGCCTTGCGCGGCGGCTTCCAGGGCCAGACGGAGGTCCTTCTGCTGCAGCTTCACCATGAACCCGGGCGCGAAGTCGCGCTGGGCCATCCTGGGTCCCAGGTTCACGAGGCCCCAGGAGCTAGCCGCGCCGCCTCCGACGGCCTCCAGCATCTTGCCCAGGTTCAAGCCCTGCTTCTGCGCGAAGACCATGCACTCCGAGACGGCCAGCAGGTTCAGGGCGACCACGATCTGGTTGCACAGCTTGCAGGCCTGGCCGGAACCGTGGGGGCCCTGGTGTGTGATGCGCTTGCCCATCGCCTGGAACACGGGAAGGCACCGCTGGAAGACGTCAGCCTCCCCACCCACCATGATGGAGAGCGTACCCTCGATGGCACCCTTGTCGCCGCCGCTCACCGGCGCGTCCAGCATGGCCGCTCCCTTTGATGCCAGCTTCCTGGCTACCTCTCGGGTGACCTCCGGCGAGATCGTGCTCATATCGATGTGCACCAAACCAGTGCGCGCGGCCTCAAGGATGCCGCCCGGGCCCAGCGCCACTTGCTCCACGTCAGGGGAGTCCGTGACCATGGTGATCACGATGTCGCTGGCCTCGGCGACCTCGCGCGGCGAGCCGGCCTCGGACGCGCCGGCCGACAGGCACTCCTCGATGCCCGGGCGGCTGCGATTCCACACCGTAACCGGGAAGTCAGCCTTCAGCAGGTTGCGCACCATGGGTCTGCCCATAATGCCCAGGCCGATGAAGCCAACTCGCAGCTCGGCAGCTTCGATGGGGTTAGGCACGGCAGTTCAGCTCCCGCATGATCCGATCGGTCTGCTCGTAGGCCTCCGTCACCCAATCGAGGATGCGCGACGGCTCCGGGCTGAACTCCAGTTCGATGCTCACCACACCGTCGAAACCAGTATCCCTGATGGCGGCTAGGTACTCCTTGATGGGCGTGCAGCCCCGCCCGGGAGGCAGGTCGCCATGCACCTTGCCATCGCAGTCCGATAGGTGCACATGAGCGATCCTTCCTGCCAGCTTCGCCACGTCCTCAAAGGGCGTATTCACGAGGTGCAGGTGCGAGATGTCGCAGTTCGCTCGGACCTGGGGAACGGCGACCTCATCGACGAAGGCCGCCATCCTCTCCACGCTGTTGAGCAGCGACTCGTCGAAGGGCTCTAGCTCAAGGGCGATCTCCAGGCCCAAGTCTGCGGCATGCCGTCCGAGGTCCCGCAGGCCCTCAACGGCCCAGCCCCACTGAACCTCCGGCGGGATCACCTCTCGCTGCCAGATGTACTCGCCCAGTACCAGCAGCAGGTTGCGGCCGCCCAAGCCGTAGACCAGGTCCAGATGCCGGCGCACGCGGTCCAGGTTGTAGGCACGGACAGGCGGGTTGATATCGATGAGTCCCGGAGCCACGCAGCAGACAGAGACGATGGGGAGGCCCACCTCCTCGGCGACCTCGCGGGCCAGCCGGAGGTCCTTCGGTGAGACATCGAGAGGATCCAGCTGTAGGTCGAGGGTATCGAACCCCAGCTTCTTCGTGTTCCTAATCCCCTCCTCGAGGCTCACGTGCGTGCCGAGCCAGGCGGAGTTGATGAGACCAAGTTTCATCGCGGCTCCTTGCGCTAGAAGGTTGAGCGGACCAGCCCGCCGTCCACTTGCAGCGTCACGCCTGTGACGTAGCTGGCCCGCTCCGAAGCTAGGTAGGTGACAGTGTCCGCGTACTCCGCGACGCGACCGAGCCTACCGAGGGGGATCTCAGCCTCCGACGCCGCGCGGACCTGCTCCCAAGTGCGGCCCTGTCGGTCGGCCTGACCCTTCTCCAGGGACCTCAGCCTGTCCGTATCGAAGCGTCCGGTTGCGACGTTGTTCACCAGGATCCCATCAGGGGCCAGCTCGTCCGCCAGGGTCTTGAGCAGCCCGGAGACCCCCGCCCGGATTGAGTTCGAGAGCATAAGGTTGCTGACAGGCTGCTTGACAGTAGTCGAGGTCATGGCGATCACGCGGCCCCAGTGAGCCGCCTTCATATCGGGTAGACAGGCGCGGATGAGCCGCACGGCGCTCATCAGGTTCAGCTCGAAGGCCTGCTGCCACAGGGCGTCGGTTAGCGTCTCGAAGGTGCCGGCCGAGGGGCCTCCCGCGTTGAGAACCAGGATCGAGATGGGCCCCAGCTTCTCCCTCGCCTCGCCGACCAGCCTGGCGATGTCTGCCTCTGAAGTCACGTCCGCGGGTATGCCCAGGGTTTGAGCCCCAGACTCCCGGGCGATGGCCTCGGCCGACCCCCTAACGGCGGCCTCGTCACGGGCGCACAGCGCTACCTTGCACCCCTCGGCGGCCAGCCCGGCAGCGACCGCGCGCCCCAGTCCTCGACTGGAGGCAGCCACCAACGCCACCTTCCCTGCGATGCCCAGGTCCATTCCTGTCCTCCCAAACCAGCCCCGGTTCGCCGAAGCGGGACCTCCTATGCCTTCACCAGACGAGACAGCAACTGAACGAGCTCTTCATCGTTCAGGCCATCCAGGTCAAAGGTCTTCTCTCGCGACTTCTCGCCGCCCCTCAGGCGTACCTGGGCGCGTTTGAGCCCCAGGAATCCGGCCAGGAACTCCTGGCACGCTCGGTTGGCCGCCCCCTCCACCGGTGGCGCGGTCAGGCGAACGACCAGCAAGCCCTCGCGAAGTCCGACGGCCTCGTTCTTGGACGCGCGCGGCGTCACTCGCACCCTCAGGACAGCCATCGTGCTTGCCGCCTCGCCTAATCCGTGAAGTCGCCCCAGGTGCTGCCGCTCTCAGCCACAGCCTTCAGCTTCTGCCCTCCACCAGGCGTTCCTGCCCTGAGGGGGATGCCGGCGGCACCAGGCTCGCGGCAGTCCGGACCAGCTCTGGGCACACTGTGGTAAGGACTCCCAGCTCGTGAGCCCTGGTCATTCCCTCCTTAGTGGAAATGTCGCAGCCTAGCAGCTCGCGACAGACGGTAGAGCCGTGGCGCTCACGGAAAGCGGCCATCAGGCTCTGGCCGGTCTCATACACCTCGCCCTTCCGCTTGGGCTCATCAACGGTCACCTGGCCGCGGGCCAGCCCCAAGGCGAGCAGCGCTCCCGTCACGGCGCCGCAGGTTTGCGCTTGCCGGCACATGCCGCCTCCGAAGGCGGAAGCCAGCGCTAAGCAGGACTCCAGAGGCAGTCCTAGCTCCGGTCCACATGCGCCAAGAACCGCCTGCGAGCAGTTGTACCCCTTGCCGAACAGCTCTACCGCTCTCTCCGAACGTTCCATCCTCTTCTCCAACCGCGCCTGAGGCGCCTGTCTGCCGGGCCGCCGGACGCACACCGGGTTCGCGAAGGGCATGCCTGGCCCAGCGATTGCTTTGTCGTAACTGAAGGCCTCCTGGTGCCTTCGGCGCCAACCAGGGAGGCCGGCTGGGCCAGGCTCAGCCACCTGGGAGGGGAGATGCTGAGACAGACCGGGCGTGTGAACGGCAGGCGACTACCCAGGGGCTTCGACACCTCGTCGCGCCCAGGCGAGCATGGCATGGCCGCCGTAGAGACGGCCATCGCCGTGACCCTCTTCATCCTCCTCTTCGTGCTGGTAGTCGACTTCGCCCTTGTGGTGAACTGCAGGGCTACCCTCGGAAACGCGGCTAACCTGGGTGCCCGGTATGCCGCGCTGCATACCGGGGAGTCGGATGCCCAGGTGAGGAGCGTTGTCCGCTCCGCCTCGCCGGGCATAATGCTGCCGGACACGAGCATCCTGGTCAGCCCTTCGGCCCCAAGGATGTCCGGTGATACGGTTACAGTGACGGTGACGAGCAGCGTGGGCGTGGACCCGCTTGTTGCCCGTTTCGCCCCTAACCCCTATCCCGTTACCGCGGCCGCGATCCGCCGATCAGAGTAGCCTACTTCACATAGACGTACGAACGCCGTCTATGACGAGCGATCTTCGTTGACCCTCTCCAGAATGGAGTGCTAGAATGCCTCAACGGGAAGGCTGCAGACCGCCTCTCCTCATCGCCTCGTCAGGGTTGTACCTCCACTGCCCCCCTTTCAACGACCGATCGGCGAGTGCCGTATGACTTCAGACCGTGGCCAGCTCTTTGTCCTGTCCGCCCCTTCCGGAGCTGGGAAGGACGCGCTGCTCTACCACGTCCTCCGAGCGTGCCCCGACCTTAAGAAGTGCGTAACCGTTACCACCCGGCAGCAGCGGCAAGGCGAGGTGGACGGCGTGGACTACCGCTTCGTCACTCCCCAGCAGTTCGAGGACCTCCGGAGCGCGGATGCGCTCCTGGAGTGGGCGGAGGTCTTCGGCAACTTCTACGGTACGCCTCGACAGTGGGTGCTCGACCAGCTTGCCGAAGGGAACACGGTCATCCTGAAGATCGACGTCCAGGGCGGCCAGGCAGTCAAGAGCCTCTACCCAGAGTCCGTGCTCGTCTTCGTGGCCCCACCTAGCGTGGAGGAGCAGGAGCGGCGGCTCCGGGAGAGACAGACTGAGAGCGAGCAGGACCTGTCGCTCAGGCTGTCGGAAGCGGCTCGCGAGATGGCCGCTATGCCCGAGTACGACTACGTGGTGGTGAACGACGACCTTGCCCATGCCTCAGACCTGGTCCGCTGCATCGTCCGCGCCGAGGGCTGCCGGGTGCGCCCTCCGCGAAAGGGGTAGACCCACGACACCACTGTCCGGCAAGAGGATCCTTCTGGGCGTTACCGGCGGCATCGCCGCTTACAAGGCGGCCGACCTCTGCAGTCGCCTGCACAAGGCCGGCGCTGAGGTTCACGTGGTGATGACCCGGAACGCCACCCACTTCGTCAGCCCCACCACCTTCCAGGCGATCTCACAGCACCCGGTCGCACTGGAGCTGTTCCAGCAGGGCGAGGGCCAGGTGATTGAGCACATCTCTCTGGCGCAGAGCTCCGACCTGGTGGTGGTGGCGCCCGCCACCGCGAACCTGGTGGCCAAGCTTGCTCACGGTATCGCGGATGACCTCCTATCTACCACGTTGCTTGCCGTGGCCTGTCCGGTGATGGTGGCGCCCGCCATGAACCCCACCATGTACGCCCAGCCTGCGGTACAGGCAAATCTCAGCGTTCTGAGGAGTAGGGGAGTCATCGTCGTCGAGCCCGGGACCGGGCTCACGGCCTGTGGCGACGTGGGGAGGGGGCGCCTTCCGGAGCCCCAGGAGCTTCAGGAGAGGATAGAGGAGGTACTGTCGCGTGGCAAGGATCTGGAGGGCATCCGCCTCCTGGTGACGGCCGGGCCCACCCAGGAGTCCTTCGATGCGGTGCGGTTCATCAGCAACCCCTCGACCGGCAAGATGGGCTATGCAGTCGCAGAGGCGGCCGCCGCGCGCGGCGCGCGGGTTACCTTGGTCTCCGGGCCCACGAACTTGGCTCCGCCGGCAGGAGTGGAGACGGTGGGCGTCCGCACTGCAGAGGAGATGCTCACCGCTTGCGTGAGCGCGATGCCCGAGACGGACTGGGTGGTGGCTGCCGCCGCGGTCTCGGACTACCGGCCCCAGACCACCTCGCCGGGCAAGCTGAAGAAGGGGGAGGGAGACCTGACGGTGACTCTGGTGCGCACCCCCGACGTCCTGGCGGAGATTGGGCTGCTCCGCCGAGCGGATCAAGTGCTCTGCGGGTTTGCCGCCGAGACCGACGATCTGCTGCGGAACGCTCGCGGCAAGCTTGAAGCCAAGCACCTCGACCTGATCGTCGCGAACGACCTCACCGGTCAGGGCGCCGGCTTCGGCGTAGACACCAACCGCGTAACCCTTCTCCCCCGAGATGGCTCCCCTCAGGAGTTGCCCCTGCTCCCCAAACGGGAAGTGGCCACCCGCATTCTAGACAGGATGAGGGATCTCAGCCGCTGATTCGGGGAGGGTGAGATAGCCCAAGGCCGACGCCTTGGGCCCTCACACCCCGCCTCGTCCGCTGGGCTACGCCTTCGCCTTATCCTCCTTGCCCTTCCCCTTGGCCGCTGAGGCGGGGCTGCCCATCCCGACGATGAGCCACTTGTTGTCTTTACGCTTCAGTGTGAAGGTCGGGCCGGCCACCTTCTTGCCGGCGGCGTCCAGCCGCTGAGTGGTGGCTTCCGCCTGGTCTCCCTTCACCTTAACCGCGTCTACCTTCAGCGACTTCAGGTCCTTGCCCATCAGCACGGCGGAGAACACCGTCTTTGTGAGCGGAATCATCTGAGCGGCTTCCTCCGGCTTGGTGGCTCCTCCGTCGGACGCCATCGCCTCCCAGTCGAACTGAGCAAGCACTTTGGTCTTGTCGCCCTTCTGGATTCCCTGAACCAGGTTGTCCATGGTCGCCTTCGCCGAGGGCTTGGGCTCCGCGGCCTTCGCGGTAACCGCGCCAACGCACAGAAGGGCGAGTAGGGCAACAAGCGGCGAGCGTAGCTTCAACATATGCGGACCTCCAGCTATAATGGGGTGAATGAGACCAACCGACATCGGTGCCCGCTGGTCTGGAGATGTGATCCGTCTGGGCGCCAGGTTTTGCCCGCTACCTGGCAGCAAAAGTTCTCATCGAATCGGAACGGGCTGCCTCTTGGATTCGGTGGCGCCGGCCGGCGCCAAACGGCCTCGCGCGCGGGCTGCGGCGCCCATGGAGGGGACGCGGCCCCAGTCCACCCACGAGAGTCAGGCCTGTCAAAGCCTTGGATTCCGAGTGAGCGGACCCTACCTTAGGCCGTTACTCCTTTGTGGTAGCACGGTGCCAGCACGCTTGTGCCGAGCTGTGGGGCACCAGTATATGGTTGCGCTGGCTGAGCCGGTTAGGTAGCCGTGCGGCTCAGCGATCTACGCTGCCGGCCTCTGGCTCAAGCCCGTGCAGCGCTAGGACTCCCACTTATCTAGACGCCGCCGGCAAGGGCGTTGTCAACAGTAGCGCCCCATCCCAACCCCATACATGAAGCCCCGCCGGGCGGCCAGCCGCTGCCTGGTGAGTGGGTAGTTCCTTGGAGATCGCCTGAATGGAGCCGCGCTTTCTCTCCATCGTAGTTCCAGCCTACAACGAGGAGCAGCGGCTCCCCGCCTCTCTGCGAAAGCTCCAGGAGTTCGCCGCCGCACAGCCCTACACGGTAGAGCTGGTTCTTTCCGACGACGGCAGTACTGATGGCACGCGTCCCCTCCTCGACTCTTTCGCGGCGGACTTGGCAGGCTCCGGCGACCCGGAGGCGCTCTCTGTTAGGATTGTCGGTGATCGGGTGAACCGCGGTAAGGGCTCAGCCGTGCGCGCCGGGATGTTGGCGGCCGCGGGCGCGCAGGTCCTCTTCACTGACGCTGATCTGTCAACGCCGCTGGAGGACGTGGAGCTTCTGCTCGCCGAGGTCAAGCGAGGGGCGGACGTAGCCATCGGGTCGAGAGGGCTACGAGAGAGCCACCTTGAGGTGCGGGAGCCGTGGTATCGCGAGCTACTGGGCCGGTGCGGGAACCTGGTGATTCAGGTGGTGGCCGTTCCCGGCATCCACGACACCCAGTGTGGGTTCAAGCTGTTCACCCGCGCGGCCTCCCAGGCCATCTTCGGCCGTTCGGTCATGGATGGTATAAGTTTCGACGTTGAGATCCTGTACCTAGCTCGAAGGATGGGGCTTCGCGTCTCCGAGGTACCCATCCACTGGGCCTATGACCGGCGAACCCGGATCAAGCTGGCCAGGGACTCCTACCGGATGCTTCGCGACCTCGTGCTCCTGCGTCACAGGCACCGGGGGCTGTCTCCGAAGGCGGTGTTGGCTGTCCAGGACAGCCGTCCACCGATCCGCTAGCGCGTCGGCCTGCGCTGGGTGCGTCCTCGTTCTCCCCGGGCGTGTGCACGAGTTCGGGCCGACCGCGCCGCGGGTGCGCCAGTACACTACACGAAAGTCAGGCTGTCACCAATGAGTGAGTTCAAGTTCTGCACGGTTGAGGAGGCCATCGCGGAGATCCGTGAGGGCCGCGTCCTTATTCTGCTTGACGACGAAGACCGTGAGAACGAAGGCGATTTCATCAT
>DASXUI010000058.1:0-17568 GCA_036504955.1 Armatimonadota bacterium
GATGAGTATCCCAAGGCGAGTTGGGCCGCGGACGCACTGGAGCGGCTGCTGGCCTTGGATGAGGCAGCCGGCAGGTGGGAGGACGTGGTAGACCGGCTTAGGTTGAGAGCCAAGGCGGCAGCCGCTGCCGAACGCGCCGACTGGCAGGCCAGGCTAGCCGAGGCGTTGATAGCACAGGCCTTTTCCGAGACCGCGAAAGGGCAGACCGATACCAATGCCCGAAGACAGGGCTCCGCGACGGCGGACTTTGACGCCGCCGCCAAGATATGCAGATCGGCCTTGGAACAGGTGGATCTGGCGGCAGCAGGCGAGGCTCCTGAGGCGGGGCGGAGGCACAAGCTGAGCCTGTTGCGGGCCCAGTGCGCGGAGGGGCAGGGCGAGCTTGAAAAGGCCATATCGCTGTACGACGCGGCTGCGGCTGACGACCCGTCGCTGTCCAACGAGGCTGCCTACCGAGCCGCTATGGTGGAGTCACCAGTTCCCGGCCGCCGCGATGCTCCTACGCTTTCACGCTGCCGCCAGGCGCTGCAGAGGGTACGGCCCAGACTAGTGGATGACCCATGCGGGCAGGGGATGCTTCTCGCTCTGGACCTAGCACTGGCAGAGACAGGCTTCTTCCTGAAGCAGTATGACAAGTCGATCGAGGAGTTCCGATGGGTAATCGACCATAACCCGGTCACAGCAAAGCAAGAGCGGGCTCAGTTCTTCACGGGCCAGGTGTACTTCCACACCAAGCGGTTCACTGAGGCCATGGGGGAGTACGCCAAGCTTGACCGGGCTCGAGATGCCGACATCGCGGCAGACGTCTACCTCCACAGAGGGCGTGCCTTGATCGCTCTGGGAGGCTTCTCAGAGATGGGGTCCTGGATCAAAGGCCAGGAAGGCAGGTTCCCTGCTGGGGCGGAGAGCCTGCACCTGCTCTGGGCCGAAGGGCTCTATGCTGCCAAACGCTACCAGGACGCCCTGGGGGTGTGCGAGCAGTTCATCAGCATGACCGAGGAGGGGCGCCAGGTGAGAGCGATATGGCTCCATGCGGCCGTTCTAACGGCTCTGGGCCGTCGTGACGAGGCAAGGCAGATGGCCCTCAAGCTCAGGGAGTCCCATCCTGACTGGCGCGAGACAGCCGAAGCTCTGCTGCTGCTTGTTGCAGGCCTGGCGAAGGGAAGAAGATGATGCCGCATCCGATTGGTAAGGGTAGTGCCTGGGGAAGCGCCCCTTGGCCACGGCTGGCCACCCTATCCCTCGCGCTAGTGGCACTCGTGCTGTTGCCCTCACCAGGCTGCCGCGCTCAGGGTGATGACTACTGGGAGCCCGGCGACCGGGAGCTCGATGAGGTCATGGCCGTCATGCAGTTCCGCGAACTCCCCAACGGCCCCATCGAGCGACCCCTCAAAGACGACGGAAGTGTGAACCAGGACTTCAGCAACTACCAGGTCATACCGGGCAAGACGCTTGAGTACACCCCGGCCATCTATGACCAGGACCTGCACATCTACGACGGAGCGACCCACTACGTGCAGGACACCCGAGGGTGGGAGTGCCAGTGGACCCAGTCCTTCATGTTCTGCAACGCGAGCGGCATAGAGGCGCCCCCCAACTGGACTCAGGACCGGTTGGGCAGGTGGGAGCCCAACGGCCAGCCGCCCACCGGAAGCACAGCGCAGTGGACGACACCAGCTCACTACTTCACCTCCGAACAGCCCCTTGATCACCACATCTGGAGGCAGTTCATTGTGAACGACGTCACGGGAGGGGATCAGGACGATCCATCCGGCTACTACCTTGCCTGGGAGCATGAGATAAGCCCGGAGTGGCGTCCGGGTCCCGGCATCGTGGTTCAGGGAGCCACGCTGCCGGCCAACACAACCCTCCCCGCACTCGCGGATGAGGAGCTCGAGGTCAGCGTTCTCGCCACCGACACCGATCTGCATCTTGAGTATGGTGCCTACGTGCCCGTTACCACGATGAGCGACCTTCGGTACTCCTGGCAGATCCTCCAGGGCGGAGGCAGCTTGACGGTAGTTGGTGATGGGAGCACCGCAAGGTGGCGCGCACCCAACCCCGCCCAGCTCCCATCGGCCCCCCTAACTGTCAGGCTGCAGGTTACCGTTAGCGATGCGCGCCCTGATGTGCCGCAACCCAACGGGGACTACCGCCACGACGATGACGCGCCGCCGTGCGAGATCGCCTTCAGCGTGGCCATGTACGGCTCCAAGTGCCAGGTCTGTGAAGACGACCCCTCCCCCAAGGATGGTGGATCCGGTGGGTGCGGACCCGGTGGGGGGCCTCAGGTGAACCTGGCCACCGGCGACCTCACCTATCTGGAAGACCCGGGCCTGATTGTGGAGAACCCCTGGGGCTCCAGCTTCGAGTACGCCCTAGCCTTCTTCGCCAACTTCACGGGGTACGGGTACGGGACGGCAGGCCTGGGACGGGGTGGGTGGATCGACAACTTCGACTACCGCGTCGACGTCCGCTCCACGGGTGCCTTCTTCATCACGCCCAAGGGCGCGCGGGTTGCCTTCGGCCCCCCCACGGGCGGCAACTTTGGCAGAGGCGCACATGGGTGCATCCAGATGTACGGAGGCCTGGGGCCTTCCGGACGATGGATCTCCGTCAGCCTCTACCATCGGGATGGTACCGTGTGGACCTTCACTCCCTGCGGTGGAACCCTCATGCTCAGCTCGATCTCCCCCCTGGTGGGCCGTTCCATCCAGATTGTGAGGGACCCCTCTACCCGCCGGGTGACAGAGATCAGGGCTTCGACCCACGACCCCAACGCCCCCGCCCCCCTCCTGACGATGACCTACTCCAATGGTCCAGGGTGGAACAGAGTCTCCAGAAGCGCCGACGACACGGGGCCGTACTTCGAGTACCGCCTGGACACGTCCCTGCAACTGGTGGAGACCCGGATCAAGGAAGACGGCGTCGTGCGCAGCGGCCCTAGCTACGGGTACGTTCCGGCCGCGCAGGCGGCCTACGGGCGCCTGCAAAGCATCGAGGTCAACAGCCCCGAGAACCCAAGCGTCCGAGTTACCTCGCGCATCGGCTACGTCAGCGGGAGCGACAGGGTCAGGTACCTGCAGGATGCCAACAACAACTGCCGCTTCTACACCTATGACCTTGGCGGGACCAACAACACCCTGGTCGAGGTAAAGAGACCCAACTCCCCCTACAGCGATCCGTCGGACCCGAGCGCCTACAGCCTGGACCTTCAGTGGACGCAGAAGATCGACGCCTATGACCGGAACGCCGGAGTTACGGACGCCGACGGACTCAGCACCACCATCGGCTACGCCGACAGTACGTCCACTAGGCCGTCCTACGTCACCAATCGGGCGGGGAACCGGGTTGAGTGCAGCTATGACACCAACGGAAACCTGCAGGAGGTGCGGGGACCCAACCGGGACTCCTATGGCAACCTGGTAGCCACAACCTATGGCTGGGGCTACGGCTACTTCCCGCTGGGGTTGCTGGCGAGCGTTACGGAGGGCAGCAGACCCCCCACTACTTACACCTACTACCCCTCCTCGCTACGGCTTCAGTCGGTCACATCGCCGGCCCCCGCCGGAAGTGGTCTGACCTCCGTTACCACCACCTTCTCCTACACCCCGCTGGGCCAGGTGACGCAGATCACGTCGCCGGGGAACAGCACCGATGACAGCAGGACCACCTGGTACAGCTATACCAGCGCCAGCCACCCCTACGAGATGGTGGGGCAGGTGCTGGCGGCGCAGACGGAGTTTGGCCCGGTTGTTCACAACACCTACGATTCGGCCGGCCGGCTGTACACCACCGCCATGGACACAGACCCGGCCCGGTACTACCAGTACAACGCCAGGGGCCAGGTAACCCAGGCGACGCTCCCAGCCGTCGTAGCCGGCGGGAACCCCCTACAGGCCGGTGTTCAGTATGTGTATCCCGGCGGGCCGGTGAAGTCCGTCACCCTGAGCGAGGCCGGCGTGGAAAAGCGCAAGGTGGCCTACACCTACGGCAAGGAGGGGGAGCTCAAGGGGGTCTCCGGCAGCGTCCAGAGCGCGGCCTATGAGTACGACTCGCTGTACCGCGTGAAAAGGATCACAAATGGCAACTCTGGCTTCACCGACTACACCTACAACACTGCCGGCGGACTGTGGCAAGTGCTGTATCCCTCACCCGGTCACCCCACACGGGATACGGTTACCTACACCTACCAAAACGGCCGCGTCTCGGCGCGTCAGGACGCACGAAGCACCCGTTACTACTCCTATGACTCGTCCGGACGAGTCATATCCATCCAGCCTAGCGATGGCAGCCCCCAGATCCGCTACGGCTACGACCAGTACGACAGGCCCACGGAGGTCGCCACGCTCTCAAGTGACGGCACCCAACTGCTGACTCAGCTTCTGTACACGGGCTACGATGCCCAGGACAACCTGACGTCCGAACAGGCCATCTACCCCGCGATCTCGGACCCGGCTCGCCGGACTACCACGCTGAGCTATGCGTACTTCGCGGATGGCACCCGCAAGACGCTGACGGTGGGCAACGGCGGCAGCACCTACGTCACCAACTACACCTACGACGCTCTCGGTCGGGCCCTGACCCAGGCCAACCCCTTCGGTGAGACCACCACCTGGAGGTACCACCCCGCCGGCCAGTTCGGCCTGCAGCAGATGGGCAACGGCGCCTTCGCGGACTACCGGCCGGGCCCTCGAGGCCATCTGTCCATGCTCCTCAACGGACGAACGGTGGGGTCGGCGCTGGTGAGCGGCTTCCTGGGCCCGGGTGCTACCGGCCCCATGGACCGCGACGCCTTAGGGAAGCTGCGGTTCTATTCAGTCGCGACCGCCACCGAAGCCCCTTGGTGGGGTACTTTCTCAGGCACCCATACGTTCACCTACCAGGAATCGCCAGACCCCTTGGCGAGCACTGGGCGCTTGGCCCAGGAGGTGATCGCCCGCTCAGGCACCTGGGACAACACCTTCGCCTACGACCTGGGCTGGAACCCCACCACCCTCAGATCCGCCCTCGGACTCAGCTACGGGCAGAACAACGAGCGGACCGGCACGGGTTTCACCTTCGACGGCAACGGCAACCCCACCACCTTCGCCAATGCCAGCCTGACCTTCGACTCCTGGAACCACCTGCTGAGCTACTCCGGCACCCGCGGCGCGTTTTCGGCCACCTACCGGGGCGATGGGCTCCGTGCCAGCAAGTCCAACGCCACCACCGGAACCACCTTCTACGTGTACGACGGCGACGTCCCAATCCTCGAGCTGAGCGGAGCAGGCGTGCCCACCGCCTGGAACACCTTCGGGGCCAACGGTCTGGTATCTCGCCACGTGCTGGGGGCCTACCCCTTCAGTCGCTACTACCAGTTCGACCCCCACGGCAACGTGGTGACCCGGCTGGATGAGTACCAGAGCTGCCTGTCGCGGGACCTCTACGACGCCTACGGGCGGCGCATCGCCAGGACCGGAGGCGTGCCCGGAGCGGACCCCTGGGGCTACAAGGCGCAATACGGCTACTACGAGGATATCGAGGTTGGTCTGTATCTCTGCACCAACCGCTACTACGACCCGGAGGAGGCCCGGTGGCTCACTCGCGACCCCATCGGGTACAGCGGCGGCCTCAACCTCTACGAGTACTGCGGCGGCGACCCCGTCAACCGCGCGGACCCCAGCGGCCTTGACGACTCCGACGACCTCACCGATAGCATGCTCGAGGATCCGAACCTTGGCCTGCTGAGCGAGTACCGCCATGTAGGGCGAGCCGGAGCACGCGACCTCCTGAGTCAACCCCGGTTCCGCCCAGGCAGCCCAGAGCGTCAGAGGTTCTCGATCGTTCTCGACCTTCTGCCGGGCATAGGCCAGGTTAAGATGGCCTGGGAGGTGGTTACGGGCGGCGACCCAATCGCGGGCAGGAGCCTAACCGTTGTCGAGAGGGTCACGCCCATCGCGCTGATGGGTCTGGGCGCTGCCCTGGGCCACATGGCCTGCAAGGTGCCCGTCGGCTCCGCTACCTGCTTCACGGCCGGCACCCCGGTCCAGATGGCCGACGGCACAACCAAGCCCATTGAGAAGGTGAAGGCGGGTGACTGGGTCTGGAGTCGTGACGAGGCCACCGGCCAGACACTAGCCCAACAGGCCGCGCAGACCTTCCAGCGGGAGGCCCCCACCACCGTCACGCTGACCTTCGATGGCGGGGAGACCCTGACCACCACTCCCGACCACCCCTTCTGGGTGGAGGGAAAGGGTTGGACGATCGCCGGCGAACTCGGGATCGGCACCAGCATCGTCACCCGCGCCGGCCCCAGCCTGCGTATTGCCGGCCTGCGCCTAAAGCGCCAGCCAACCCCAGTCTACAACTTCGAGGTAGCCGAGACCCACAGCTACTTCGTCGGGCTGCTGGGCCAAGGGCTGTGGGTCCACAACGGCGCTGACTGCACTGCCTTAAGGAGGCAGTTTGAGAATGTGGTTAAGCCTGCCTACTGGAAGTGGATCTCCAAGCAGCCTGGGCCTTGGACAGATGAGGAGATCGCCTTGATGCGGCAAGGGATGCCACCGACCGGTCCTGACGGGTTCCCGCTAGAGGTGCATCACCTTGAGCCACTGGCAAATGGCGGCACGAACGACTTCAGCAATCTCACTATCAACTCCAGAACCAACCACCGCATTGGCCCGAATCTGCGGCTCAACCACCCAAGGCTGCGCCGGTGGAGGTGAAGCGAGTGGAACGCCAATCCTTAGTGGATCTGCTTGGAGCTTGGACGCATCACCGCTGGGGTCAGGGGGCTGATGGCGCAGAGATCCACAGGGCCGAGCAACAGCTTGGGCGCAGGTTTCCTCCAGACTATCTCGGTTTCCTGCGCCACCTTGGGTGGTGCCAAGTCGGGCCCTTCGAGGTCTACGGTCTGGGCTCCGACGTGAACCAGCGGGTAGATCTGGTCTGCAACACTGCGTGGGAGCGGTACCAGGCGCTACCCAGCCTACCTCACCACCTGATACCCTTCCACCCCGATGGCCTCGGGAACCACCTGTGCTTGGACGCCTCCCGTATCGAGGGAGAGCACTGCCCCGTGGTCTACTGGCTTCATGACGGCTTGCCTGAGGAGCAAGCACAAGCCTGTTTTCCGTCCTTCGATGCCTGGTTGCTGGATACCTTCGGCGTTCCGGACAGCGCTTAGGTGGTGCGTCGGTGTTCCTAGCGAAGCCTCAGTCAGCCCACTCCGGCAGTCCGAGGCTCGCGGGCAGCGCACCCGTGGAGGGTCACCAGCCCAAGCCTAACCCTCCCTTGTGTCAGTACACCACTGGCACAGATGTCAGTGCGCCAACGCGGTGCCCTCGGGTCCTTCAGCCCGTCTACGGTACGTTCGCTTGGGCCCTGCGACTAGGGTAGCGGCTTCACCCCCCAGGAGGCCATGGCGTGGCGGACCTGATTGGCCTGGGCGAGATCCCGACCGGCGCCTGCCGCCTGATCGTGGGCGGGTTCCCCTTCGCGGGGGCGGCCGGGAGCAGCGAGACGGCCAAGGTTCTGGATTTCGGGCAGGAGGCGGCCCGCTTCATTGAGGCAGACTGTCGAGCGGCCCAGTGCTGGAGCCATAGGGGTTACCGTCCCGGCGACCGTTACAGGGTCCACTACCTCCACTCCCGCGAGGATGGTGCCCTGGCAGTGACGACCTACCGGGAGAAGGAGGGGGTGCTGGAGACCGTTCCCCTGAGGGCGATCGGCCAGCCTAGTCTGGGCAGCGCCGCCCCGTACCTGGACCGCGTCATCTCGGTGATCGCCGGCTACGACTGCGGACCAGACCTTGAGTTCCTGCGCCACTTGCCAAAGACGGTCAGCTTCCGAAGTGTCTCGGCTTCACTCGTCCAGATAGATGGGCTACGGCACCTCCAGCGATTGCGGGAGCTGAACCTAGGCCATCCGACCTACCGACTAGATGTGCTGGGGGAGCTGAGCGAGCTTGAGAGCCTGTACCTTGATGGCTGGCAGCCGGGGGCACAGAGCCTCTTCGGTCTTAGGAACCTTGTGCGGGTGGGGATGCAGCGGTACGCGCACGAGGATCTGTCACCCACGGCAGGTTGGTCCCAGCTCCGCTACCTGTGGCTGAATGCCGGCCGCCTGAGGTTCCTCGGGGGAATCCCCTCGGGAGTGCGCCATCTCAAGCTGACTAACCAGCGCAAGCTCCTGGAGGGGATCTCGGGCTGCATCGGTCTTCGTGAGCTCACGCTGGACTGCTGTGCGGGCCCCCACAGCCTCGAGGGGGTTCAGCACTGCCGCCGCCTGGGCGGCATCTCACTGCGCAAGTCGGGTCTGCTGCTGGACCTCTCGCCGCTGGGGGGTCTGGAGGACCTGGAGGAGCTGAGCCTCATCGAGGGAGTGGTCACCGAGGAGACCAGCCTGGAAGGGATCTACGGCCACCCCAGGCTGCGGGACCTGTGCATTCCCAGGGAGGCCAAGCTAGACGTCGACCGCCTCCTAGCGGACAGCCCCAACTGCCAGATCCGACTTGCCACCAACTAGCTGCGCCTGCCCGAGCAGGGACACTCCATTGGCGCTTTGGGGCCTGGTGTCTCTGAGGCACGGGCAGCCGAGCCGGCCCCAGCCTGCCCATCGCCCGCCTGCGCCTGGAGCACCGCCCCTCGCCGGTCTTCAACTTCGAGGTCGCGGACACCCACAGCTACTTCGTGGGCCTCCTCGGCCAAGGCCTCTGGGTTCACAACAGCGGCGGCTGCGGGGAGGCGGTAGCTGGCGTCTACTGGTTCGAGGACCTGGTGAGGGGCGGGAAGTATGCCGGCAGCACAATCGACAAGGGCAGAAGGTTCGCCGAGCATATGGCTGATGGGCGGCTGGGTAGTGTCGAGGAGGCGCACTTCGTGCCGGTGCCTGGAGGTAAGTTTGCCCGTGAAGCAGGAGAGCAGGCACTGCTGGAGCACTTGAGGGAGGCTGGGGATGTGGCGAACATTCGGAATCCCCTTGGGCGTATGAGACGAAAGAGGGCAAAGGAGCTGGGCCTGCTAGAGGACCCATTCGAGTAGATGCCGCCGGAATGCCGCTCGGCTTGTCGAGCCCCTCGGAGTGCTGAAGATCGAGTCTGACGCCCAGGGAGCGCAAGTTAGCGGCCAATGGCTGGAGGAGTACCCAGGGCGGAGGAGATGCTGAGTGGCAACTTTCATCGGCATGGGGGAGCTCCGCTCAAGCGCCTTGCGGTTGCTTGTGGGGGGAACTCCACGAGGCAATGAGGCAGGGCGCCAGAGCACTGTGCAGGTCCTGGGCTACGGAACTGAGGTGGCGCGTTTCCATCAGCAGGATATCCTCGCATCAGGAGGTGCTGTAGGCCGGCCATATGGGAGACTAGACCAATACGACCATCGCTACCTTCTCTGGGCCGATGACGGGAGTCCTCAGACACTCACCGTTCGCGGGAAGGACCAGGTGGTCGCTGTGGCACCCCTTGCCGACCTATACCCGCCCGAGTTCGGGGGGCTGGCCCCCTTCCTGGGCTCTGTCGTCGAGGTAACAGTGCGGGAGAGCCCTGACTCGAATCTGGAGTTCCTCCGGTTTGTGCCCTACACGGTCCGCCTCCAGAGTCACTGCAGCGCTCTGCGAGACGTCAGCGGGTTGCGCTACCTTAGGGGGTTGCGGTCACTTCTGCTGGACTACCCTACCTGTCGGCTGGATGTCCTTGGTGAGCTGGCCTCCCTAGAGGACCTCTACCTTGACGGTTGGCCCGCCGGGGCCCAGAGCATCTTCGGCCTGAGGAGACTGGTACGCCTGGTGATACGGAGCTTCTCCCATGCGGATTTGGCTTCTATGGCTGCGTGGTCTCAGCTCCGCTACCTGCGTTTGGGCAGGGGACGCCTACAAGAACTCGCTGGCGTCCCGCCGGGCATCAGACACCTGGAGCTCAGCTACCAACCGAAGCTGACCTCCATCCAGGCGGCCAGTACCTGCGGGGAGCTGAGGGAGCTCATACTACACTGCTGTCGGCCGATCCACAGCATCGAGGGGCTGGAGCGCTGCCGACGCTTGCGATTCCTCTCTCTGCGCAAGCTCGGCCCGGTGCTGGACCTCTCTCCTCTGCAGGGGATGGAGGAGCTGGAGCGGCTGGACCTGGCGGAGAAGGCTATCACCGAGGACACCGACCTGGAGGGGATCTACGGCCACCCCAAGCTGCGGGACCTGTGCATCTCCAAGAAGGCCAAGCTAGACGTGGACCGCCTTTTGGCGGACAGCCCCAACTGCCAGATCCGACTCACCTCCAACTAGCTCGACCAGTCCAACCAAGGGTTGCCCAGAGGCGCTTTGGGGCCTGGTGCCTCTGATGCCCGGGTAGCCGAGCCGGCCCCAGCCTGCCCATCGCCCGACTGGGCCTGGAGTACCGCCCCACGCCGGTCTACAACTTCGAGGTCGCGGACACCCACAGCTACTTCGTGGGCCTCCTCGGCCAAGGCCTCTGGGTCCACAATGGCGCCGATTGCGCCGCGTTGAGGAGGGAGTTCAACAAAGTAGTCAAGCCCGCCTACTGGAAGTCGATTGCAGAGCAGCCTGGGCCGTGGACTGACGAGGATCTGGCCCTGATGCTCCAAGGAAAAGCGCCATGGGGGCCAGATGGCCATCGGTTCGAGCTTCATCACATTCGGCCTCTCGCCAATGGCGGCACGAACGACTTTGGCAACCTCGAGATCATGCTTAGGCGGGACCACCGGATCGGGCCGAACTTCAGGCTCCGACATCCTCGCATCCGCAGGTAGGGACCGACAGGATGGACGGCAACTCGCTGATGAAGCTCCTCGGCGCCTGGACCCACCATAGCTGGGGGCGGGGCGCCGAGGAGAGCCAGATAGCCAAAGCAGAGCAGCAGCTCGGATGCACGCTCCCCGCGGACTATGTCAGCTTCCTACGCAACCTTGGCTGGTGTGACGCGGGACCCTTCGAGGTGTATGGCCTCGGTTCTGATGTGCCTTGGCATCTCGAGCTCATCCGCAACACCTGCTGGGAGCGGCACAAGGCCCGGCCCAGGCTATGGCGCCACCTGATACCCGTCTACCCAGATGGGGGAGGCAACCACATGTGCCTTGACACCTCCCGCATCGAGGGTGACCATTGCTCGGTCGTCTACTGGATCCACGACTGTCTACCGGAGGAGCAGGCCGAGGTATGGTTCCCCTCCTTCGATGCCTGGTTAAGAGATCAGTTTGGCACCCCTGACAGCGCGTGACCAAGCGTCCAGGGCAGCGTCCTGTGGGTCGCTGCGGAGCTAAGCGAGTAAGCCAGCGCAACTAGACACCGCAGGGCCGCGAAGCTCCCTGGAGAGAGGGGGGCGATGGCAGCCCAACGCGTGGGTTCGCCTCCCCGACCCTGAAACCTGCAGCGACTCCGTCACTTCTGGGTGAGCGCTGCGGCTGCACGCTGACCGGCAGCCGGCCGCAGTCTGCGCATCGCCCGCCTGCGCCTGGAGCGCCAACCAACGTGGGTCTCGACCTCGAGGTTGGGGATGCCGCTGAGCCCCGGGCGGGCCCTCGGGGCTGAGGGTGGGAGGGCTCATGGCCGACGGTGCATGATGTGGCGGCACGTGCCACTTCACCAGCGCCCGGCGCCCCTGCCCGTGCCACACGGTCGCCTTCACTGAAGTGGCACTGATAGCCGATGGCCAGGCGTCGAAGGGCGCCATTCGATCGGAGCAGTCCGTCACCGGGCGCATGGAGGTAGCCTACCCGAGGCGAAGGTACCAGCTCGTCAGAGCGCGAAGGTGAGGTCAACCCATGGCTTGCTGATGAGGGGGCACCCCACCCACGCGCGCGAGGCCCGACGGCCTCCCGCCAGCGCCCGCATCGGCGGCCCTGCCTGCGCGAGTCGAGGGTTCTCCTATGAGCGATGAGGCGGCTTCACCCAGGTTTCCACGCGAGTTCCCCGGGGTTCACTACTACGGCAAGGAGGAGGAAGAGGCCGCCCTGGCCGTGATCCGGGCGCGTTCGCCCTTCCGCTACTACGGCGCCAACTTCCTGGCGGAGGCGGACGCCCTGGAGAAGGAGTTCGCCGGCTGGCTGGGACGGCGGCACGCCCAGGCTGTCTCGAGCTGCACCAACGCGCTGGTCACGGCGATGGCGGCGCTGGAGGTCGGGCCCGGTCAGGAGGTGCTGGTTCCCGGCTTCTTCTGGGTCTCAACGGTCGGGGCCATCGTGCGCGCCGGGGCCATCCCCGTGCTGGTCGAGGTGGACGACAGCTTCACCATGGACCCGGAGGACCTCCGCCGCAAGATCACTCCCCACAGCCGACTGGTGCTACCCGTTCACATGTGTGGCATCCCCGCCAACATGCCGGCTATCCTGGAGGTCGCGCGGGAGCATCGGCTCGCGGTGCTGGAGGATTGCGCCCAGGCCCTCGGCGCCAAGCTGCACGGGCAGGCGTCCGGAACCACGGGCGACGTCGCCGTCTTCAGTTTCCAGATGAACAAGAACATCACCGCGGGCGAAGGGGGAATGCTGGTGACGGACGACCAGCGCCTGTTCCTCCGCGCCAACGCCGCGCACGACATCGGCGTGCCCTGGGAGAAGGGGATGCCCTTCGACGCGGCCGACTACGTGCTCTGGGGCGCCGGTGCCAGAATGAGCGAGCTCTCCGCCGCCGTGGTCCGTGTTCAGCTCGGCAAACTCAACGCCATCACCTCGCACATGCGGGACAGCAAGTGGCGCATCCGCGGCTCCCTCCAGGACCTGCCCGGCGTCACCTGGCGCCGCGTGGACGACCCAGCGGGAGACTCCGGCCCCTTCCTCATCGCCAGCTTCGGCTCGGCGGACCAGGCGGCGCGCTTCGCGGAGGAGTGCGGCCGTCGGAGCCTCTCCTGCGGCTACCTGGCCCACTACGGCCTGCACGTGTACTACAACGTGCGCGCACTGGTGGAGCATCGCAGCAACAGCCCGGACGGCTTTCCCTGGACCCACCCGGCGAACGTCCCACTGCTGCGGAACTACGGCCCCGGCGCCCTCCCCCGCACCGACGAACTGCTCTCCCGCAGCGTCGGCCTGCCCATCCCCTCCTGCCTCACGCCAGAGCAGGAGACCGACTTCATAGCCCTCTTCCGCCAGGCGTACGCAGAATCGGTGGGGCTGTAGAACCGCCCCACCACAGAGACACAGAGGGCACAGAGGGGCACAGAGAGAGCGAACCTAGACCCTCTTGGTGCCTTGGTGTCTCCGTGGTGACTTGCCCTTGTAAGAACTGCTCTTCTCTGTGCCCTCTGTGCCTCTGTGGTGGGGCAGTTCCCTTCTGTTGCCCATGGGAGATAGCCGGGGGCTGGCACGATTCTGTTTGGCATTGACGTGGAGTCCGCGAACGAGCACACCGCCGGCTTCATCCGATACGGCGTTCCGCTGTTTGAGGAGCTGGGAGTGCCCGTCACCTGGTACGTTACGGGCCGCACTATGGAGCGCTACCCGGAGCTGTTCCGCCAAGTGGAGGGCCACCCGCTCATCGAGCTCCAGGCCCACACCTATGACCACATCCTGCTCAAGTCCATCTGGATCGAGATCCCGCCCGGGAAGGTGATCCACGATACCACCGGGCACTTTCTGAAGCGCGGGGAGTCGCTGGAAGTGATCGATGCGGACCTGCGGAAGTGCCAGCAGGTCTTCCAGGATACGCTGGGCCGGCGGGCCATCGGTCTGACCGCGCCGTGGGGGTACTACCGAGGGCTGGCGGACCGCCCGGACATCCTGGAGATCGTCCACGAGCACGGTTTTCGGTACCTCCGCTCCTTCTCGCGGAACGAGACCGACGGCCAGCCCGTGCCCATGGAGTGGCGGCCCTTCCTCTACAAGGAGCATGGCCGGGGCGACATGGCCGAGCTGCTGGTCCACGACTACCAGGACGACTTCCTGTGGGAGATGTTCTGCGACCACGCGCCCACGGAGACCTACGCCGACCACATGATGCGCATGGTCGATCGCGTGGCGGCGGAGGACCTGGTCTGGAGCACCGACTCCCACGATCACGGCACCGCCACCCCGGAGGGCTTCGCCAAGAAGGGAGACTGGTACCGCTGCTTCGTGAGCCACGCCAAGGCGAAGGGCATCCGCTTCATGACCGGCACCGCCTACTACGAGGGGCTGCTCCGCGGGGACGAGGGGCGGTAGCCCGTGGTCCATCCCTTTGACCTCCAGGCACGCGCCGAGATGGCCGCGCGGTCGCTCCCCCTGCTGCGCGACCCCGGGCGTGATGGCCTAATGTACTTCCTGGCCAACTGGCGCACCCGGCCGCCGCGCGCGGACCACTGCCTGTGGGACTGCGGAGACGGCCTGGGACGCCATGTGGACGCTCTGACGCGGGTGCGAAGCATGCTCCGTCCTGGCTCCCCGGAGCTGGCCCCCAGCGACGGCGAGCGGCAGCTCGAGGCCTGGATGCTGCGCCTGCTGGGCGAGGACGGCCTGACCTGGCTGCTGAACGAGCCCTTCGCCCGCCCCTGGGGCGCCGAGATGCTCCTCAAGGAGTACGACGAGAGCGACCGCTTCGCGGAGATAAGCTGGGCGCAGCGGGGCACGCTGCTGGGGCTCACCGCGCGGTACCTGGTCACCGGCGATGAGCGATACCTGGAAGCCGGGCGGCGGATGGTAGATGGCCTCCTGGCGGCCGCCGTAGTCGCCCCGGACGGCCTCTTCTTCCCGGAAGGGTACTTCCACGGCAGAGGGTGGCGCACCCGCGAGCCCGGTCTGTACCCCGGCATAGAGGAGTACAACGCGGCGGCGCTGGTGCCGGCGGTCCGCTTCTTCCGCGCCACCGGCTACGAGCCCGCGCTGGAGCTCGCTCAGGGGCTGGCGACCTACGCGCTGCGCCAAACCCAGGGCTACCTCCCTGACGGCAGCCTCCACCCCGGCGAGGGGGAGGGCCGCGGCCAGGGAACGATGGACCACCTCCATACCCGCACCAACTTCCTGCTGGGCGTGCTGGAGCTGGGAGTCGTGACACGCCGCCGGGAGCTGGTGGGCTGGGCGCGGCAGAGCTACGAGCACGCCAGGCTCTGGGGAACCGACTTCGGCTGGTTCCCCGAGGGGATGGGCCACCGGCACGGGGAGCTCTGCTGCACCACGGACATGATCGAGGCCGCGCTGCTGCTGGGCCGGCACGTGAGCCCCCGCTACTACGCCGACGCGGAGCGGTTCGGTCGCAACCACCTGCTGGAGAGCCAGCTCCTTTCGCTGCCGGACCTGGAAGAGGCCCTATCGAGGCTGCCGGAGGACCCCTCGTCCCCGCCCCACGAGGGTCGCTACTCCACCACGGAGGACGTGGCGGCGAGCCAGATCGGGGGCTTCGCCTCCCGCTCCGCGCCCAATGACGCCCTGCACCCGGATGCCCCCATGATGATGCAGTGCTGCAACGCGGCCGGCGCCCGAGCCCTGTGGGACCTGTGGAGCCACGCGCACGAGGAGGGCGCGGTCCACCTGCGCTTCAGCGTGGAGTCGCCGTGGTACCGAGTCGTCAGCCACGAGCCCTCCGAGGGGCGCCTGGACATCACCCCGAAGCGCGAGGGCCCGCTGTCTCTGCGCCTGCCGGAGGGCGTGGAGCACGCCGTGGTGGTCGCCCAGGGCGATTCGCGAGGCCTGGAGGCGAAGGAGGGATACGTCCACCTGACCGTTGAGGCCGGCCCTACGCTGAGCCTGCACTACGCCCTGCCCCACCGAACCGCGCACTACCGGGTGGGCTTGGAGCCCCGAACCCTGAGCTGCACCGGGGAGTGGCGCGGGGAAACGCTGATGTCCGTAGAGCCGGCCGGCCCCCTGCTGCCCCTCTACCGCCGCCCCACCAACCTGTCGCCGGTGGTGCCCTCGCTGCCACCAGACGGCCGTGACCGAGCTCTCATGCGTGGTCAGGAACGCGGCTGAGCCCCATGGCCCCGCCTCATGGCCCCACGCCTCCGTACCAGCGTGCGCCTGCGCTCGGCACTGGGGTGGTCCCTCCCACGCAGGGCAGTCGGTCTAGGAGGGCTACCAGGTGTCGTAGGCCTCATTGACCGAGTACCCCGTCAGGCGCTGCCTCGAGTCAAAGAAGAGCACGATGTAGATCGAGCCTTCGCCGAAGAGCGGCATCCAACCGGAGCGATGGATGACGGCGTTGACCTGCCATCTCCGGCCGACCGAGTCATAGTCAAGTGCCGAGTGCTCGATGCCCCGACGCGAAAGGGCGTCAGATACCTTGCGCGCCGAGGACCCCAGGGGCAGCTCGCGCTGAAGCCTCGCCCTGACCTCGCTTCGGACACGTACCTACGAGGCACCAAAAACCACGCAGCGCCCAACAACAGGGCGATCAGCACTACGGTGGCACCAATGACTCCCGATGGTGTAGGTCTCTCGTGACCACGCTGCAATGCACTGTCTCGCGGGACTGAATGCCGTCGTTGGCTCTCTGGCTGGCGACGTTGATGTGCGGCTACGCCTGGAACGCAAGGAGGTTGGGCTTCATCCACCGGCGCCGACCGCCGCTGCGGTCGGCGGCACTCACGTTGGCCCTGAGCACCATCAGTCGGCTCGCGACACCACGAAGGAGCCCCTGCGCCTGGCTGCTTAGCCGCGCCTTCTGCCTCCCAGCAGGCGCTGCGCCCAACGAAGCGCTCCCATGCCGCCGGACCACCTCGCACGCGGTTTGGCCATGAACAAGTCGCTGGCCGCCGTGACCAGATCATCCAGTGGGACGTCCGGTTGGCGTGCGAGAGGGTCCCCGCAGCTCTCAAGGAAGTGTCTCAGTCCTGCCGCCAAAGCGGCCCGATGCTCAGGCGACTCCTCTCCGGGACCCAGGTACACCCTGCGGGCATCCCAGGAGACGGACAGGAGGCGTCCCTCGCGGTCATAGGCGGTGAATTCCCCATTCCTGGCGTCCACCGGCTCTGCCCAGTCCTGCGCGTCTGAGGCGGAGGGGAAGACCCAGAGGTCACCCCTGTAGTCAAGGATGACAGGGGCGGGTATCAGGGGCGGTTCCTCCATCCGTTGCCTCCCGCCCCCCCCACCAGCGGCGCCGCTGAACGTCACCAGGACCTCGCCGATGGTGATGGGGCTGTTCCTCAGGCCGCATCGACGCCCCGAGCGACTGCCAGAAGGAGTGCCAACTCTGACACGTTCATCTCGTCGGCTTGCGGATCTGAACCGCTTGTGGATCTAGCCTATCCTTCCCTTCGCACGAACAGCATACCGCCTAGCTTTGGCAGCCCATAGGCCGCCCATGCTCATCCCGATGGGGCTATTGGAGGGCCCTGGGGTCTCCTGGGTCAAGCTGAAGCATGGGACCCATGGAGTGGTACATCTTTGCCTGCCAATTCAACCAGGCAGAGCATCCCTCGCAGGACCCCGAATCGAGCCGGAGGCTGACTCGGTAGCGTCGCCCCGGGCGCATCGTCTGGTAGAGGTTCAGGTACTCCGACGGGCTGCTCCAGACTCCAAAGGCCTGACATCCCTGGTCGCGCACGCAGCTCGTGGCCGGGAGCTCGGATCGGGTGAAGGAGCGCCGAATCAGACGGTGCCCGTTCTCACTGATCGAGAGAGTTCCCCGGGTCCCCTCCGCCAGAACGCGACCCGGCGGCACGCAGATGACGAGCTG
>DASXUI010000059.1:0-2013 GCA_036504955.1 Armatimonadota bacterium
TCCACCTTGGGTCCCTTCATCAGAGGGATCGTAAGAGACCCAAGAGACCAAAGGGACCCAAGGTGGACCCTCTGAGGCCCCTCCCTTACGACCCTACGACCCCCAATGAGAAGGGCAGCCCTCAGGTTGGAGGGCTGCCCCGCACTGTGCTCGCCTCTGTCCAGCTCGGCAAGGGGAAGGCTCGGCGATTACTCTATCTCGGGTGAAGGCAGAAGCATGCGCTCTGCTATGTCCTCAGATGGGGGATTGTACTCTCCAGCACGGATCGAGGCCTGCAGCTTGGCGACCAGTTCCTCGCGCACGGAGGGCTTGGTGGCGACGACCTTACGGACCAGATCCACCTCCACAGCCGGCTTTTCGGCCAGTCGGCGTCCCGCAGCAGCCCCGCCGGTTTTGACCTTGTTCATTGGGAATCTCCCCTGCGTCCCGACGCCCGCCAGGCTCCGCCGCGGCTCCCTGTGCTGCCTACCGCCTCCAGGCACGAGAGGCAGGCTCGCAGGATCCCGGCTGTCTGGCTCCTAACGGAGCATCTTCCAACCAGCATTGTCGGGTTCTCCCATGCCCAGGATTAGGCCCGAGGTCTGCTGTCAATGCGAAGGCCCTCGTGGATCGGGCCACCGGGAGCGAACCTGACTGGGCTGGGACTGCTTCTCCCCTTGCCGAGCCCCTGAACTCCAGGTAGTAAGGACCGCACCACCATCCATTATGCCAGTGGGGTGCTGCCTCAATAGCCTCTTCAGGCTGCGTCTGTCGAACTCACCGTGCCAGAAAGTGTTTACCGCGCGTTACGGTCGTGCCAACCGTCCCCGCGGGACCGGGGGGCACGGCCGTGGAGATGGTGGGCGCTGGCCGCGATACTCACCGACAACCGCAGCCAGCGCTTTCGCTGCAGATCACCTCACCTTGGCTCCGGGCGGAACCTCCCGCTCCGGGGTAAGGAACACCGCCTTGCCTCCCAAGTCTGCTGCTAGGATCATACCCTGAGAGACAACCCCACGAATCGTCGCAGGCTGGAGGTTGGCGACGATGACCACCGTCTTGCCCACCAGGTCCCCCGGAGCATAGGTCTCGGCGATGCCGGCGACCAGGCTGCGGTCTTCGTCACCCAGGTCCACCGTCAGCTTCAGCAGCTTGTTGGCGCCGGGAACGGGCTCCGCGCTCAGCACCGTGGCGGTGCGGAGCTGCACCTTCTTGAAGTCGTCGATACTGATCAGCCCCGTCTCAGGCGCGGCGCCGGAGGGCTGGGCGGCCGCGGGGGTCTCTGGTGTGCTTTGCTCTGACATGGGTGCCTTCTCTCTCTTGCTCTCCTCGCGTCCCCGCGAGAGGACGGCCTTGGCGGTCTTGGCGTCAATGCGTGGGAAGAGCGGCGTTGCCTCGCCTAGCGCGGTGCCCGGCTCCAGCCCGCCCCAGGCGGTATCCCGCGACCACAGGGCCGCCTCACCACCTCGAAGGGCGCCGCCGCCCAACTGCTCCAGTAGCTTCGCGCACGCAACCGGCATGAAGGGCGACAGGGCCACGGAGACCACCCGCACGACCTCCAGGGTGCTGTAGAGGATGCCCGCGGCCTCCTCTGGCGCCGCCTTCCAGGGCGCTGAGTCATTGAACCACTTGTTCGCCTCGCTCAGCAGCCGCCAGATTGTCTGTAGGCTCTGCATGAACTGGAAGTCGCCCAACTGCGCGGCGTACTCCTCCAGAGTGGCCGCGGTGGACTGCCGGATGGGGCTCTCGTAGCCTCTGCCGTCCGGCACCTTCCCCTCGAACAGCCGCGAGGTGAGGGAGTGGCTGCGGTTGAGCAGATTCCCCAAGTCGTTCGCCAGGTCATTGTTGAAGCGGCCGATCACGGCCTCCTCGCTGAAGCTGCCGTCCAGCCCGAAGGGCATCTCGCGCAGCAGGAAGTAGCGCAGCGCGTCGATAGCCACCTCGAAGTCACAGCCGGAGGCCTCGGTCAGCGTGTTCGCCACGTCCCGTGGCTCCGCCAGGGCGCCCTTGGACTTGGAGATCTTCTCCCCGCCC